>CAKZVK010000066.1 GCA_937921825.1 uncultured Saprospiraceae bacterium
AGTTCTCTCCTTAGAAAGTGACGTTTAGTCACTTCCTTCCGCTATGCGGACCAGTCGATCATCTCTACTCTCACACAAAAGCCTCTTGCATTTCGCAAGGGGCTTTTTGCATTCGGTAGAGCGACTCTTGCCAGCCCATCCTCAGCTGATGCTGAGCTTTCGTTTTAAAAATCTATTTACCTAGCTGCAGCTGATGCTGCAGTTCTCTCCTTAGAAAGTGACGTTTAGTCACTTCCTTCCGCTATGCGGACTTGTCGTTCATATCTACTCTCATACAAAAGCCTCTTGCATTTCGCAAGGGTTTTTTTTTGTTCGTGGAGAGCGACTCTTGCAGCCCACCCTTAGCTGATGCTGAGCTTTCGTTTTAAAAATCTATTTACCTAGCTGCAGCTGATGCTGCAGTTTTCTCCTTAGAAAGTGACGTTTAGTCACTTCCTTCCGCTATGCGGACCAGTCGTTCATATCTACTCTCATACAAAAGCCTCTTGCATTTCGCAAGGGGTTTTTTTTGTTCGTGGAGAGCGACTCTTGCAGCCCACCCTTAGCTGATGCTGAGGTTTCGTTTTAAAAATCTATTTACCTAGCTGCAGCTGATGCTGCAGTTCTCTCCTTAGAAAGTGACGTTTAGTCACTTCCTTCCGCTATGCGGACCAGTCGTTCATCTCTACTCTCACAAAAAAGCCTCTTGCATTTCGCAAGGGGCTTTTTAGTTGATTATAATACCGAAACCAAATATCCACTTCTCTGTTGTATTTCTATGAAGCTTGTTTATTTATGCATTCTCTCATTCTACCTTATGACTAATACCACTGATAAGTCCCTTATTCTATATAATTTTTCTGAAAATGTAAATCTTGAAGACTGGTACATACTAGATGATGTGGTTATGGGTGGTCGATCACAAGGAACCTTTGGACTGAATCAGGAAGGGTATGGTGTCTTTACTGGAGAAGTGTCTCTAGAAAATTATGGCGGATTTTCTTCTGTAAGATTTATCACTGGCGCAAAAAAGATAGATGAATATGAGAAAGTGGTCTTCAGACTGAAAGGAGATAAAAAGGGCTACCAGCTTAGACTCAAAACCCAAAGAGAAGATGCTCATTCTTATATTCAAAATTTTGAAACCAATGGAGAATGGCAGACCATAAGTCTAGACTTAGCCAGTTTTTATCCAACCTATAGAGGTAGGACCTTAGATATGCCCAATTTTCCTGCTGAACTATTGTCAGAATTATCTTTTTTGATCTCCAATAAGAAAGCAGAAAATTTTAGTTTAGAACTAGATTGGATGGAGCTGAGGTAGTAATAGATGTTTCTTTAATGGTCCCAAAGAGTTAAGTATCGAACTAAATATTACCCAGTTTGTTTATAGGGTATGAGAGACGAAAATATTATAGCCCTTAGACCTCAATTAGATCTGGATGTAAGTAATGCTGATAAAATGGAACAGTTTCAGAATCAGACCTTGCGCCCTTTATTGAAACTACAGAATTCAGTAAGTCATCATCTGCTGCATAGTTCTAAGCATTTCAAGAGCATGCTGGCTAAGATAGATACCTCAAATAGAAACGCTTATGAGGAAGCGGTAAAAAAATATGTCACTTCCAATATCGCCTTTAAGAATAGGCTGCTTGGTTTTATCATAGGAATGATGACAGAGGCTGAACTAGAATTCTACTCTAGTGAATCCAGCGAAATTCATAAGCGTATTACAACGATGCAGATAAAAAGGTATGTGGATAATGCCTTTGCCTAGAGTGAGTTGTTCTTCCCTTTGACCTTTGACCTAGGCCAGTAAGTCATTCCAAGAGGAACTCTCTTGGTAAGTTTCTGTAGGCATACTCATCGTACCCACTTGATATGTATTCATGAGGTTGGCAACATCTGTCTTTAACTGATCGATACAATTAGATACCATCCCTGCATTAAATCCTGAATGTCCTAGCGTTATGACATTATGTGCCAGAATAACTTTAGCCATCGTCCTACCGAGCAGGACAAGTTTTCTTTGAGGTAAACCCTTTTCTAAAGAGATATTGATGTTCTCTTTGAATAGCTCTGCTGCGTAAGATGAAAGGCTGTCATTACTCATGAATTCGTAAAGGTTAGGCTCCTTCATCTTGAACATCTTCTTCAGCATCATCTCTGCCAGCTGGGTAAACAACATGTCGTTAGGTCCTTCAAAAATTTGGAAGGGTCTAGAATCCAAGATGGCTCTAGAACCTAGGCTTTTTATAAGGTAGCCTTTACCACCTTGCAGTTGCATCAAGATCTGAGCAGACTCTTGCATGATATCTGACACGACTGCCTTGAAGGTGTTAGCCTCTATGCCTGCCAGAGCAAGGTCTTCTTCTATAGAGGTAAAAGCAGAACTTCTATAGCACATAGAAGAGCAAATCGTAAAGTTTGATTCTAATCTGACGAGGTCATTCTGAATCTGATCAAATTGCAATAAAGAATTTCCTCTCACCATTCTTTCGTTACAATATTTAGTGGCTTCATCTAGAGCCCTTTTGGCAAAGCCAATGGCCATACCTGGAAATTGTAATCGACTTCTATGTAGTGTATCCATGAGCATTTTGATACCCGTGGTTTCTGGAATCAATCTTTGTGATTCAGGAAGCTGTATATCAATCTCGTTTTTACCATACGGGATAGGGTACAACCCATTGTTATTATAAAGCTCTGTGACTTCTATGTGTTGTTCTGGAAGACCGTCTATTGTCATAAAGAGATCTACATCTCTACCCAGTGCTCCTGAGGCACTTTGTTTTCTCGCTGCAACTAGCCAATAGTCTGCTAGTCCGGTAAGACCTTGCCAGTGTTTAGTTCCTTTGATTTTGTAACTGCCATCCTCATTCTGAGTATAAGCCGTCTTCATGTTGAGGGCATCACTACCATGTGCAGGCTCAGTGATCATCAGCCCACCCATATGTTGCTGAGTGAGAAATTTATTAAAGATCTCTGGCTTCAGAGTTTCGCTGCCATATTTAGCAAAAGGCTCTATGAATAAGGCGATATTAATTCCAAAGATTAAGGTCAGCGGTATAGAGTGATAAGAAGCGGCCTGAAGGAGGCTCATGCACTCATTAGGGTTTGCCCCTCTGCCACCATACTGAGAAGGAATGGCTACTGAAAGCGGCACATGATCCATGATGCTTTTGAACATCTTGTCTGGAAATTTGCGCTCTGTAAAGTGATGCTCTTTTGCATCGTATTCTGCGAATAGTTCGGACAGAGTATCCTTGAAATCTCCTATGAACTTATCGAAAGAAACATTTTTATAATCTATTGTCTCAGTAGACGCGGTAGTTGGTTGCATGGCTTAATTTTGAACTCTTGACTGGCGATAGGACCATATAATCAAGCGCAACTAAAGTAAGGCTATTTTAGACATTCGTCTTATCACTTTGCTGATAAATCCCATCTGGCTTTAAAATCACCAATTTTTGCTTATATAAGCCACCAATTGCTTTTTTGAACAACTTTTTACTGATTCCAAAGGTCTTTCTGATCTCATTAGGGTCACTCTTGTCTGTGAAAGGCAGAAAACCATCATTTGCCACTAGACGGGCATAGATTTTCTCAGCATTTGGTTCTATGCTCCCATGTCCTATAGGTGTCAGACTGAGATCCATCTTACCATCTGGTCTTATCGGTTTGATGTAGCCTTTGGATAATTGACCTATTTTTAGGGGCGATAGCAAGTCATTTTTGTAGATCAGACCATCATATTTTTGGTCTATGATGGCTTTATAACCTAGATCAGTTTCTTGATATATAAGGAGCATGACTTCCTGTCCCATTTCTATATCCTCATCTGCTTCATTTTCTAGATAACCACTGAGTTTTGTGGTTCCTACCAGCCGGTCTGTCACTTCATCTAGATACATGTAGACGACATGTTTATCGCCGCTTTTGATTTTATAGCGCTGATTGCTGAAGGGGACAAAGAGTTGTTTTTGGATGCCTAGATCACAGAAGGCTCCAGTATCATTTACATCAGGAAACTCCATGTAACCAAAGTTGCCCACTGTCAGCAAGGGCTTTTCTGTAGTAGCGACCTCTCTATCACTCGAATCACAATAGACAAAAACCTTGATCTTATCATCCAGCTCCATATCCTCTGTGATGAAAGCATTAGGGAGAAGAACTTCTTCCTCGTCTTCACACATGAGATAGTAGCCTTGAGGCATTTGCCTATTTATGGTCAGGGTCTGGTATTCTCCTATTCTTATCATTCTTATGAGTCTAGGGCAAGGTATTACAATTCTTAATTTTTTAACTTCTATCTGCCGATGAATCGGAACTTAAAGAGCCTAGAGGATGTAATTTCTTATGTATTCAGGTCATTATTACCTTTTGAACATGTCAAAATTCATACTGCTTTGTTTGTGCTCTTTTGCTCTTAATGGGCTGATAGCTCAGTCGAATTATCTAAATCAAGGTAATAAGGCTCTAAAAGATAGCTTGTATGTCGAAGCTGAAGCGCTTTATGCAAAAGCAGAGGAGTACTGTTCTGAAGCCTCCAAGGCTAGGAATAATAGAGCCGTGCTCTCAGCTATGAATGGTGATCTTAAAGAGGCAGACAAAAATCTAGAAAAGCTAATAGCTGCTAAATCTGGTAACCCAACATACTATTACAACAGAAGCTTAATCGCTCTCGCCAATAAGGATTACAACTTAGCTCTGAATATGCTTTCTAAATGTGAAGAGCTCGGTCAGAAATCTACGGGTAAGGCAGAAAGAGCAGCCAATCAACTCAAAAGGAAAACTGAAGTAACCAAAGCCCAATTGCTCATGGCACTGTCAGAGGAAGCCACAGAAGCAAAGAACTATAAGGCAGCCTATGAGTATATAGATGAGGCTCGAAAGCTTGTGAACGAAGAAAAGTATTTACTCTTCGAAAAGATGAAGCTGGGACAATTGGAGAAAAACCCTTTTGTTATCCTGGAGAATGCAGAAGCTATTCATACAGCAACCTTGTCTCAGAATGAGCAATTAGAATTACTCCTAGCTAAGGCTTATAGTCTAGGCCGCATAAATAGAATAAAAGAGGCTGTCAAATTGTTAGAAGATTTTATTTACTATCAATCTAGTGAAGATCCTAGGCCAAGAAATTTTTTGAGCTATTATTATCTAAAACTAGGAGACTACTCAAAATCTGTAAATGTTCTAAAAGGCCAAATTTATAATGACGCCAATGTCTATGTGATAGCCGGGAATGCCGCCTTGTACCAAAAGAAGTATGCTTTGGCTCTACGCTGTTTTGATAAGGCCAAGTACTTAGATAAGGAAAGTCTAAATGCTGATATAGGTAGAGCCTTTTGTTACTCTTCTAAAGCTCAACATAGCAAGGCCACCCAACTTGTGGATTCATTAGCTCAGGCCTATCCTGATAATTACTATGTCTGGAATACAAGGGGTATAGTCTATAAAGATGTAGGTCTATATCACAAGAATAGGTATAATAATTCTAGGGCCCAGAAATACTTCGTGACTTCGGCTCAGTCTTTTCTTGCCGCCCAGAAAGCCAACCAGAATCTGAGGACCTCTTTTGATAGCAATAGAGCATTGGCCTTGTTTTTTATGGATAACAAAAAGGAGGCACATACGATATGGAGTTCTATAGATGTGATGGCCAGTCATAATAACTTGGCTCTATATCATGCAAGTAAGAAGGACTATAGAGCGGCTTATAATAAACTAGATAGTTTATTGAAATCCTATAAGGCAGTACATAAGAAAAACCAACAAGTGGTGGCTTATAATAGAGACCTAGCCAGAGATCGCACTCGACTCAATAATAATTACAAATTTGTGACCTGTTACTTTCTGACACAAGAGAAACCTGAACTCGAAATTACCAATCCTTTCCTTCCGCCAAGTATCAACTCTCCTGATGCTCAGGCATTGGATTATATCCTAGAGTATTCTGATGAAGACTGCTCAGAAAAGGTAGAGCGAAAAAAAATCAAAAAGAAAAGAAAATTTCGACTCTTTAAGCGAAAGAACAAAAAATACAACGGGGACTGCCCGAGTTTTTGAACTGCCGAGCAACTTCCGAAATATTGTTTCAGCTAGAATCCTTTATTGCTTTTCAGTTAAGCTTTCTCACTAATGGGATTTGCTAAGATTCTTTCGAATTTTTTAGGTAAAGCCGCTGCTACTGTTATAGCTTCTTCTGTAATCGGATGTGCAAAACTAATTTCTGAGGCATGAAGATATAAGCCATTTCCAGTAGACATTCTTTTGTCTAAGCCGTATTCATGATCACCAAGAATAGGATGTCCTAGGTCGGCCATGTGGATACGTAGTTGATGTCTTCTTCCTGTTTTCGGTGTAAGCTTAAGGTAACTTAGAAACTTGAATTTAGGAGAGGCTATCGTGTCTATGACCTCATAGCTTGTCTCTGCTTTTTTGCCTTTAAGTTCATTTTTTATTTCACCACCTTTTTCTACTTTCCCGATTGTGATGGCGTGATAGGTTTTTTCCACTTTCTTGTTTTCAAAGAGCTTGTTTAATGCCGTCAGCACATTAGAAGTCTTACCGATAAGTAGTACACCACTGGTCGGGTAGTCTAGTCTGTGAGCAGGCTGAGGTCTATCTAAGGCAGAGGGCTCGGCACTTGCTTTTAGTGAAGAGGGTAGCGCATTGGCTAGGGTCTTTTCCTTGTTGCCACTTACGACGATACCTGCGGGCTTATTGACGATAGCTATATGATCATCCTCATAGAGGACTTCGATATCTAGGGTTATTTCAGGAAGATTACTTTCTGCCTCTCTTTTATAGAGCTCTATCGTTTCACCACCATTAATGTAGTTGCTGGTATGAGCGACTTGTCCATTGACCTTGACCAGACCTTTTTCTATAGCTTTTTTCATTCCTTTCTTGGAACTAATACTCAAGAAGATACCAGGTACGTAATCAGAGAGACGAACGGGTTGAGCTTGAGGCTCGGCAGTATGTTTTTCTATTTTTTCCATTTATTCGAATGAATTACAAATTACGTTCTAAAAGTTGAGAAATATTGACTTAGTTTTATCTAATTACTTTGCATCAGATCAATCCTATCATAATCATGACAAAGCAAGAGCTAATCGCTACTCATAGTCGAATAAAACCTTACATCCATCGTACCCCTGTCTTATCCTCCTCAGCCTTAAATGAAATCTCTGGGGCGGAAGTATTTTTTAAGTGCGAGAATTTCCAAAGGATGGGCGCCTTCAAAATGAGAGGTGCTACCAATGCTGCATTACAGCTTCCTGAGAATCAACAAGCCCATGGCTTAGTGACCCACTCTTCGGGCAACATGGCACAGGCGGTCTCCCTGGCTGCCAAAAGTTTGGGGATCCCCGCCTACATCGTAATGCCAGATAATGCGCCACAAGTCAAAAAGGATGCAGTGGCTGGCTACGGTGGCCAGATCACTGAATGTTATCCTTCCATAGAGGAAAGACAGAAAGTGGCGGATGGAATCGTAGAAAAAACGCAAGCGGCATTTTTGCATCCTTCTGATAATCTAGATGTGATACTAGGGCAAGGGACGGCTGCTATGGAGTTGCTAGAAGACCAGCCCGATCTGGATTATGTCTGTGTGCCTGTCGGTGGGGGTGGCTTGCTCGCGGGAACAGCACTGGCTGCACATCACTTTGGAAAAAGTTGTAAGACCATAGCAGGAGAACCTCGGGCCGCAGATGATGCCTACTGGTCTCTCAAAGCCGGAAAGATCATCAAGAATCTAAAAGCAGATACTATCGCTGATGGTCTCCGAACGCATCTTGGTGATATCAATTTTCCAATCATCCAAAAGTATGTCGAGGAAGTAATCAGAGTAGAAGAGGGAGAAATAATTGCAGCGATGCGTATGATCTGGGAAAGAATGAAAATAATTATAGAGCCTTCTTGTGCTGTGCCTTTTGCAGCTATCCTATTGGAGCCCCAGAAGTTCAAAGACAAAAAAGTAGGGGTGATTCTGACAGGAGGTAACGTCGATCTGGCCAAGCTGCCTTTCTAATTAGCTATTGCTTCATAAGGCTTGGACCGAATTGATTGCCTTAAAAAAGGCCCTTAGTTTGTCTTCATTTAGTTTACCATCTGTTCTTACTCCTGTACACAGGTCGATACCATAAGGTTGTACCGTTTTTATAGCTGTAAGCACATTGGAATTATGGAGACCGCCTGCAAGATAGATAGGGATATTCACTACTGATCTGATGCGTTTGCTGTATTTCCAATCATGGACTTGTCCTGTGCCTCCTAGAATTTTTGTTTTGAGTTGAGGTCTGCCACTATCTAAGAGTAGAGCATCTGCATAGCTTGCAGCAGCCTTTGCTTCTTCGATAGAGTTTTCGTCTTGGACGTGGATAACTTGAATCAATGTCACCTCAGGGAGCGCTTTTCTCAGTAGTTTAAAATCTTCCTGTTCTACTTTATCTACCAGCTGTATCGTGTTAGTTAATACTAACTGATGTTGTGAGATAATTGCGTTAGCTCTTGTTTCGCTAGTCAAGAAAAAGGTGTCTATCGATGGAGGAACATGTGCAGCAATTTCTTTGATAGATTTTTCACTGATAACTCCTGGTCCACTAGGCATGTGACTGACGAGACCTATGGCAGTGGCACCATATTTCATGGCGAGATCAGCTTCTAACTTATTTGCTATACAGCATATTTTTATTTTGGGATTTAGGCTGCCTTTCATAATGTGGCATAGATAGACCTACATCTCTACAGCTTCTTCTACAACAGGTTCTGGAAAGTAGTTGGTTGTATTTTCTTCTATAACTTTCTTGAGATTATTCATGTTGATGTCCTCTTGCTTTTTCATGGTGCCTTTCATGAAGGAAACTAGGGACTGAGCAAACAATCCATTACCTAGTACTTTTGAAGTTGACTTTACCGTTGTTTTTCCAGCCGACTCATCTAAGGTTATTTCATATTCCATTTCCATAAAGTCCATAGAGAAATCCATTGCGATGGCTTGGTTCGATACGAATTTCTTGATGGTTTCTTTCATTGCCATTTCTTGTCCACCGTTATCTACATAGATCTTAGACACTGCACCTACGGTGCCAGCAGTACCAGAGACCAGTTCGGTTCTTATATAGCCTTCTAGCCAGTCTTTGATTTTTGATTGATCAGACATAACAGCCATTGTTTCTGCTGCTGATTTATTGACAACGAATTGACTGTCATAAGATATCGACGGCGTCATCAAACCTTTGGCGAAAAATACTATTACTAAGAGTAGGATAAGTATAGATAGGTATTTAAGGAATTTCATGGTGTGGTTTTAATTACTAAGATATGAAATCACTTTAGATAATTTTCTTTTACGGAATTGTATACTTTAGCAGAAAGGAATTCAATTATAA
>CAKZVK010000067.1 GCA_937921825.1 uncultured Saprospiraceae bacterium
TCTTCTACAGTGTCCACTGATTATGAATCAACAAACTTTGTAATCTATCCAAATCCTTCTGCACAGAGCATTACCCTTTCTAATTCCGATTTATCGAATAAGAAAGCGGATCTTAATGTCTACAATAGTAGAGGTGAACTACATAGGTCACAAGAGATAACCATAGGATCTGAAATTGATATATCGCTTCTAGAAAGTGGTCTTTATTATATCAAGGTTCATTCCTCTGGGATTCAATTCTTTGGGAAGGTTGTGAAGATTTGACGGTGGTTGTTATAGGAAAAGTCAGACTTGACCATTAAGAACTTTACTGATTAGTTCAAGATTTCCCCCGCTGGCGGGGGCTAGGGGGTGGACATGACTTCGATATACTATGTCAAGACAGAATCTTGCCTAGACATGCGACGTAGTTGGCTTTTCTCTTTGCTTTGCTTCAAACTACGCCGAGCGATGGAACAAGACAGATTTCCCCCGCTGGCGTGGGCTAGGGGGTGGATATGACATCGATACATTTTCTAAGACAGAATTCCGCTAGACATGCGACGTAGTTGACTTTTCTCTATGCGCTCTTCTTCAAACTACGCCGAGCGATGGGGTGGACATGAAATTAGCTACAACCTTAGACGCCTTATATTTGGAACTAAGAAAAAAATAAACGCTAAAAATCGTTTATCTTCCTACATCAATACGTCATTATGCAACCAACAGTTATGCTCAAGCTCCAAATCTTCAAAGCTCTATTTGTCTTCTTTATACTTCTGACTGTAGGAACCCTCTTCGCCCAGCAAGATAGTGTCCTAGTCTTTTCCAAAACCAAAGGTTTCAGACACCAGAATATTACAAAAGGGGTAAAGACAATTATAGATCTTGGGAAAGAAAACAATTTTATAGTGACTGCTACTGAAGATGCTTCTTTGTTTACCACAGAATCACTGGGGAAATATAAAGTCGTCATATTTTTAAATACTACTGGGGATATTCTAGGCTTAGAAGCACAAGCAGCTTTCGAAAATTATATCAGCCAAGGTGGAGGTTTTGTAGGTATTCATTCTGCCTCTGATACAGAGCATGATTGGGCCTGGTACGGCAGGATGGTGGGGGCTTACTTTTTAGATCATCCTGCCATCTGTGAGGCTAAGCTCAAAGTCATAGATACTACCCATCTGTCTACTCAGATGTTACCTATTGAGTGGGTGAGAACAGATGAGTGGTATAATTTTAAAAACCTAAATCCCGATGTCAATGTACTTATTACACTAGATGAGAGTTCTTATCAAGGAGGGTCCAACGGAGCGCATCATCCTATAGCTTGGTATCATACCATAGGCGATGGACGTATATTTTATACAGGACTGGGACATACCTTAGAGAGCTGGGATGAGCCATTGTTTAGACAACATCTATTGGGGGGGATAAATTATGCCAGAGGTAAAGAAAACAAAGAAGATTGGTTAGAATACGATAGTAATAAGTTTAGTATCCAATATCCTTCGGACTGGCAGTTAGATACCTCTAAGACAATGGGAATCGATGTGATTCTAATGTCTGAGCTGGAAGGATTTCAAGACAACTTCCGAGAGAACGTAAATGTTCTGGTACAAGACTTAGCAGGTACGAATATAGGTTTGACAGAGTTTGCAACTATCTCAGAGCAACAAGTAGAAACTTTGATTACGGATAGCTCCATAGAATACAGTATGAAAGAGGAAGGTCCCGCAGGAGAATTTCATAGAGTTATTTATACAGGCAAGCAAGGCATCTATAACTTGAAGTGTGAGCAGTACTATTTTGTAAAAAACGAAAGAGCCTATGTCTTAACCTTCACAGCGCCTGTAGAGAAATTTGATGAGTATGTGGAGAAGGCAGAGCTGATTATGGATAGCTTTGATTTTAAGTAAATAAATGGAGCTTTCGATTTCACCAGAGAAATGAAATTTTAACTTAATGATATCCATAAAAAACATTTTATTACTCACAACATTTTTGCTGCCTCTTTTTTCTTCTGCTCAGATAGATACCATAGCGCTCAAGACACCGGAAGGGATTACTTCTAAGATGCTAGAATTTATATCCTGCGATATAGGAGAGCTGAAGGACTGGGAGGAGTATCGAAATCTGTTTTTGGCCACAGCACAGAAAATATCAATCAATCGTAAAGCCCCTCCTGGCCGTCAAGTACGAACGAGGAATCTTGAAGAATTTATACGTTTTGGGAGAGAGGCATACCCTAGAGATGGCTTCGAAGAAATAGTCATCGGCATCAAGGTCAACGAATTCAATGGCATCGCTAATGTTTTTCAATCCTTCTACTGCAAGAACCTAAAAGGCACTTATGAAGCCAGAGGTGTCAATAGCTTCCAGCTGGTCTATGCTAATAATCGCTGGTGGATAGCAAGCACGACTTTTACAAATGAATCAGAGGAGTCACCACTGACGAGTGATTTGCTTTTTGAAGAATACAGGTAAGTTCTGGGCATTGAGTATTTTTAGTTCATGGAGTTCAATAAGTACTTAATAAAGAAGAAGTGGTGGCAATACTCTAAATTTCAAGTCTTTGATCAAGAGGGTGACTTCGTCTTTCGCTCGGAAGAGATAGGCTTTCTCAATACTCGAATGGAGCTAATTAATTCCTCAGGGGCTACTTTCTTAGTCATGAAGCCAAGCAGTGCAATGTCGTACAACTATGATTTTAAAGTGAACGATGATCAAGTTGCATCCTTTCAAAGGAACTGGAGTAGTAGTAAGTTTACCATAAACTATAAATCAAGTCCACCTATACTCTTACAGCTAAATTTCTGGAATGGTGATATTGTCATAGACTCTGATGGCAAACAAATAGGGAGGGGTTCTGCAAAGAATTATTACTCTAATGTAGGGGTTGCTATATCAGCAGAGTATGATCCTACTTATATATTGGCTGGAATAATAATCATCTGCTCCCTAAAAGCGAAGGGCTATTCTTAGGATTAAAAGTCATAATAGCTAGCTAAAGCACACTAAAGCCTGAATAGTGTTAAGGTTTTTTAGTAATCAAACTAAATGCAGTAAATTGACAGTGAGCTTTGGCTCCAATCATTATGAAGACGGTTGTATACACCATTACTTTTCTATTGTTTGCATTTGCAGTTATTGTAGGTGCAGCTTCACTGGTACATGATCCTGCTTATGTTGCTTCTGCTCCGACACCTATCTGTGCAGGTCACCTACCAGTAATACAAGAGGTGGATGCAGAACCTATGCGACAAATAGATTTAGAACTTAAGCAGTTAGTAACTCACAGATCCAGTGGTACAGGCATTTGTCTACCTGTCGTCTTTCATGTGATGCATGACAATGGTCCAGAGAATGTTTCTGACGCTAAGATTCTTACGGCACTCTCTAATTTGAATGACGCTTTCGCCAATACAAGATTCTACAATCAAGGAACAGGCGTGGATACAGAAATTTCTTTTTGCTTAGCTGTCCAAAATCCTGAACAAGAACATACGGATGGTATTAATAGAACCCAAACAACCTTGACAGATTTTGTGGTAGAAGATTCTGATTCAGACCTTAAAAAGTTATCCGGATGGCCTCCTAGGTCTTATATCAATATCTGGATCGTCAGAGAGGTAAGAAGTAAGGATGATGAAAGAAATCTAAACTTAGCGGGCTATGCCTATCTACCTAGCTCGCACGGAACACCTAACGATGGAATAGTGATAGAAGCGCGACTGCTAGAGGATGCAGCCAATACTTCGATCTTAGTCCATGAGATGGGTCATTATTTAGGATTATATCATACCTACAGAAGGGGCTGCCCCAATAATGATTGCGAGGTAGATGGTGATGCCGTTTGTGATACACCTCCAGATAATAGCACGGCGATTATTCCTTGTGACCTCAGTTCTAACAGTTGCAATACAGATAAGGACGACTGGTTTCCAAGCGATAGAGACGACTTAACTAATAACTATATGGACCTTAGTGATGTGCAATGTTATAATGCATTCACTGCTGGTCAAAAAACTAGAATGGCAACTTTGATTAATTTCAAGAGAGGAAGCCTGCTCACAAGTAAAGGATGCTCACTGCCTTGTATACCTGCCATCACCACTAATCCAATAGAAGGTTCTTATGAGATCGTCATCGGAGAACAAGCACCTATAAATCTTGGTGCCACAAATGTATCCGAGATTGCCTGGCTGATAGACGGGCAGGAGATAGGACAAGGTGCTGTCCTTCAGCATATATTTTCTGAGGAAGGTGTTTTTGATCTTGATATTAAGCTCACTGGAAATAATACAGATTGTACTCTGTTTCTGAGTACGCAGGTCGTCGTAAACTGTAATGTCGTGGCGGAGTTTGAAGTAAATGCCTCTTATTTTCACCCAGGAGATGAAGGCACATTTTATAATAGTTCTGAAAACTTCACTCAGGTGCAATGGATTTTTGGCGGACAGCCCGTATCTACAAACCTTGACAGTTATAGCACCAACTTTGATACAACAGGTGTCTATGAAGTCTGTCTAGAAGCAACTAATGGTTTTTGCGAGGTGGATTTCTGTAAGAATATCTTAGTTGTAGATACCAGTGCAGATTGTAGGGTATATAGTAGCTTACAGATTGGTTGGGATGGAGTAGTGATAGACATGGAGTTCTACGAGCAAGGATATATGGCGTTATGTCAGCTGGGAGGCTATACCAGTATCGTTTATTTTGACTTAGAGTTCAATCAATTGAGAAACTATGGATTGGGGAAAATTGATTTTTCTGGATCAGGATATATCCACATAGATGGACAAGAACTTTTCGTTGTCCTGGCTCAGAATAAAGAGGCAAGGATTTTCAAATTTGATCTGACAAAAGAAGACTTTGTCTGGGATAAACGTGTAGTCCATCCTGAAAATCAAATGCAAGTCCAGAAGCCTATCTTAAAAACTAACGAACTATTGCTTCCTTTCACTTCAAGTAACACAAGCAACTTTAGAGCCTTTTTAGCATTGAATAGATCAGACGGCACTGTAACCAATGCAATAGCACTAAAGGGAGAGGATAGAATAAAATTGTCTCATCATAGCCTTATAGCAGATGCTATTTATGATGCAGGTGTATCGAATAATAATCATCTGGATCAGAGAGATGAATTGACACTTACAAAGTTTGATGCTGATAATGAAATGTTATGGAGCTATTATTATCGAAAGCCAAGTTCTATTGTTTCAAGTTCGACCATAATGAATAGGAGCAATAGTGCAATGCAAGCTATTTCAGAAGGACTACTCGTAGTAGGCTTACAGCACGCAAGTAACACTGACCAATCTATCTATTTGACGACACTTGATCTAGAAGGCAATATTCTGTCTAATAAGAATATCTCTATGGCAGGAGGAGAGATAGAATCCTGTCATACCATATTACCTTACCAAAATAGGTATCTGCTTCTAGGTACTGCACAAAAAGACAATGGATTTAAATTAAACTTTGTCGCAACATTGAGCAGAAGTGGTCAGGTGGAAAATGCTTTCTTGATAGAGCATCATATCGTAAGAGAATTACGAGATGCTGAAGTCATAGGACCCTATCTAATGATGAGTGGCAGTGTTAGGTGGCCAAGTACCTCAGTACCGATACCTCTTGTTATAAATCTCAAACTACCACTTTCGCAGCAGAGCAGTTGCGAAGATTTAATTCCTGTAGAATTTATCGTCACCGAAAGTATACTAGAGAGAATAGAACTCCCTCTAGAGCCGACGACCTTTGAGTATACCATTGATGATGTAGATTCTGAGTTGGTAGATAAATTTATCAGAGAGAGACGGTTTTGCTATACCCTCTGTGATGAGCTCTGTGATAATGGCATAGACGATAATGAAGATGGCCTTATAGACTGCGAGGATCCAGTCTTGGCAGCGGGTTGCTGTTGTGCAGAAAAGCATCCCTTAGAATTAGGAGAGGATAAGTTGATCTGCCCCAATGAAGTGGTCCATATCGTAGCCCCAGCATTTTATGAAAGTTATTTGTGGAGTGATGGCTCTACGGGATCTGATTACATTACTTCTGCTGCAGGCATGGTCTGGGTAGAAGTAGCAGACAGCTGTAATGTCTATAGAGATACAATCATGATAGAAATTAATGAGCAGCAGCTGCTTGATCTTGGTCCTGATACGGAGGTCTGTAATTTTGTGCAGAGCTGGAATATGTCCGGATACGAATCTTACTTCTGGTATCATAATGATAAACAAGTCAATTGTGGCGATTGTGCTTCCATGGATATAGAACTGACAGAAGGCGACAATGTCATACAGGTCTTTGGTACTTCACAACATGGCTGCATTTCAAGTGATACAATACTGATGACTCTTGAGACCAACTCTATCCAATATGATTACAGCATCTGTGATGCGCTACCATTAGAGCTATTAGGTGGTACTTACTTAATGGGTGGAGAGTACCTTACCCAAGAGGTGGAAGACAATGGCTGCGATAGAAAAGTAGAATTATTCATCTCAGAGAAAAGTGTCTACATTCCGAATACTTTCAGTTTGTCAGCACTATCACCGAATAACATCCTCACCCCACAACTTACTTGTCCAGTTCAGAACTACTCCTTTTCAATCTATGATAGATGGGGCAATAAAGTATTCTATTCTGAAGATCCTAATACTGGCTGGAATGGAAACATCAAAAGATACACTGCTAGCCAAGGCGTCTATACCTACATGATGACCTTTGACTTAGAAGAGTACGACGCCTCTTTTATCAAGTCAGGTATGGTTACTCTGATACGATAGACCCTAATCCAGCACTTCAATAGTGCAGTCAAAGTAAAGAACACAAATTTAAACAAGCCCTAAACCTCCTTCTCTTCACAAGAGAGGGCCGGGGTGAGTTGACCTATGTTGCAGTTCGGAAGCACGAAGCGTTTCAGGTAAACCAACTCCTTGCTGCAACTGATGTTGCAATAGTAAAGCTTTATCAGAAAGAACATCAATATTTAAACAAGCCCTAAACCTCCCTCTCTTTCCAAGAGAAGGCTGGGGTGAGTTGACCCACGTTGTAGTTCGCAAGCATGAGAGTTTCAAAAAAAACCGACTCCACGCTGCAACTGATGTTGTAATAGTAAAGCTTTATCGAAAGAACAATATTTAAACAAGCCCTAAACCTCCCTCTCTTTCCAAGAGAGGGCTGGGGTGAGTTGCCCCATGTTGTAGTTCGGAATCAAGAAGCGTTTCAAGAAAACCGACTCCACGCTGCAACTGATGTTGCAGAAGTGAAACTTTATAACGTAGAATATCAATATTTAAACTACCTTCTACACCTCCCTCTCTTTCCAAGAGAGGGCCGGGGTGAGTTGACCCATGTTGCAGTTCGGAATCAAGAAGCGTTCAAGAAAACCGACTCCATGCTGCAACTGATGTTGCAGTTCGGAAGCTTCAAAGTGACGTTTAGTCACTTTGATAGCATAGCGGAGCTATGCTATCGCTTCCTCATCATCAAACAATTCTTTGTACTTGCCATCTTTGTCTTTGGCAGGATTGATAGCTTTGAAGTTATCTATTTCTGGATATGGACGAGCACCGATTAGTCTTTCTACATCCGACTTAAGGAGTACTTCTTTATCTAGTAACTGAGCCGCTAGGATATCTAGCTCTTTTCTTCTTCCCTTGAGTAATTCTTGCGCTGCCGCATATTGTAGCTCGATAATTCTTCTGACCTCATCATCGATCAGTGTAGCCGTCTCATCAGAGTAGGGCTTATTAAAATTATCCTGTGACATGCCATAGAAAGAAACATTACCTACCTTTTCATTCATACCGAATACAGAAACCATAGAGTAAGCCATCTTTGTGACTTGATCTAAATCATTCTGTGCACCCGTAGAGATTTTATCAAAGACAATTTTCTCTGCCGCTCTTCCTCCTAGGGTCATAGTCATCCTGTCTAGCATAGCTTCGGTACGGGTGATGTATTCTTCTTTAGGAAGATACTGCGCATATCCTAAGGTGCCTACGCCTCTTGGGACTATAGTTACTTTGACTAGTGGAGAGGCAAATTCTAGGAACCATCCACAGATCGCATGTCCTGCTTCATGATAGGCTATGATTTCCTTTTCTCTTGGCGAGATGATTTTGTTTTTCTTCTCTAGACCACCGATTACTCTATCTAAGGCATAGTTGAAGTCATCCATCTCCACTGCCTTCTTATTTCTTCTGGCAGCGACTAAGGCTGCTTCATTACAGACATTCGCAATTTCCGCTCCTGCAAAACCTGGCGTCATCTCCGCTAAAGTTTCTGCTTTGAGATCTCCTGACTGCTTGATGTTTTGAAGGTGTACTTTGAAGATGGCTTCTCTTCCTTTCAGATCAGGTCTGTCTATCCCTATCTGTCTGTCAAATCTTCCTGGTCTAAGTAGCGCCTTATCTAAAATGTCTGGTCTGTTGGTCGCAGCCATAAGGATGACACCTTTATCTGTGGCGAATCCATCCATCTCTACTAGAAGTTGGTTTAGCGTATTTTCTCTTTCGTCATTGCCTCCTTGTACAGCACCTCTACCTCTGGCACGTCCTATAGCATCTATTTCATCTATGAAGACGATACAAGGTGCTTTCTCTCTCGCTTGCTTGAAGAGGTCTCTTACTCTCGAAGCTCCTACTCCCACAAACATCTCTACAAAGTCAGAACCTGAGATAGAAAAGAAAGGAACATTGGCTTCTCCTGCCACTGCCTTAGCTAGTAGCGTCTTACCAGTACCCGGAGGTCCTACTAAAAGTACACCTTTAGGAATCTTACCTCCTAGTGAAGTATATTTTTTTGGATTCTTAAGAAAATCTACGACCTCCATGACTTCCTCTTTTGCTTCTTCTAGTCCAGCTACATCTTTGAAGGTCACATTTACTTTTGAGTTAGTACTATCGAATAAGGTGGCTTTAGATTTTCCGATATTGAATATCTGGCCACCTGGGCCACCACTGCCACTACCGACTCTTCTCATGAAGAATAACCATAGTCCTATGATAAGCGCAAAGGGTAGGAGGTAACTTAGGATAGTTCCTACATAATTTACTTCTGTGGTATAGAAAGGATCTACGCCGATGTTATCTACTCTCAGTCGATCTATAATCTTATCGAAGGTGGCGATATCTCCATATTCTGAAGAGAAATGCGCTTGCTCTAGATTGAATCTATTTTCATTGAATTCTGGATAGTGCACTAAGGCATCCTTTTTCAGATAGATCTTTACCTTATTGGTATTGGTGATCACTTTGACTTTCTCTATGTGTCCCTTTCTCGCGATCTCCTCAAATTCTCCTAGAGTTTTATTTTGAGTTTTACCATTGATTAAGGTGACAACATTCATTGCCAAGATGAGGAAGATGAGCAAACCCCAAATCCAATAGGAATTGAGATTCAGCTTTTTGTTGTCTCCTTTTTTATTATCGCTCATGTGTATTGCTCTCTGTTGTTATTGTATAACCGCCCTTTCTAGGAAGGTGTTCATTAGGTCTTATAAATGTGACGCTTTTTCAGTCACTTAACGCTATATATCTTGATATTCTGTTGTGTCAGCATCTTTCCATAGATCTTCTATATCATAAAACTGTCTCGTTTCGGGATAAAAGACATGGATAATGACATCGAAAAAATCCACAAGGACCCATTTGGACTCTCCTTTCCCTTCTACATGGGTAGGTCTCATGCCATAGGTTTCTTTCATCCTTTTTTCGATGTTTCCAGCTATGGCACTGACTTGAGTCGTAGACTCTCCCTCGCAGACGATAAAGAAGTCGGCTGGGGATTCATCAATTTTACGCATATCCATTTTGACAATATTCTTGCCTTTGATGTCTTGGATACTATCTATAATGAGATCGGTAATTTCCTGAGTAGAACTTAAGGTAGATGGATTCTGCAAATTTGTTGTTGTATTATTAGCTATTTATTTCTCCTATTTCAGGAGGATTGTCAGTGAAATACTTCTAATTTTCACTACTCAAAGTTAATATATTTTATATCCAGCCGTGAAACCACTCTTTTCGACAAAGATTGACAGATATGTCTATCTAAATAGCTGTCCTTCCACCAATGAATACGCTGTTTCTAGTATATCAAATAATGACCCAAAGAAGAATATCTGCGTCTATACCTACAATCAGTCAGCTGGAAGGGGTCAAATTGGCAGAAAATGGTACAGCGGTGCTGACAAAAACTTAAGCTGTACGTACAGTATTCCTTTGGATTCTTATCCAGCTACAGACCAGTTCTTCATTAATATGGCCTTTGCATTAGCTATAAAAGACTTCATAAGTGTATACATCTCCTCTGGAGTCACCATTAAGTGGCCCAATGATATCTATGTTGATACTAAGAAGGTCGCCGGAATCCTCATCCAAAATCATCTCCGAGCGGCCTCTATTAGTACTACCAATCTGGGAGTGGGTATTAATGTCCTAGAAGAGGCCTTCCCAAAAGATCTACCTAATCCCATTTCTATTGTCCAATTGATCAAAAGAGCACTAGATCTGACGGCCTTACAACATCACTTGTCAGATTGCATAATGCAACGATTGCTTTTTCTGGGTGGTAGAGAGCAAGAGCTGACCGAAGCCTATCTCTCCTCACTGTATCTACTGAATCAAGAAGCGACTTTCATCATAGCAGACCAGAAGCAGCAGGCCACTATCAGAGGCGTCAGCGCTCAAGGCAAACTAGAGTTGGAGCTAAATGGAAAAATTCAACTTTTCAATTTCAGAGAGCTTGGATACCACTTAGCGTAAATTTACCTTTTCCATATTGACCAAAGGCAGATATCTTCTGTCAGATCAAAATGAAGAATTCAAATCAAAATCATGTTCTAATGATAAGTATCTATGATATCACCCACACCAACTCCTCCTGAATATTTCTCTTTAGCCCCCTCTTTCAAAATGAAAAAGGTAGTTACTTCAACTGCAACTTCGAAACCACTCTAGAAATAATAATACCTCCGACCACTCCAGGTCCCAGCCAAGCCACCAGACTAGGCAGAAAGAAATTATTGACCACATTGAATGCTGTGAAAGTAGCGATGTAGCTCCCGCCCATTCTAGCTACATGCTGCACCAGCCAGGTCTTTCCTGGATCTATACCTTTGTTGAGCTGCATGAAAAAATGTAAATCCTTACCCGCCTGTAAAGTGCAGATCCCACCAAAGACAAGATATAGTACACCTTGCCCCATAGAGCCAGTGTAAAAATTATAAAGACCCAGTACCACCATACTTAGTCCTGCACTGAAGACTACAGAAGAGCTCACCCAATCTAGTTGTTTCACTGCAGTGTGCTGTTTCTTATAAGCTAGATATCTCACGCCACTCAGTGTATTATAGAAACTGAATACACCGATCAAGAATAAGAATAAAAGTTTGTGTGGTTTTATAGCAAACATCATCGTGCTGGTCAGGAATACACCTAGCATTGCATAGAAATAGACCCTGCCAGAGATGATATGTTCTTTAGATCCTTTCTCAGTGACCATCGGTAGCAGTCCAACAAGTAGAGCTGTAAACCCCGAAGTAATATGTGCCCATAGTATTAATGTATACGCTTCCATAACTCTACATTAAAAATTAAGGCGGTATTCTATGACTGGAAAGAAACCAAGTTGATTGGTAATATCCACTTCATTATTTCTAACGTCATAAGTCTGCCCGAATACATTGTCTCTATTCGTAACATTCTGTAAGTCTACAGACCAGGACTGACTGATTCTACGCATATTGTATCTAAAGGTAAACTTGAGGTCTGTCCTGAAGTAGTCATCGAATTGATTGGCAAAGGCAGAAGAAGTAATTGTCACCGCTTCTCCTTCTCTTGCAGATGCTTCTAGATCTATAGGTGTATATCTTCTGCCTCCTGCTGATGTAACTTTGGTATCTATAGAGAATGACATTTTCTTATTGATCATGAATTCCTTACCGACCAGAATATTAGAAACATAATCATTGTCAAAGGCTGAGCTATATCTATTCCCATCGCTGGCGACATAGGTAGATTTGAATAGGGATAAAGTCCCTAAAAGATAGAAGCCTTCGCTGAATGATCTTTCTAGTGTGACTTCTAGTCCATAATTCTGAGCGGTCCCACTATTGACTAAGCTGTCTCTAGACGGTATATTGAAGTCAGCACCTAGATTAATGGCGGAAAAAGTAGAGGCCTTTTCTTCTACAGGCACATCACTTAAGTTTTGTAGATACCCTTCAGTTTTGATAGTCCATTTTGGAGAAATAGCCCAGTCCATACCTACGACTGCTTGATTACTTTTAGTCATTTCCAATGCATTGTTGGTTTCTACATACTCACCATTGGGTAGTCTGGTTTGTACTAAGTATAGTTGATAGTCTTGTAATTTGGAATGTCTGCCGACTCCAACATTGAAGGATACTTTAGGGCTCACATTATAACGAAGACTGAATCTTGGATCTACTGCTGAGGTGTTATTAAAGCTAAACTGCTGGGTAAAAATACCTGCATTTAAAGTTAGTTTTTCGTTGGGCTTAAACTGATACTGACCGTATCCTTGCCATAGATTGGCACTGCCTTCGTAATCTCTCAAAGTTCTAAAGCTTGTCTCATCTCTTCTGATACTATCTAAGAAATTAAAACCAATCACATTGGCCACGACACCAGCGATGATGCTATTATTCTTGTTGATTTTGGTTTTGTATTCATAGGCGAGTCTGATTCTGTCTCTACTAGAATCATCTCTATATAGTGGAACTTCTACAAGATTGACATCAACGGTATCTAGTATGGTATTCACTCCCGAAGTGCTGTAGCTCAGGTTTAACTTTCCATATGATTTGTCATTGTAGTAGTGTTTATTTGTCAACCCAATGACAGACATATTAGACTTATAATAGAGGTTATCGTTAGAATCTGAAAAGAGGTTAGGCTTGTCAGAAGTGGTAAGGTCAGATAGAAAATCTATACCCGAGTTGCCTTTAATGCCGAAGAGTCCAAAGCTGCCCAGCTTTTCCGTCGGTAGATTGATGTGGAAACTAAGATCTTGATATCTAGGAATAGCATCACCAGTTCCAGTGGCCCCTGAAGCGCTACCACCTAGTTTGCTGATAAGATCTATGACCGAGTATCTATAATTAAGGAGAAAGCTGCCTCCCTTTTTACCAAGTGGTCCTTCCAGTCCCCCTTCGAATCCATTGAAACTTACACCAAATAGGCCCTCTAGTTTGTCTTTATTACCCTTTCTCATTGTCAGATCAAAAACTCCAGATAAAGCATTCCCATAATTAGCGGGAAAGGCGCCAGTGATAAAAAGCGAATTAGAAAGTAAGTTGTTATTGAGCATACTCACCGGTCCACCAGTAGCTCCAAGAGCTCCAAAGTGACTAGGGTTAGGAATATCTATACCATTTAATCTCCATAAGAGTCCTGCAGGAGAGTTTCCTCTGATCACGATATCATTTCTCGAATCATCATTAGCTGAGACACCTGCAAAGCTAGCGGCCATTCTTGCGACATCACTTCTGCTACCTGCATACCTAGAGGCGACCTCAGAATTAAAGGTTTGGACTGAGACGGTGGCCAATTCACTGCTTTTGACGTCTTGTTCTTTGATCGCAGTGATCTCCACTTCTACAGTCATCAGATCTTCTTCTAACGCAAAGTCAATGATGAGCTCCTTTCCTGTCGTCAGGAGCATATTGTTAGCGGCTTGAGACTTGTAGCCTATGTATGAGCAGGCGATACTATATCTTTTGACAGGTAGATTATCGAATCTGTAATAGCCATTTTCATCAGTACTGGTCCCTATAAGAGGATCAGAGTCTAGTATAAAGACACTAGCGCCTATCAGGGGTAGCCCAGTAGAGGCTTCTGTTATCTGACCCTTGATATTATGAACATAGTCTTCTTGTCCACTAAGTAGACTTGTAATGAAAATAAGTAGAATAGCAATTAGATTTTTCATGCGTTTTTATTCTTTGTTTTATCGATCTGACCGCAAGCTAGAGCATCCTTTAGTTTTGATTTTATATATGTGACCATGGACTAGCTTTTGGGCTTATTGTCAAAGCTAAGTGACCAAATACAAGGCTCTGGGACGAATGACAAGGTCTATTGGACTCTAATTTTAATTATTCGAGGTCCTGCATTTTACATTTCGAGCTCAGAAAAGACATGCAGCTGAGTTGTAAAAGCTAGACAGTTTGCTGATCAAAATAGGCTTTCACCAGAGGGATATATTTTCGAGAGACAGGCACTATGTCTGGACAATCTTTGAGGTGCAGTTTTAGACCTTGTGCATTGCCCTTGACCTTGGAAACTTGCTCAAGGTTGACGATATAAGATCTGTGACATCTCATGACACCTTTGACCGCATTATCCTGCTCAAGAGATTTTAGGGTTGTTCTGAATAAATTTCTATTGACGGTGTCTTGACCTTGTAGAGCGACATTGGCATAATTACCGACAGCTTCTATGTAGAGCAGGTCTTTAGTGTCTATGCTTCTTTGTTCTCCTTCTGTTGATACTACAATCTGGTTCGTTACAGGCACTGCTTCTGGAGACCTCTTATTCGCTTGTTTGTTGACAGATATTTCTTCACTTATCTTCAGATTCTTCCTGAGCTTATTATTGTATTCGATAAGAGTCAAGAAAGTCAAGGGAAAGATTCCTATCAGCAAGGTTTTAAAAATCATTGGCCCTATATCCAGAAACATTGAGTTGTCAAGAAGATGATTGTTGTAGATGGCATTGCCCGTACCGATAGTGATAATAAGGACAGTAGAAAGCAAAAGTTCTTTACCTACAGAATAAGTTTTTTCATCAAAGAAGCTGGGTAAAAGTTTGGGTGCTAAATAGTAAATCAAAAAAACACCTATAAAAGAAACTACACCAAACCCCAGAAAATCTACGAAACTAAAATCAACAGACTCTAAGCCGAATGGTCTGAAGATATAAAGAAAAGTCGCTATGAAGCCACCGACTATGATGCCTATGAGGATGCTTCTTTGCTCCCCATAGTTAGAAGGGTAAGGACTTTTAAGAAAGGAGAAAACTGACACAGATTGTATTTAGTATATAGAAGGCACTAAAAATAACCAATGAGATTTTAATGCGGTAAAAACATTGGTAAACTCATGTTTAATTAAGATAGATATCGGTACTTAGCCCTATGAAAGCGACAATAGTAACGATAGGAGATGAAATATTGATTGGACAGATTACAGATACTAATTCTGCTTGGCTAGGGAATGAGTTAGCTCTGCTGGGCATACATGTCTTAGAGATGATGACTATTCCTGATAAAACGGAAGCGATACATAAGGCTTTGGATAGAGCATTAGAGAGTTCAGAGTTGGTAGTCATGACAGGAGGCTTAGGCCCGACTAAAGATGATATCACTAAGAAGGCCATTGCAGATTATGTGGGCTCCGAACTATACCTAGACCAAGACCTAGTCAAGAAGATCGAAGGCTACTTTAATAGTAGAAACATTCCTTTTCTAGAGGCGCATCAAGCACAGTGTTATATGCCTACTCAAGCTAAAAGCCTGACCAATGATATGGGGACGGCGCCAGGGATGCTATTTGAAAAAGATGGTAAGTACATACTTTCTATGCCAGGAGTCCCTTATGAGATGAAATACATTTTTACAGAAAGCTTTATACCTGAGTTAGCGAAGTTGAAGTCCGATGAATTTAAGATCTACCATAAGACAATCAGGACAGTGGGCATGGGGGAGACAAGAATCGCAGAAGCTATAGAAGACCTCGTCGAGCAATTGCCAGCAGATATTTCTATGTCTTATCTCCCAAGTCTAGGAGAAGTAAAATTAAGATTGACCTCAAGATCTCTCGTTGATCAATCTAGCATAGTAGATGCTTTTGTAGAGAGAATAGCAGAACGAATACCCAAATTGATTTTTGGCTACGATAAAATTACCTTGCCCGAAGCCTTGCAAAGAGATATGACTGCTCAGGGCCTGACCCTCTCTACCGCAGAAAGTTGTACAGGAGGTTTTCTAGCACATAAGCTTACGAGTGCAGCGGGTTCTTCTCAGTACTATATGGGCAGTATCATAGCCTATGATTATGAACCTAAAAAGTCAATGCTCAAGGTAAAGTCGGAGACCTTAGAAAAGCATGGAGCCGTTAGTGAAGAGACTGTCCTAGAAATGCTTTCTGGCTTACTAGATAAGTTCGGGACCGATCTTGGAATTGCTATCTCAGGTATCGCAGGCCCAGGAGGCGGTCTGCCGAATAAGCCAGTAGGCACCATCTGGCTGGCTTGGGGATCTAAAGAACATCAAAGGACGCATATGCTGCAGTTATCTAAAGACCGCCAGAAGAATATAGAATATACAGCTGTAGCAGGCATGAATGCCATTAGAAAATTCATCCAAAATCAGTAGTTGCAGGGCACTTTCAAGTTTGATCAAAATTGTGATAAGACAAATCCTAAAACTCTTATGAAAATTATCAAATCCAAATCTGAATATAGGAAAGCACTGAGTAGGCTTGATCAAATTTTCGATGCAAAACCAAAATCAAAAGAAGGTGAAGAAGCTGAATTATTAATTCTTTTAATTGAAGATTATGAGAATAGAAACTATTTCATCGATTCTCCAGACCCCATTGAAGCGATTAAGATTAGAATGGAAGAGATGGAATTAAAACAGAAAGACTTAAGAGGTGAAATTGGTACTAAAAGTATAGTTTCAGAAGTATTAAATAAAAAAAGAAGACTTACTGTTAATATGATCAGAAATCTATCTCAAAAATTGAAAATTGCCTCTGAAGTTTTGATTCAAGACTACAGCCTAAATGTGAAATAACAACCTGCCGTCATTCCGTTAGACCCCATAATAATCCTTTTTCCATAGCTCTAGAACCCATAAAACCTAGCTAGAAACCCGTACCTTTGCTGCACCTAACCAAAAGCAGAATCAAAGGAATATGGCCAAAGTAGAGCTAATAATGCCCAAAATGGGCGAAAGTATAATGGAAGCCACAATATTAAAGTGGGTCAAGCAAGTAGGAGATAAAGTAGAAGAAGACGAAACGATACTTGAGATAGCCACCGATAAAGTGGATTCCGAAATCCCTTCTCCCGTAGATGGTGTGATCGTAGAGATCTTACATGAAGTAGATGCGGTAGTAGAAATAGGCAAGCCGATTGCTATCATACAGACAGAAGGTGAGGAAGCGGCAGCAGCTCCTGCTCCTGTCAAAAAAGCCGCAGCCCCTGCTGCCCCAACAGTAGCGCCACAACCTGCTGCATCAGCAGCACCTACACCTGCTAAAGCGCCAATGCCAGCGACTTCGACGAGTTCTTACAAAGAATCAAATAGATTCTACTCTCCTCTGGTAAAGAGTATCGCTAAGAAAGAAAATATAAGTCTTCAAGAACTAGAAAGTATCCCAGGCTCAGGTGCTAAGGGCAGAGTCAATAAAGCAGATATTCTAAATTATGTAGCTAATAGAGGTACGACTCCAGTCAGCCAACCTATAGCTGCACCTATGCATGCCAATGGCAATGGTCAGGCTGCTTCTGCTATCTCTGCGACTAGTGTGCCTTCAGTGACACCAAGATCAGGCGAAGATGAGATCATAGAGATGGATAGAATGCGAAAGCTGATCGCCGATCATATGGTGATGTCTAAGCAAACTTCTCCACACGTTACCTCTTTTGTAGAGGCTGATGTGACGAATATGGTCAACTGGCGAAATGCTAATAAAGTGGCCTTCCAACAGAAGTATGGTGAGAAAATAACTTTTACGCCTCTCATCATGGAAGCCGTAATCAAGGCCATCAAGGATTTTCCTATGATTAATGTTTCTGTCGTAGATGGAAAGATCCATGTCAAGAAAAACATCAACGTTGGAATGGCAGCCGCTCTTCCTTCTGGAAACCTGATAGTGCCTGTCATAAAGAATGCAGACTATCTCAATCTTGCGGGCATTACCAAATCAGTGAATGATCTAGCAAATAGAGCACGAGCAAATAAATTAAAGCCAGACGAAATCCAAGGAGGCACTTTTACCTTGACGAATGTCGGGACCTTCGGGAATGTCATGGGCACCCCGATTATCAATCAGCCACAAGTCGCTATTCTTGCAGCAGGAGCTATAAGAAAGAAACCAGCTGTAGTGGAGACAGAATATGGAGATCTTATTGCCATCAGGCAGCAGATGTTTTTATCTCACTCTTATGACCATAGAGTGGTAGATGGTTTTCTGGGAGGTTCGTTTGTGAGACGTGTAGCAGATTATCTTGAGGCTTTTGATATCAATAGACAGATATAACAGCGTTATCCTAGGGTGGGAAGTTTAATACATATGAATAAGTCTTTAGCAATTATAATTGCACTCTTCTTTCTAAGCATAAATCTCTTTGGACAGAGTCCTAGAGCTAAAGGTGACCAAGCTTGGGAGAAAGGAAAGTATAAGACGGCTATCAATAATTATTCTAGTGTAGAGAACATTCTAGAAGATAAGTCCTTACTTGCAAAGAGAGGATTGGGCTACTTCAAACTCAATAAACTCAAGAGAGCCATCAATGATTTTACCCTATCAAGAAAATTAGGGAATAATGATCCTGAGCTTTTCTATCTGATGGCTCAGGCTAAGCAACATCTTAATCAATATGAAGAGGCGGCTTTTTTCTACAAAGAATATATCAAAGAGGAAGGCACAAAAAACTTCAAGGGGCAAATTGCACTAAGAGAAATCAAAAACTGTGCTTACAGTGCTTTTCATCAAAAGGATGAGGCCACAGCCTTTGTAGAGACTTTCGGGTCGGAAGTGAATACCTATTATGATGAGCTCTACCCACTACAAAGTCCGAAGACAGGAAATATCTTTTATTTTTCGTCCAATAGAAATCTAAAGGATAATGATGTCTATGCCTTCAGCTTGGACACCAAAGGAAATTGGGAGCAAGAAACCAAATTTGAGAAAGGTATCAATACTGACGTTAATGAGTATGTGATGGACATTAGTTCAGATGCTCAGGCGATGTTGTTTACTAGAAATAGTACTGCAGAGATGAATTCCAAAATTTATGTTTCTGCATTTGATGAAGAGGGAAAACAGCATGTCATAGAACTGCCAGAATATCTTCTAGATGGTGCAGTAGATCTTCAGATAGTAGATAGAAATACAATAGCCTTTGCCAGCAAGGAGATTGGAGGCCTAGGAGGTTATGATATCTTTTTACTCCATTACAAAAATGGGGTATGGTCCGATCCCAAGAATGCCGGTGAAGTTATTAATTCGGAATACGATGAACGGAGCCCTTATTTTGCCAGCACTTCAGAGTATCTCTATTTCAGTTCTAATAGACCCTATTCTTTTGGCGGATACGATGTATACTACTATAATATTTTAGGCATAGAAGAGGAACCAATGAATATGGGCAAGCCTCTTAATAGTTCTGGAAATGATCTTCAGTTCCGTCTCTCTCAAGATGGTCAGATGGCAGTCATGAGCTCTGATAGAAAGACAGGAGAAGGTGCTTATGATATCTATCAGATGTACATGATGAATTTCAAGCCGATGCCACCACGGGATATGCAACCCCTAGAGTATGTGCAAGACTATTTCAACAGTCTTAAGCCCAAGAAACCAAAAGAAAAACCAAAATCTCACCTCGATAAACTCAAGGAAAAGATAGAAAAAGAAGAGCCTAAGAATCCTGTAGCTGACGAGGTCGTTAAGGCTGACCCTGTAGCAAAGGAAGTAAAGCAGAAGTCGAAGAAAACAAAAGAACCAGTTGTCGTAGATGCTAATAAAAAGGATGAACCTATAAAAGTACCTGTCGAAGTTGTAGAAGAAAAAAAGCAAGAACCTATTACTAAAGAGGTCGCCCAAGTAGACCCACCCAAGAAGACTGCAGTCACTAAAGTAGAGCCCAAGCCTAAGGCTCCGACTCCTGTAAAAAAGGAGACTAAGAAGACAATAGAAAAAGACCTAGTCACTGAAGAGACTAAAACTGCGAAGCCCAAGAAACCGAAAAAAATAAAGCGGAAGAAAATCAAAGATGCTCTTCCAGAGAAAGAATCTGGAGAGTCGCCTCTGAAAGATATCAAACAAAAGCGTAAGTCTGCGGAGATAGCGAATATCGCTGCAATCTCAGGCGAGAATATCAAAAACAGTATTCTCTATCAAGATAGACATGACCTCAAGAATGACATTAACAAGGATAAGTTAGATCAGCTGGTCGATTACCTAAAAAGTAATCTAGACCATACAGTCCACTTTGTAGCGCATACTGACCACTTAGAATTAGGTCTACCAGAATTCATGCAATACAATACACTTAAACGTGCAAATCTACTAGCTAGCTACCTTACGAGTAATGGTGTAGGCCATGACAGAATCACTATAGAAAGTGTCTGCGCCAATTATCCTCTAGTCAAGCCAGAAATAGCAGGCAAGACCAACGAAAAATACTTGGCCTATAATAAGAGGGTAGACTGGGAAATAAGAGATGGAGATAATCAGATTTTACAAAGCCATAACATCAATACAGGTAATATTCCAGGCTTTGCACTAGATAGAAAATATGAACTCTATACCCACCTAAGAGAAGAAGTATATTATTCTATAGAAATTGCAAAGTCTCCACGTATTCATAAGAATGCTGTGCTCAGGTTATACTCGGATATCTATATCAGAAAAAATTCTGCTGCAGGCGATAACTATTATTACATAGGCTTCTATAACAAGCATGAAGACGCCGTGGCTTTGAAGGCTGACCTAGAAAAGTCTTCTGCCGGCTACGCAAAAATTGTAGCTTTCTATAACGGACAACCAATCCAACCATCACAACTCGCCAACCTAACCAAAGATTACCCAGACCTAAAAAACTATAAGCCCAGCAACTAAAAAACTCTCTGGAAAATATCTGCGCTAGTCAGCGAAATCAGCGGGAGAAAAAAAAAGATATCTGCGAACATCCGCGAGATCTGCGGAAAAAAAAGATATCTGCGATAATCCTCGAAATCTACGGGAAACAAAAAAGTATATCTGCGCTAATCCGCGAAATCAGCGGGAGAAAAAAAGAAAAATATCTGCGATAATCCTCGAAATCTGCGGGAAACAAAAAAAGAATATCTGCGCTAATCAGCGAAATCTGCGGGAAACAAAAAATCACCCAATATCTATCAAGCCATCCAGAGCACCTTCCTCCCTCTCATAGACAAGAAAGAAACCACCACCACCAGCTCCAGATAGCTTCATGTAATACTTGTCAGAACTCAGCCCTTCTTGCCAGATAGATCTCAGTTTCTGAGGAATCATTCTGATGAATAGCTCGAATTGTAAGCTGCTGATTTCTCTGAAGCTAGCACTGATATCCTGACCCGCAATGAGCTCAGCTATTATCCTAGAATTAAATTTACTTAGCGCGGCTACATCCACTTCATAATCTGGATCTGCATCTAGCCTAATCTTAAAGTGATCGATCAGGGGCTTACTGTGTCTGGTTTTTTTGCTGTCTAGTAATTTGAGTTGTTTTGGAATTTCGATGTTGTCTAGGAGTTCTATGGTCCCTTCCTGTATATGTACAGGTTTCTGATAGTAGCAGGTAAGGGGATCCATTCCTGAGCTATTGCCATGAAAGAAGTTTTCAATCTCTGCTAAGACTTTTCTCGTCTCGGTTATTTCATCAGCTTGGTCTTTATGGAAGAATAGATCATAGGCTGCTGCAGATAGAGACCCTGAGCTCCCAAGGCCATAACCCTGTGGGATACTACTCCCAAAAGTGAAATCCTCCTTTTTTGCCTCTGATAACTGAGTCAGATCTACACCTTCGATAGTTTCCAGATGCTCAAAGAAGGTGCCTAAGCTCTTTCCTTTTTCATTCTTTTGCCAATGGCCAGAATACTTCCAAAAGGGAATAGCTAATGCTGAACCACCTGTGATGACAGTATACTCACCGAAAAGAAGAATTTTAGCTGGATAAGATTTATCAGTCATAGCGAATTAAAGTTAGCTAAGAAATCCAATGATACGGGAGTTTTGACCCAACTTTGGACTAAAATCTGTCATTTTCCCATACAAATAGGGAATAGTACTCTTCATATAAACTCCTTAGGTTGTTCTTGATTAAACTTCAATAAAAAGCATAAATTTGCCGCATAATTTAAGAATAATGACATCTAACTCTGAAGCAAGAAGAAAATACTGGATGATGACCTTGGTTTCATTTATTGGAACTGTATTGTTTCTAATCTTCTTACCAGAATGGTTTTGGGTAATGTTACCTTTTCTAGGAACAGCCTTCGTTTATGCCATGGATTGGGCATAAAAGCCTGAGACCTTTGTCCTATAACTTTTTTGTGATACATCTTGTTAAGTAGATGTAATTATAAGTGCTTGTTGCACAATACTAATTTTTTGTAATCTTATCTGTGGATAACCTGGAACGTCTGATCCAGAAGTATAAAGAATCTGATCAGACAAAAGCCATAGTTGCTGGGCTAGATCAAGAAAAGCCTACTCGCCTCTTATTATCTGGAATGATAGGCGCTCAGGAATGCTTTGTCCTCTCTTCAATCTTCCAATGTTCTAATAAGTCACATGTCTTCATCGCCACAGATAAAGAGGAGGCCGCTTATATTCAGAATACCCTAGACCAACTCACAGAGACGCAATCTGTTTTTTTCTTTCCTGACTCTTTCAGGAGACCCGGCTTCTTCGAAGAGCTAGATAATAATAATGTCCTCGTAAGAACAGAATCTATAAATAAGATAGCGGCTAAGTATCATAAGCATGATGTGCTGATTACTTATCCTGAAGCGATCTTCGAAAAAGTCGTAGATCCAGCACATCTAGAATCACAGAAAATTCATATTGCTAAAGGCGAGAATTTAGATGTCGATACTATTATTGAATTCCTTGTAGAGTACGGTTTCGAGAGAACAGATTTTGTCTATGAGCCTGGGCAGTTCTCTATCCGTGGAGGTATAGTGGATATCTTCTCTTTTGGAAATGAATGGCCCTACAGAGTAGAACTTTTTGATGAGGAGGTAGAGAGCATCAGATTATTTAATCCTACAACACAGCTCTCACTAAAGAATATCGAGCGGGTAGCCATCATCCCTAATGTCAGTAATAAATTCTCACAGGAAGATAAGGTCTCGCTCTTCAAGGTGTTCCCTAAAGATGCTGTTGTATGGATCAAGGACATAGATATGCTCCTAGAGAAGCTCTCCGCTTGTAAAGAGAAGGCAGCCATCTTTGCAGAGCAGGTCAAGTACGCCGAGGACGAAGCACTGAAGAAATTATTAGATGATAGAGCTTTTATCTATCCAGAACAGGTCATAGAGGAAATAAGTGATCTCGATATACTGTTACTCAAGCAAGGTCGCGATAACATAGAGGTATCCAAAGAAATAAAGTTCAATGCATCCCCTCAGCCGACCTTCAATAAGAACTTCAAGTTATTATTAGAAGACCTCAATTCAAATGAAACGCAAGGTCTGGAGACTTTCATTTTGACAGATAATAATCGTCAGATAGAAAGATTCTATAACATCTTCGAAGACCTAGGTGCAGAAGTCAATTTCCATCCGATCACTAAAGCGATTCATTCTGGCTATATAGATAAGGATCTAAAACTAGCGATCTACACTGACCACCAGATCTTCGAGAGGTTC
>CAKZVK010000068.1 GCA_937921825.1 uncultured Saprospiraceae bacterium
CTCGATATAAAACAAAATGATCAAACTCGATTTTTTACTGAAATAGCTACAAGTCCTCTTTTTGTTTGGTTATTGTATACTTTAAGGGAACTTGATTAGAATAAATACAGTGACAATTTAGACATTCCCCCGCTCGTCTAGGCTTGCAGCCTAGATGCAATATGAATGTTCAGAAAAGACAAGGATGGTGGTTTAGATGTAACTTAGGAATCTATTGAAAACTATGTGTTTTCTTAACTCTAATTTTGTGCTTCTTGAATTTCGATTCTATAATATAGTATCGAAACTGCGAGTCTACAGAACTGGTTCTTTCCGGTGTTTATTTCAGAATACATGTGGAAGGAATTTGTTTACTTTTTGGTAATCGATGACAAGAATGTGATTGTAAGTATACAAAGGATGCAAGGATATCCTGGACCATTGCCTATCCATGATAGCGAGATAGAGGTAGGTGGTTAGCAGAGCTTCTCTGTTTTATCTCGAAGCTTGGTATTTGCATTTAGTCTAAATTTGACAACCTAATTAGAACTATAAATTGAGCAATTAGCGTTTTGATATTGCAATAAAAAATAGAGATGAGTAAATACTGGAAAAAACTGGGGCTTTTTGTGGTCCTTATCGTAGGGATATCGGCCACTACAGTCAATAATGATAGACTGTATGAAATCTCTAAAAACATTGAAATATTCGTCAATGTCTACAAAGAACTGAATAAAAACTACGTCGATGATCTAGATCCTACCCAACTGATGAGAGTAGGAATAGATGCGATGGTAGAGTCATTAGATCCTTACACTAACTATATCTCAGAATCTCAGGTCGCCAGCTACAGAATCAATACTGAAGGCAAGTATCAGGGAATAGGCGCTATAGTGAAGAAAATCGGTGACTATATCACTATCGTAGAGCCCTATCAAGATAGTCCTGTGGTAGAAGCTGGTCTCCAACCCGGAGATCAAATAATCAAGCTCGCTGGAAGATCAACAAAAGGTAAGTCGATGGACGAAATGAATCAGGTTATGAGAGGTGTGCCAGGCACTGACCTAAACCTGACGATAAAAAGACCATCAGAGAATAAAGAATTTGAGGTGGCACTAAAGCGATCACAAGTCAATATTCCTAATGTACCCTATAAAGGTATCGTCAGTGATGGTATAGGCTATGTGGTCCTGACGACCTTCACAGCCAATGCGAGTAAGAATATCAGAAAGGCAATAAGAGAGCTCAAAGAGGAAGACCCTCAACTAAAAGGAATCATTCTGGACCTTAGAAATAATGGGGGAGGATTACTCAAAGAGGCGATAGGGGTTTCTAATATTTTTGTCCCTCAGAATAGAGAAGTAGTCAGTGTGAGGTCTAAAGTCACTGAGCGAGATCAACGATATAAGACCCTAGGGACACCACTGGATCTAGATATTCCTCTAGCGGTAATGATCAATAAGAAGTCTGCCTCAGCCTCGGAGATCGTCTCTGGTGTCATCCAAGACTTAGATAGAGGAGTGGTTATAGGTCAAAGAAGTTATGGGAAAGGTCTGGTGCAGAATACCATGAATGTGGGTTATAACTCTAGAGTAAAAGTAACGACCTCAAAGTATTACATCCCTTCTGGTCGATGTATCCAGTCTGTAGAATATGACGAAGGAGAACCTGTAGATATTCCTGACGAACAAAGAGCTAAGTTCAAAACGGATAATGGTCGTACTGTCCTAGATGGGGGAGGAGTCACACCTGATGTCAAATTAGAGAATAATGGAATACCTGAAGTCGTCCAGCAAATGGAGGAAGACAACATTTTCTTTGAGTATATCAATAGCATCATGAGCAAATACCCTGCTCCAGGAGAAGAGTTGCAGGAAGTAGTTTTTACAGACTTTGCAGCTTTCAAGGCTTTTGTCAAGCAAAAAGACTTTGCCTACGCATCTAAGAATCAGGAATTATTGGATGAGATCAAAAGCAACCTTAAGAAGGATAAGCAACTGGTACTGGTTAGTGAAGTAGAGGCCTTGGAACAAAAAATAGATGATGAAGCCAATCTGGCTATCGAAGCTAATAAGGAACTGATCATGGGGATGATAGAAGAAAAGATTGCCACTAGACATCATTATCAAGAAGGGAAGTTCTTCCAGAAGCTGAAGAATGACAATGAAATAGATGTAGCTGTAGAAATACTTAAGGACTCAGCGAGATACAAGCAATTACTAGGCAAATAGTCAAGAAATTTCAGATAGATATAAACGAAAGGGAGGACAGCTTTGTTCTCTCTTTTTTTATGTGTTATTAAGAAGATTTAATTAGGTAAATACCATTATTACTAGCTTTGTGGTCTTATGATTTTATGTCTAGAAACATCAGCTAAGGCCTGTACAGTTGCGATTGCTCAAGATGGAAATGCAGTCGCTACTCAAGAGGCCGTCGGTGATTGGAAACATAGCAAAGTGCTCACTTTACTTATCCAAGATTGCCTTCAAAGTCAAAGTCTGACTATGAAAGACTTGACTGCGGTAGCGGTCAGTCAAGGCCCAGGGTCTTATACAGGCCTCAGAGTAGGGGCCTCTTGTGCGAAGGGTATTTGCTATACCCTGAATTTGCCCTTGATTAGCGTAGCTACACTAGAAATCATTGCTTATCCCTTTCTAAGTGCTTTAGAAGATGAGGCTTTTGTGGTCCCTATGATAGATGCGCGACGTAAAGAAGTCTATTATAACCTCTACGATATGGGTTTAAATGCCAGCCTAGAGACTAATAATCTTGTGCTGGACGATGATTCTATAGCACAGTTTAGGGGCAAAAAAATGATCTTTTGTGGAGATGGTGCGCACAAAATGTCTGAGTTCAAATCTGAAGGTGAATCATGGAGCATAGAGTCCTCTATTGCTTCAGCACAGAATATGACCCACTTAGCTCAAGAAAAACTGGCCCAAGGCGCTACAGAAGATGTCGCTTACTATACGCCATTCTATTTAAAACCTCCAAATATTACGAAAAGCACAAAGTCTCTCTTTTAGCAACTATTCCCGCTATTGCTTGGTTTTGGTATGTTATTTGGTTCTCATATGTCAAGGTGTGAGGCTGTTTACGAAATAATTAAAGTTTTGGTACAGCTTTTGTATAACCTCTAACATATTAAATCAACTTTTTTTAAAACTTACCTATGAGAAATAAGAGGAACGAGACTGTAACTCTCAAAAAAGGTAATAGCGAGATCCAATTAGATTACGCTGACCTGAGAAAAGCAGTTCTTGTACTGAGAGCAGTGAACCACAAGTTGAGACAACGAATAATCGACTTGCTGGAAAACAATCAAACGATGACTGTAACGGACATCTACATTAAACTAAGGCTAGAACAATCAGTTGCCTCACAACATCTTGCAATCTTAAGAAGAGCAGGAGTGGTCTTAACAGAAAGACAAGGCAAATTTATATACTATTCATTAGACGCCGACCGATTGAACCAGATCTCCAAATTAGTGGAAGATCTAGCAGGATAAAACTTACTTAACAGGGTAACAACTATTTCTCATGGTTCGAAAGATGCTAATCAACAGATTAGCATCTTTTTTTATATGTACTAACTTAAGGGTAAGCCTATAACAGATTAAATATTTTCTTAATATTTCTTTTTTTACTCCGAATATATCTTCATATTTGTTCCCAAGGTCTACAACTACAATAAGAAAACTTGGATATCCAATGAAGAAAACTAAGGTTAGGTTCAATAATGAGAAGCTTCAGTATTCTACCACCCTCATGAAAGCGCTAGCCCATCCACTCAGATTAAAAATTTTAGAATACATTGATTCTCAGGGAGTTATCAATGTTAATAAGATTTACAATACCCTTAAGATTGAACAGTCTGTGACATCACAACACTTAAGATTACTGAGATTGGCTGGAGTAGTCAACGCTAACAAGGAAGGTAAATTTGTGCATTACGACATAAATTACCCGGTACTTAGAAAGGCAGAAATAGCTGTAAATAACTTTCTAGGGAGATAAAAAGCTATTTTGGTCAGAAAGAAAGGGTTGATATAACTCAATATTTTGATCAGAATCTCTCACTAAAAGACAAAAAAAGAGGCTTCTCGATTCGAGAAGCCTCTTTTTTTATATCTGAGTTAGTTTGTTCTTACTCTTCTTCACTGCTTTCTAGAGGTCTTCCTCCATCTAGCTTGTCCTGAAGTACTTGTAGTTCGTCCCACTTACCATCTGCAGCTAACTTTGCTTGTTGAGGCCAGGTAGTAGGGTTATGCATTTTATATCTAGGACCTGCAGCCGTCAGTATTTCTTGTAGTCTAGAAACAGGACTTGCTGCTAGATCTGCAAAAGTGATAATACCACCAGCCGCAAGATGCTCAGCAATCTTAGGGCCGATACCTTCTATTTTAGTTAGTTTATCAGGTTTTGCTGAAGAAGTTGCAGGAGCTGGTACAGAAGAAGTTGCTTTCGCTGCAGCAGGAGCTTTAGCTGCAACAGCAGCTTTAGCTGGAGCCGGAGCTGCAACTTTAGGCTTTGCTTCTGACTTTCTAGCTTTTGGTGCTTTTGCAGCAGTACCGCCATTGCCATCTAGAGGCAAGATATTAACATAGGTTCTGCCTTCTCTTCTTTTTCTGAAAGAGACATGCCCCTCTATTTTTGCATGTAGTGTATGATCTCTACCCATATAGACATTGTCTCCTGGGTGAAATTTTGTACCTCTTTGTCTGACGATAATATTACCTGCTTTAGCATACTGCCCACCAAATAACTTAACGCCGAGGAATTTCGGATTTGAATCACGGCCATTGTCCGTACTACCTACACCTTTTTTGTGTGCCATTTTTTAGAATTTTTCTTGGTTTAAGCCTTATGCTATTGAATCAATCTTGATCTTAGAGAAGTACTGTCTGTGACCGTTCTTCACTTTGTAACCTTTTCTTCTCTTCTTTTTGAAGACGATTACTTTGTCTCCTTTGAGGTGTTCCAAGACAGTAGCTTTTACGCTTCCTGGTACAGTCGGAGTGCCTATTGCATTAGAGGTCATAAGAATCTTGTCAAAACTTACAGATGCGCCCTCATCAGCAGCTAATCTGTGGACGTATATCTCTTGTCCTGACTCTACTTTGAACTGCTGTCCAGCTATTTCTACTATCGCAAACATATGCTTAAATATTTTTTGAAAAAGGACTGCAAAGATAGATTTTTATTGCTGTAATTCCAATGAATTTCCATGCTCAACACCAGCTAATTTCCATAGTTTTTAATCAATAACATATGGTAAAAAGTATCATTAATAAGGCCTTGATAGCCAATTAGTTATTCCAGGTGCCTGTCAGAGGTCTTCTGATGCAGTCTTGGAGAATTATCTTCTTTGAGATTTTTTCGCCTTCCCTGACTAGGATTATCTTCATTCTACTGCCTTCTTTTCGCTTCAGTTTCTTATTGATTTGATCCAAAGAAGACAACTTGCTCAGTACCCAATTTATACGGTGGATTTTATCTCCTGGTCTGATGTCTGCATAGTACGCTGGAGAGCCCTTGAGCACATGTTTTACTATGAAATCAGAGAGCTTGGGTCCACTGGCACAAACTATCATTCCGCTCCTGTCAAAATCGAAGGCTTTATTATAGTTCTTGATCGCCTTGAGATAGAGTTTGTTATCTACATAATCTATAGTGACATTAAACCTAGATAGGAGAGGATTACCTATGATGCCATTTCGATTATTGTAGATTCTGGGTTCTACCACCTGATTCAGCTTTTGGTAGTTGGTAATGAGACTATTGAAATAGAGGGAGTTATTTAATCTCAAGGTTTTTATAGTTGCCAGATAACCCTGTATATAGCCTCCCAGTCCTCTCGCTAGAGGCCCCTCTATAGAGTAAGGAGGTAGTTGTAATTCCTTATGCGTATCATAGAACAATAGGAAGCCAAGGGAAGAACCAGTGTCCAGTAGTAGTTTAATAGGCACTTCTTCGCCTGTATATAGCTGTACAGAAGATTGGATATAAGGCTTGTTGTCTACGATCTCCAGATCCAAAGTCTGGACATAAGGATCATTCTCAGCCTCGAAGATGTTTTTATCATAGAGCACTATTTTCCTCTTTTTGTAATCAATATTGAGCACTGAGCCCCAAAGCATTCTGCCGCCTATAAGCCCCGCTATGCCGATACCTATGGTTTCTTCAAAATTCAGATAGTTTTCTTCCAGTACGATAAAGTCCTTAGATACGAGATTGGCTTTGTTGATCTGGATAGGGATTTTCCGACATATCTGGGCCTTGACATCTTGAGAGAGGTCTGCACCCTTCAGTAGGATTTCTTTACCGGGACTAATGCCTAGCTTATCTAGGATAGACTTATTGAAGAGGATAAGGTTTTCGGCACCTGTATCTAGCAGTAGATTGACTTCAGTGTTGCCGGCCAGAATTGCTTTTATGACGATGAATCCATTGATGTAGCTAAAAGGAATCTCCACTTTCTGTCCAGAAGGCACGAGTAGGAGTTGGTTGTTTTGACCATGCAGAGCTTGTACAGAGCATAGTCCACCTAGGAGGTAAATGGCTAGTAAGACTGCTCTGTAAGTGAAAAATCCCATGACTCTCAAGTTAGGGATCAAAATCGAAGGGACAAAAAAATCCCGAAGCAGTCAGACCACTTCGGGATATAAGATTTTTGAATGATTGATCTTACTTATTGATAATCATCTCTATTCTTCTGTTTTGAGCTCTTCCTTCCGCTGTACCATTGTCAGCTTTCGGGTTAGCAGAACCAAAACCTTTAGTCATTACTCTGTCTCCAGCTACGCCTTTACCCATTAATCTCGCTTTTACAGCATTTGCTCTCGCTTGAGATAATTGAACATTAGCTGCAGCATCACCCGTATTATCAGTGTATCCTTCTACAGTTACAGTTACACCAGGGTAAGCCTTAAGGATAGCGGCCATATTATCTACCTCCGCAGCTGTTGCTGCATCGATGTTAGCTGATCCTGTTGCGAAAGTTAGGTTGTTGAAAGTAAATCTTCCGTCTCCTTTGAATCCTCCATTGATGAAATCCATCATCTGAGAACCTGCAGATCCAGCAGTGAACTTAATACCATCCAAAGCGGCTTTAGCTGCTTCATCTATTTTACCAAAGATCGCACCTGCTGCTCCTGCCACTGCTCCAGCAGCATCACCAGCCATATCAGCTGCTCCTTTTACTGCATCACCAGCAACATTAGCAGCACCTTTTGCCATGTCTCCAGTAGCATCAGCTGTTTTTTCGATAGCACCTTTAGTCATGTTAGTAGCGTTATCTACAGCACCACATCCTGTTCTCAATCCGAAGAAACTTCCGACTAAGGCTAGTAAAAACAAAGGAATTAACCATTTCATGATAGATCCACCAGTCTTAACTGCTGCACCTCCTACATCACCTGCAAGGTCTGCTGCACCACCGACTACTTTGCCAGCTGCGCCTGCTGCATTTCCTACTACTTTACCTGCACCACCTACAACTTTGCCAGCTGCATCAGTAGCACCACCGACTACTTTCTTACCAGCGTCTAGTCCATCAGAAGCTAAGCCACTAACAGCACTAGCACCTTTTCCTAAGAAACCAGCACCTAGAGCAGATAATAAACCTGAAGGCATGCTAGATTTAACGTGTTGTCTCTGAGTACCTAGGAATTTTCCTAGACCTACAGCATCTAGAGCTTTGTTCTTAATATGTCTTCCTACCATAGACATAAGGAATGGAGCGGCCATCTTTATTAATGAAGAAGCTGCACTTCCTTTAAGTCCACTGAATCCAGCAATTTTATCTATCATACCACCAGTAGAGTTACCAAGTAGAAGATTTAAAGCGCCAGAGCCATTATTCATAAGCTTTGCAACATTACCTGCGCCGCCTCCGAAAAGACCACCTATATCATCAAGTATGCTATCGTCAGCTCCTTTAGCCATATCAAATAACTTAGTCAGACCATTGCTGTCATCAGCAGTGTCTGCCATTTTACCCAATAAAGCTGGGAAAATCCCGTCTAATGCTTTTCCAACACCAGATTCAGACTCTCCTAAAAATTTAGAAGCACTAGAAACCAAAGAGCCAGCAACCTGGTCTTTGACCATATCCAATAAATTCATGTTTAATTAATATTTAGATTAGAAATTAGATTCGTTCGTTTCAAAAAAGGATTTGGGAATAACTTTTACTTGGGATAGGAATACAAAGTTACATTAATCTAGCAAACACAAATAGAATTATTATATGTGAAATTAAGTTCCATTTTGGAGCAGATTTCTTTCCTTTAACTATTCATGAAGAGAAATACTCAGCATTTGAAGGCGATTCAGGAGAAAATGAATCAGCTTAGTATATCTGAAGGCGCTCCCCCAAAGCGGCTAGAAGATACCTATATGCTCTTTTCTTTCTTCATAGAGCAGCTCACGGAGAACGATACGATAGGATTTACGACACTTTTCTCACGTATCGCCTATCTGTCTACCATGAATGATATGCCGGGTAGACTCACTTATGAAAGTCAACTTTTCAGACGACTCATAGAGTCAAGGCAGATACCAAAAGGCAAAGAGAGTGCTCTGCTTGAATTGGGCTTATATCTTATTCAGGCTATTTCTGAGCAGTGTTACGATTTCGGTTGGGAGCGAACGTTTGGAAAGCCAGAGCTTACTGATCTACAATCAAATTCTGAGAAACTAGAGTACCAGCGAGTAGTCAAGGCCGCTATCCTCGAAGTAAAAGAAGATAAGCTCGTAGTTTTGCTGGATGAGGATCCCGACAGGAGAAGAATAGTACACATTGCAAACGATGAATTTTCACAGCAGTTCAGTCAGGTCCAAAAGTTCTTTGATCTTCCTTTGATTATAAATCTAGTGGATGTAGACTTTAGAGCTGATGGAACAATCTCTGCCCAAGCGATGGTTCTTAGACCTGATTTTCTATTTGGAGTGACTTCTATCTCTGAATGTTTTTCTGCCTCGGGAGTGACAGCTCTGAAGTACCTAGGCAGAAAGCTCATACCCTCTGATAGCTCTGTCCATATGCTGATCGGTAATGTGGTGAACTTCTATCTAGATGAGCTTATCCATAATCCTCAGCTAGAATTCAAAGAACTACTCAAAGAAACTTTTCAGATAGCTCCTGAGATGTTTTCTATAATGTCTGACCAAGAGGTCAAGGATTGTGTCTCTAAAGTGCAGGTGCATTTTAATAATCTCAAAAGCGTCGTAAGCAAAGAACTCACAGAAGTAGGTATCACTAAAGAACGATCTTATTTGGAGCCTAGTTTTTATTCAAGCGAATTTGGTCTGCAAGGGAGATTAGATCTATATCATCACGATAGACAAAATGAGAAAACAGATATCGTAGAACTTAAAAGTGGCAAACTATATCAAGCACATAAATATGGTCTGAACCAAAACCATTATGTGCAAACGTTACTCTATGACCTAGTATTAGAATCAGTACATAATGGCAAGGTAAAATCTAAGAACTACATTCTCTACTCTGCTAATGATTCTAAGCGATTGAGATTTGCGCCAAAGGTTAGAGGCAAACAGTTAGAAGCACTCAGGCTTAGAAACAGCATAATCATTCTAGAAGAAATTCTTTCTAAGTTAGATAGACAAGATATTCCAGATATTCTAGATAAGTTAAATCCTGAACGCATTCCTGAGAATTATACCTTTCTGCGAAGAGATGCAAAAAAGTTTTGGGAGTTATATGGTAAGCTCAGTATCCTAGAGCGGAAATACTATAAAACTTTCGTCGCATTTATTACTAGGGAATTACAGCTTTCTAAAGTAGGACGTCACGGTATCTACTCCTCTAATGGATTGGCCAGTTTGTGGTTGGATCCGATGGTGGAGAAAGCAGATATGTTTACCATCTTGTCTTATCTCGAAGTCGTAAAAAATGATACTGAAAAGAGAGTACCTACACTGACTCTAAATTTTTCGGAAAACTCTAATAGACTCTCTAAGTTCAGGGTAGGAGATATCACAGTATTGTACCCTAATCCTGATGAAACCAATGGGATACTTTCGACTCAACTCTTTAAGTGTACTATTCTCAAGTTAGATAATCAGCAGGTCACTGTGAGGTTGCGGGCACGACAGAAAAATTATGAGATATTCCGTTCTTTCAAGTATTGGAATCTGGAATCTGATTCACTGACAAGTGGATTCAATAAGCAGTACCATGGTTTGTTTGATTTTATGATGGCCCCTAAAGATTTTAGATCTAAAGTGTTAATGGTAGCTCCTCCTGCTCCTCCAGACGAGTCTGTGGATGTTGGAGTGGAAAGAATGACAGCGGAGCAAAATAAAATAATGTCTAAGGCTATTGCGGCTAAGGACTACTTCTTATTGTGGGGTCCTCCGGGTACGGGCAAGACGAGTATCATGATTTCTGAATTGGTCAAGTATTACTATGAGCATACTGATCAGGAAATATTATTGTTGGCTTATACTAATAGGGCTGTAGATGAAATCTGCTCTGCTATCCATTCTAATCTTGTAGGAAAGTATGTAAGGATCGGCTCTAGGTATGCGACTGCAGAAAAGTATAGGTCTAATCTGCTATCCTCTAGAATAGAGGATATATCATCTAGAGCCACTTTGAAAAATGTTTTTTCTGAGCATCGGATATTTGTTTCTACGATATCGTCTTTTCAGAGTAAGCGAGAGATGAAGAAGCTGAAGAAATTTGATCTAGTCATTATAGACGAAGCTTCTCAGTTATTGGAGCCCATGCTGGTAGGCTTACTGAGTGCATTCAGAAAGTTTATTTTGATTGGAGATCATAAACAATTGCCAGCAGTGGTTACTCAGACTGAAGATAAAAGTCAAGTGAGGATAAAGGAGCTGAGAGATGAAATAGGTCTGGTGGATTGTCGGATGTCACTCTTCGAGAGAATGTACAAGCAGTGTATACAACAACAATGGACCTGGGCTTACGGCCAACTGACTTATCAAGGGCGAATGCATGAACATCTGCTCAAGCTGGTGAGCGCCGAGTTCTATGATGATAAATTATCAGTGTTGCCAGGCCTGGAACGGCTGACCAGCACACCGAATTATATTACTGAGACAGAGCTGCAAGAGGTGCTGGCGCAACAACGTATCCTTTTTATTGATACTCCTAAGGGTCAAAGCATCACCAGAAAGACCAATCTTTTTGAAGCTCAGAAAGTGGTAGAAATCACAAATGCTTGGAAGCGAATCTATGAGCTTAATGGCATAGAGTTCAATGAAGATTCGGTAGGTATTATAACACCATTCCGATCTCAGATAGCTATGATAAAAAGTCAAGCAGACTTTGATGCAGCGTTGCCTGTAACTGTGGATACGATAGAACGTTATCAGGGTGGTGCACGGAATCAAATAATCATTAGCCTCGCAGTGAATGATGCTTCTCTTTTGGAGTCCATCAGCAATGTATCAGAAGAAGGTGTGGATAGAAAATTAAATGTAGCACTGACCAGAGCGAGGGAACATGTCGTCATTATAGGGAACAAAGAAATGCTGATGAGAAAAGATATCTATCGCAGACTGATAGAATACAGTTTTGAATATAGAATGCAAATCAGTTAGAACAAGTTAGAATGAAGGTATTAATGGTATGTCTAGGAAATATCTGCCGATCACCGTTAGCACATGGAGTCTTAGAGGAACGGGTCAGAGATGGGAATTTAGGTTGGGAGGTCGATAGTTGTGGTACTAGCAGCTGGCATGTAGGAGAACAGCCAGATGAAAGATCCATTGCTGTAGCAGCGGAAAACGGTATCGATATTTCAGGACAAAGAGCTAGGCAATTTACGGTGGCTGATTTTGAGGTATTCGATCATATTATAGCTATGGACAGCAGCAATTTTAGTAATATCAAATCTCTGGCTAGATCTGAGAATGATATGGAGAAGGTTAGCCTATTGCTGAATTATAGTTTTCCTTCTGAAAATAGACAGGTGCCTGATCCTTATTATACGGGTGGATTTCAGTATGTATTTGATTTAGTGGCTGAGGCTATTGATAAGTTTATAGAAGAGGTACATGGCCGAGAATAAGGTGGCTTACGAAATATCAGTACAAGGAGTGGTCCAGGGAGTTGGATTCAGATACTTTACTCGAAAGGAAGCCTTAAGAGTAGGTGTGCAAGGCACTGTAGAAAACGAGTCAGATGGAGGTGTGAAAATTTATGTAGAAGGGGAGCCAACTTTGGTCTTAGAATTTCTTGCTTGGTGTCATAAGGGACCTGAAACTGCGACAGTAGTAGAACTAGATTATAGTAGCACACAAGTAAGAGCCGTTAATTCATTTGAGATTATAAGATAGCTAATAATATTCTATGCGAAATTCATCATTGAATCCAAATACTAATCAATACGAACAGATGAGAAAGTTCTGTAGAATTTTCTTTCTGGCCTTTGCAGCTATAGGTAGTTTGGTTTTTTATTATTGGGGCTATTCTTTACTGGGAGGCGTAGGATTGTCTGCCTCGCTATTCAGTCTTGTTTCCTTTTTTCATTTTAATAAAGTAGTAGAAAGAAAGGCTAAGCATCTGGATACCAAAATGACTTGGTTTTTGTTAGCAGTCGTATTCGTCGGCATCTTGTTGATTCTTGGTAATAAAATGCAAGAGGGCCCTCAGTTTTATTATGGGATAGGTGGAGGTATGACTTTAGTCGGAGGTATCGCCTATTGTATAGAATTACTCTTCACCTGGCTAGCGAATGTAAAGTAATCTAGCGCTTAGAAATTTCTGAAATCAATTTCTGAAGACTTTCTCTCCCTAATTTCTTCATAGTGGCAATATTGTGAGTCGGGACACTATGGATATCGGGGTGGCTGGCTATTGCCTCTGCGACCTCATCGGTTCTCAAAATATGAATAAGAGGGTAGGGGCTACGGTTAGTGTAGTTTTCAATATCTTCTTCTTCCGTATTGTCAAATTGATATTGTGGATGAAAGCTCGCTAGCTGAATATGCTTTCCTTCTACCAAGGTATCTAGTAATGCTTCCAAGCTATGATATACGGCGAGGTAGTCATCGAATACTTCTAGTCCACTGGTAATAATGAGTAGGGCTGTAGATGCCTTGTGACTCTCATCTAGTACAGTGTTAATTGCTTCGGAGAATGCTGCAACTAGGTGCTTTGGATCATCGAACCCGAGTTCCTTGTATAGAATCTTATCCTTAGAAAATACCTCAAAAGCAAACGGACATAGCCCTAGGTCAATCACAAATTTTTGTAACCATAACTTGGTATCATTGATGGCAATCACCGTCTAGCTGATACTGCCATAGACATCTTTGACAAAAGGGCCATTTAGAAAACTAGAAGTGTCTAATTGGCTTTGGAGAACCACACCAGTATACTTGCCAGAGAGCAATAATCTTGCTGACTCACACAAAGGTGCTGCAGTAGTCGTCTGTATAGCTCTCAGTGTTTTGTTTCCTACTGTGGATGGGTAAATGTGTAGCGACTGCTCCATCGCCCTCAGTACTCCATTGTGATCTTTTCCTTTTACTGAGGCAAAAACAATAACGACGTCATCCTCGACTGCAGGAATATTTGACATCATGGTGTTATGTAGGTGCTCTACTTTATCTGCCCCTGCTGGTGTCTCCTTGATTATCTTTTTTGCCCAATCGTAATGGCCTGGATACCTTAGGGTCTTGTAGTTGAGATTTTTTACTTTTCCAGCGAGTGCAGAAGGTAAATCTGCTGCGCCTCCAGAAGTAAAGTCATCTTCATATCTAATCCCATCTAGGAGCAATCCCTCTGTATAAGAAAGAGAAGGGATGTACTTGGTTTCGTAATTTTCGACGACGATTGCATCCTTGACATATTCAGTGGCCACACCTATCGGACTCCAAGTATAGGCATAGAAATAGGGATGTCTTGCATTTTTGGATAGTGCGCCCACCTTCATATCTAGATTGTCCACCTTGTCTACCTTATGTGTAGCCGTGAACTTCTGGAAAAGGTGATTCCCTATCACGTTTATATATCCTGGTGCTAATCCAGTCTGTACTATGAATCCTGTCTGAGCTCCTTCTGCAATATTTGTTACCTGTTCAGTTTCTTTGACATACTCCGTAAGGTTGGCATAGTGACAATTATAATCTTTAGCATATTGGGCTAATCTCGGGGCTTGGCTGCCAGGGAGACAATCTAAGATGATATCTGATTTTTGTAATGCGGCTTCTAGGCTAGGAGACATTCCTGTTTCAGGCATTACTAATCCCTTTGTATTATTTGATTCAGATCCTTCGTTTACGAAGTTAGCAGCAGCTTGAGCTGCTGACTCGTATCTATCTCCGATTATAATTCTACAATCAATATGATCTGTTGCTTGGAGTATAAGTCCAGTAGCCTGACCGATACCACCACCGCCAGCTATGAGTATATTCTTTGGTTCCATTATTTACTTATGGTTAGGAAAGCAAATGTATATTAAGTTGTGGAAGAACAACTGGTAAGAGGGTTAAAATCTAGTCGCAAAGAAAATCTCTAAGTTCTGTATTGTTATTGGTTAGTAGAAAGTAAGTCTTTCCCATGTTCAAGTGTATTTTCTTTATCCTCTGCAAGGAAATATGACCTGTGGAAAAGAAGTATCAGTGCGACGCCAATCGAAATTGCTGAATCAGCAATATTAAACACTGGTCTGAAAAATGAAAAAGAATCTCCCCCGATAAAAGGAAACCAATCGGGATAAGAAGAATTTATCATCGGAAAGTAGAACATATCTACGACTCGACCTTGTAGAAATCCAGCATAGCCTCCAGCAGCTGGGAACAGCTCCGCTATATTACCCTGGTGGTAACTGGAGTTTGAAAAAATAAGTCCGAAAAAAGCACTGTCAAGTATGTTTCCAATAGCTCCTGCTATAATGAGCGCAAAGCTCAGTTGCAGTCCAAGAGAGGTTTTTTGTCTGATAAGAGTGCCTAGGAGGTAGATTAGGAATCCGACCATACAGATTCTGAAGATGCTGAGAATATATTTTCCTATGACACCACCAAAAGAGAGACCAAAAGCCATTCCTTCGTTTTCGACGAAGTGAATTCTAGCCCAATCCAAGCCCATGATTTTAAAACCACCTCCGATTGGGTAGTTCATTTTTATATGGAACTTCAGTAATTGATCTAAGATCACTACTATAAATATTGTCGCTATAACCCACCCTGTTTTTTTCACACCTTTCTGCTTATTACTCTATTTAAATTTTGCCTGCTTTGCTTTTATACTTAAGGTCGCATGAGGCACTGCTTTTAATCTTTCTTTGGAAATCAAATCTCCTGTCTCTCTACATACCCCATAGACCTTGTTTTCTATCCTCATCTGTGCATTATGTAGATGCTTGATAAGTTTGTTTTGTCGGGCGGCCATAGTCTGTAATCTCTCGCTTTCTAGATTACCCGTAGCATCACCAAGGCTTTTTAGCTTCGTTTCTTGAGCATCAGCAAGGTCTTGAATCTGATTCATATAGTAACTGAGTTCCTCTTGAGCCTTCTTTATTTTCGACTCAATTATTGCATTGAACTCAGACAGTTCCTGATCGCTATACCTTTTTTTTTCTCCCATTGTGCTAATATTTAGCGCTGAAAACTAAATTTGGCTATATACTATATATCCTGTAGTCAAAAATAATGCTAAATACCTGTACATAAGACATTTGGCAATTAGCCGACAAGAATATTAAAAGTAGGGATATACGGCAACTCTCATATTCAGTAATATAAAGAGGTAGAAATCGTTTCCTAGTATGAATCCTGACATTTTTAATCAAAATCACTGCTTTTATGGGCTATTCCTTACATGAAAATGAGAGATTCTATCTATTTCCGATTACTTCAGCAGTATTTGTTAGTCTGGCACTTTTCTATGTAGATGAGGGCTATTATAACCTTAGTTGGACTCTAGACCCTCGGAATTGGTTGATTTTTGGCTGTTTTGTTTTGGGATTATTTGTGGGGCAGGCTATTATCTCAGCGTATTGCTTCTCTAACTTATCGGGCTGGCCTAAGAAAATGCTCATTTTGCTACTGGGCTTGCCATTAGGGGTACTTATTGTGGCTTTTTTGCTCTATTTGGGCTCTTTAGTTACTTTATTGATTGATAGTTTGAGCTAATATTAAGGCCCAATATTTAATGTCTATTATGACTACCTTTGTAGCTTTATAATACATTCATCCCTTCCAAAGTTAGACTCCCCTCACAAGTTTATTACTAGAAGGATAGATAAAGAGTGAAAGACATGAGATTTAATGATTTAAACGTCATAGAGCCAATTATGAAGGCTCTAGCAGACAAGGGCTATACAGAGCCGACCCCAATTCAAGAGAAAGCAATACCGAAAGTTCTAGATAGAAAAGATGTATTAGGCTGTGCGCAGACTGGTACTGGAAAGACAGCGGCTTTTGCAATTCCTATTATTCAACTGATCCAACAGATAGACGGTGATAAGACTGGTAAGCCAATTATGCGATCACTGATCGTGACACCTACACGAGAGCTAGCTATACAGATAGATGATAATATCAGAGAATATAGCAAGTATACTAAGCTGACACATGCCGTCATATTTGGTGGAGTGAAGCAAGGTAAGCAAGTAGAAAAGCTCAAAAGAGGTGTGAATATCTTAGTAGCAACACCTGGAAGACTATTAGACCTTATAGGCCAAGGAATAATATCCCTGGACACGATCAAGCTGTTTGTCCTCGATGAGGCAGATAGAATGCTAGATATGGGTTTTATTAACGACATCAAGAAGTTGTTGGAGTTATTGCCGAAAGAGAGACAGTCTCTTTTCTTCTCCGCAACTATGCCTGATAATATTATCAAGTTAGCCAATAAGATCTTAAGTAATCCTGTAAAGGTAGAAGTGGCTCCAGTGTCTTCCACAGCGGAGACTATCCAGCAGCATATTTACTACACTAACAAGAATACTAAACGAGATCTCTTACTGCATATCTTGCAGAATCCAGAAATCGAGCAGGTCCTAGTATTCAGTAGGACTAAACATGGAGCAGATAGAATATCGAGACACCTCCATAAAAACAAGATCAAGTCTGGTGCTATACATGGAGACAAAGCACAGAATCAGAGACAGAAAGCCTTAAAAGAATTTAAGGAAGGAAAGATCAGAGTACTCGTGGCTACCGATATTGCTGCAAGAGGAATAGACATCGATAAGCTGAGGTACGTAATCAATTTCGATATACCTAACATAGCAGAAACCTATGTGCATAGAATAGGACGATCTGGAAGAGCGGGAGAAGATGGTATAGCTATCGGTATCTGTGAGCCAGAGGAAAATGCCTACGTCAAAAGTATAGAAAAGCTCATCGGTAAGAAGATCGATGTGATCGATGATAACCCTTTTCCTCAGACTGACAAACCTATGACAGCTGCTGAGAAGAAGGAATGGGAAAAAGAGAAGCAAAGACGTAAGCAAGAATTCTTTGCTAATAGAAAGAAGAATAAGGAAGGTAGAGGAGAGAGAGGCAGAGGCCGCTCATCTAATAGAGATTCTGGCAAGAAAGACGATAGAAAGAAATCTGATAATAAAGCTAAGTCTCAGAATACATCAGCTGAAACTCGATCGTCTACTGAGGGAGGCAAAAACTCTAGAGCTGAAGCTAGCAAGCCAGCAAAGAACCAAAGTCCTAAGCAAAATAATTCTGGTAAGAAGAAACAAAAGTCTAAAAAGAAAGAGCCTAAGACTGTAGGCCCTAGAAATAGAAGAGCACTGCCATCTAACTTGCAGAACAAATATATGTGGCCCTTAGAGTAAAAATCATTTGCTCATCGACACATAAAATATAAAGAGGCTGCCTTCACAGGTTAGCCTCTTTTTTTGTTTTTATAACTCTCTACTTTCCTTTAAAGACTTGCTCTTGCTGATCTATACTTTCGTTATGGATTGCATTAATGAATTTTATAATGAACTCTTCGCTAAGGCCAGACTTGGCTGCTTGGATTTTACTTTTTTCTATGATGTCATTCCACCTTTTCTGTTGTAGGATGGTCATGTTATTGTTCTTTTTGTAAGTACCTATTTCTCTGACTACTTTCATCCTGTTGGATAGAAGATTTATCAGTTCGTCATCTATACTGTTTATTTCTTGTCGTAGATATTGTATTTCACTTTGTTTTATGGGTTCATCTTCGTAGTCTTCACGTAGTACCATGTCTGTAATCATCTGGCCGAGAACTTCTGGTGTTATTTGTTGTTTGGCATCCGATAGGGCATTGTCAGGGTCTATGTGAGACTCTATCATCAATCCATCAAAATCTAGGTCCATCGCTTTCTGACCTACTTCTTGGAGGATGTCACGTCTACCGCAGATGTGGCTAGGATCATTGATCATAGGTATGTCAGGCATCCTTCTCATGAATTCTAGGGGTATCTGCCATTGGGGTCTGTTTCTGTAGTACTTTTCTCCTAGATTAGAAAAGCCTCTATGGATTGCTCCTATTTCTTTGATTCCTGATTTTTGAAATCTTTCTATGGCCCCTAGCCATAAAGCAAGGTCAGGATTGATTGGGTTCTTAACGAGTACTGGTATGTCTACACCTTTCAGTGCATCTGCTAGTTCTTGGACAGCAAAGGGATTCACTGTTGTTCTGGCACCTATCCAGAGTATATCTATATCAAAAGCTAGACAGGCATCTATGTGAGAGGCTTTGGCCACCTCTACAGTAATGGGCATACCTGTAAGGGCTTTTACTTTTTGGCACCAGGGCAGCCCCTTGACACCGACCCCTTCGAAACTTCCTGGACGTGTGCGGGGCTTCCAGATACCTGCTCTAAAGATATCTACTTTACCAGTCTTGAAGATACGTCTACCTGTTTCTAATACCTGCTCTTCTGTCTCTGCGCTACAAGGACCTGCGATGACGATAGGTTTTTTTTCTTTTGTGAGCCAGGTCTGTCTTTTTTCTTGGACTTTATCAGTTGCCATAAGTTATTTTTTTATGAGTACTCTTTTTATATCATTAGCCTGTGTCATTAAATTGTGCAGGCTAGTGCTATCTTTTTCTTGGATTGCTTTTTTGAATTTTTGCAGATAGTTTGCATATCTATCTAGGGCCTCTACGAGGTGTATATTGTTTTTTTCGAATATCGGACTCCAGGTGTTAGGGTTGCTTTTTGCCAATCTGGAGGTAGACTGAAATCCTGTACTTGCCAGGTTGAATATCTGACTTTCATCTTTTTCTATATCTAGTACAGTCAAGCTCAGAGTGAATGAACTTATATGTGATAAGTGTGACACATAAGCAAGATGCTTGTCGTGGTCAGAACTGCTCATGAAATAACTATCCAGTCCTATACTCTGGAATAATTGCAAAGCCTGTTCTACGGCATCTTTTTCACTAAGTTCTTTGTCGCAGATGATGTTTTTTTTATCCATAAATAGGCCTCTGACTGCCGCCTCTGGTCCAGAAAATTCTGTACCAGATAAGGGGTGGGCAGCAACGAATCTTCCCCTCTTAGGATGAGACTCTATGCACTTACAAATTTCTTCTTTAGTAGAACCTACATCTATAACTGTAGCGGTAGGAGATATCTTATCTAGTAGGGCAGGGAGTAATTCTTGTATTCTATTGACAGGTATGGCAATAATGATAATATCTGCTGAGGCAATACCGTCCTCCATAGTTGCGATCTCATCTACCAGATTCAATGACCTTGCTTTTTCAGCGTTTGTAGTATCGTTATCTACGCCTGTTACGTGCACATTAAGTTGTGATCGAAGATCTTTAGCCATCGATCCTCCTATCAGTCCTAATCCTATGATGGTAATTCTGGTCATATCTTCTTCTTTATTCTTGCTAAGGCTTCGCTAAATGTCTTTTCTGGACTACATAGAGAAATTCTCAAAAAGTTCTCTCCATTACTTCCAAAAATGAAGCCAGGGGTGATAAAGACTTTTGACTTTTCTAGAATAAGATCACTCCAGTACAATGCCTTATTCGCTGGTACTTTGCCCCAAACAAATAATCCAGCACTATCTCTATCGTAACTCACTTTTAGGTAATCGAATATTTCCCACGCTAGTTTTCTTCTTTTTTCATAGCTTGTATTTAAGGATGCAAACCAACTTCGATCTTGACTTAATGCTTCTACAGCGGCGAGCTGTACAGGCTTGAACATGCCTGAATCCATGTTGCTTTTAAACTTGATAATGTTCGTAATGTAGTCTTTATGCGTTAGTACCGCTCCTATCCGCCACCCTGACATATTAAAGGCCTTACTCAGTGACGTTAGTTCTAAGGCTATTTCTTTTGCACCATCTACTTGTAGGATACTATTAGGGGTATCGTTCAAGATAAAAGTGTAGGGATTGTCATGACAGATAAGGATGTTGTGCTTGTGTCCAAACGCTACTATTTTTTCGAAAAAGTCTGTAGACGCCTTGACCCCAGTAGGCATGTTAGGATAATTTATCCACATCAGTTTTACTTTGGATAGGTCGATGTTCTCTAGCTGCTCTAAATCCGGCAACCAATCAGAAGTTTCTTTTAGATCATAAGTTCTGGCTTGTGCACCTGCCAGTAGGGTGGTCATTTTATAGGCGGGGTAGCCAGGGTTAGGAATGAGCACCTCATCTTCAGGATTCAAGAAACTCATAGCGATATGCATGATGCCCTCCTTAGAACCCATAAGAGGTAGAACTTCCTCATCAGCATTTATTTCCACTTTGAAGTGTCTCGAGTAAAAATCTGAAAAAGCAGATCTCAATTCTGGTAAGCCATAATACGATTGGTACTGATGCGCTTTATTAGTGGAAAGCCCCTCTAGTAATACGTCACTTGTTTTTATAGGGGGTTTTAGGTCTGGACTACCTATCCCTAAATTTATGACTTTGTGGCCCTGCTTATTCAGTACGGCTATCTCTCTTAGTTTCTTAGCAAAGTAGTAGGTCTTTACTTCTGACAGTCTTTTTGCGCCTTCTATCATGACATCACAATTAAAAATTTTTGGCTAGGTCCTAAAGACATATCTGCTTTTCTGTCACTGCTCAGATCTCTGAGTACATAACAAATATGCTTTAGCAGTGTTGCGCACATTTGATAAGTTTCTAAAGTATTGTACTCTTTATTCATGTTGATCTAATTTGTATATAGGCAAAAAAAAAGAGCCCTCGAAAGGACTCTTTAGTTATGTTTTAATTTATACACGTACATATTGGAGCCCTCACCTTTTATCAAAGTAATAGTAAAATCCAAAATATGTATTGTTAAATGTATTGTTCATCTTCAAAAACAAAAATAGGTCATTAGTGCCTCATTTGCAATCATAGCAGAAATAAAAAGCTTGACTAACTTTTACTTTGCTTAGTTCAGGACAGTAATTTCTCCAAACTGTATTTCTGGGTCTTCACCTGACTGATACTCTAAACGATAGAGATAGACACCTTGCTGGACAGCTGTATTATTGAAGGTTCCTCTCCAGGTTACTGAGGGGTCTGTAGACATGACATTAGAGACACTATGCACATTATTGCCCCATCTGTCGAATATCCTAAAGTCAATAATGAGCACGTCTTCCGAACTGAATATTTGGAATTCGTTATTGCCAAATTCATCCTGAGACATAATGTTAGGGAGATATAGTTTTGATTCTGACTTGTCACCAGCGCAGCTACAATCCATATCTATCCTGTCATTATTCGTATCCGTATCTCCATCATCACAAGGGTCTCCGATGTTTAACATTTCATCTTGGCAATCCCACTGGCAGGTGCCATCTTCACAAGTTGCAGCTGGATCATAGTTGAGAGCTGTGGGGCTTGTGCAGCCACTAGGTTCTACCACCGCATCACAGGTGCAAGTAGTAGAGTTCCATGTTTCAAGACCATTGTTACAATCTCCGTCGTCTATACAAGTACTTGGATCTGGTACATTAAGTTGAATGCAATCACAGACAGTGTCATCCCAAGTTTCTTCTCCATTGGCACAATTACCATCATCCACACAGGTACTTGGATCTGGTACATTAAGTTGAATGCAATCACAGACAGTGTTATCCCAAGTTTCTTCTCCATTAGCACAGTTGCCATCATCCACACAGGTGCTTGGATCTGGTACATTAAGTTGAATGCAATCACAGACAGTGTTATCCCAAGTTTCTTCTCCATTAGCACAGTTGCCATCATCTATGCAAGTGCTAGGGTCTGGTATGTTTGTTTGTATACAATCGCAAATAGTTGTATCCCACATTTCTTCCCCATTAGAGCAATCGCCGTCATCTACGCAGGTGCTCGGGTCAGGAATATTTATAGCTATACATTCACATAATGAGCCATCCCATACCTCTTCTCCGTTAGTGCAGTCTCCATCATCACAGTTGCCAGGATCTGGACAATTATAGTTACAGCTGCCATCATCACAAGTTGCGTTGGGATCAAAGTTTAGGGCTGATGTATCTGTACAACCTAAAACTTCTACAGATACCTCACAAGAGCAGGTAGTTGGATTCCAAGTTTCTATGCCATTAGTACAATCATCGTCGTCTATACAAGTAGAGGGGTCAGGAATGTTAATTTGTATACAATCACAGATGTTTGTATCCCACATTTCTTCTCCGTTGCTACAATCTCCATCATCTACGCAAGTAGTGGGATCTGGTATGTTGATAGCGATACATTCGCAGAGAGAACCATCCCATACTTCTTCTCCGTTAGAGCAGTCTCCATCATCACAGTTGCCCGGGTCTGGGCAGTTGTAATTACAAGAGCCATCATCACAGGTGGCACTAGGGTCATAATTAAGTGCTGTGTTATCTGTACAGCCTAGAATTTCTACAGATACTTCGCATGAGCAGGTAGCTGGATTCCATGATTCTATACCATTAGTACAATCTCCATCATCAATACAGGTAGATGGGTCAGGAATATTTATCTGGATGCAATCGCATAGCGCAGCATCCCACATTTCTTCTCCATTGCTGCAGTCTCCATCATCTACACAAGTACTAGGGTCAGGTACGTTGATAGTCACGCATTCACATAAGGTGCCATCCCATACTTCTTCTCCGGTAGAGCAGTCCCCATCATCACAGTTTCCTGGGTCAGGACAGTTGTAATTACAAGAGCCATCATCACAGGTGGCATTAGGATCATAATTAAGTGCAGTGTCATCAGTGCAGCCCAGTATTTCTGTAGATACCTCACAGGAGCAAGTCGCAGGGTTCCACGATTCGATACCGTTGCTACAATCTCCGTCATCCATGCAAGTGCTAGGATCTGGTATATTTATCTGAATACAATCACAGATAGTAACATCCCACATTTCTTCTCCATTGCCACAATCTCCATCATCCACACAAGTGTTAGGGTCTGGAACATTTACAGTTATGCAGGCGCAAGTGGACGCATCCCATATTTCTTCACCATTGTTACAGTCGCCATCATCGCAGGTAAGTGGGACTGGGAATGTGAGTTCTATGACTGCAGTGTCTACCTCACAAGGTAGGGGATTGGAAACCAGATAGTAGAATGTCCGAGTTCCTTGCTGACCAGTAAGATCTATTATGCTGCCAGGAATGACTACTGAATTACTTACATCTATCCAAGCGCCATTTGTTACTGTATTATTTACAAGGTAGTCGTCTAGATTAAATTGTGCACTTGGGCAAGCTACGGTGGCGTTATCATCACCCGCTGATTCTTCTTGGATGACAGTCACATCTATAGAATCTATAGTTGCTGGACAGCCTAAGGTGTCTTGCATCAGCAGGTAATATCGACCACTGCGATTGAGTGAAAAATTTTGTGATCTAGTTGTGTCTAATCCATTTACCCAAGCAAAAGTGTAGAACTCCAGGTCGTCATAAGGAACGAACGCCGTTAGCTCTAGCGAGTTGCGCTCACAGATGGCTCTTTGAGGCATAGAGAGGCTATCTATTTGTGCTGTTGAGCTTTGTTTGGTTTGGACATAGAAAGTATCTCTGAATTCGCATCTGAAGAATCTGTCTTCTACAGTAAGTATATAAGCACCAGTGTCTATTGGGATCAGAGTGCTACTGTTGTTGATATTAGATCCAGATGGAGTCTCCCAATCATAAGTGTAACTTGAGTTGCCGAGGCTGCCATTAACCGATACTCTTATGGTGTCTTCTGAATTGCCACAATTAACCAGAGGGTTAGGTAGTGAGTAAGTGATGACAGGTTTCGGGATATCATTAAATGAAATAATGTCTTCCTGTGTGCAGCCGGCTTCATCAGTGACTACTAAGGTATAGGTCCCAGGAAGTGGCACTTCGAATTCATCTTGATTAGAGGAGGAAATCAGGTCGCCATCCTCGTCTAGCCAATCATATTGCTCATAGTCATTAGGGGCATCATATTCGTAAAGATCTAGGGGGTCAAAGCAGAACTCTTCCTCGTCTGGGATATCCAGAATGTCTTCAGGTTCGTCAGCCTTGTAAGTTATTTCTACACAGATGTCAAAGGTCGCAGCATAGAAGCCTTGAGTGATGACATCTCTATCATTGGGGCAAGCCGAGGTCACTAATGGGAATAAATCTATGCTTAGGAACCTACCAAAGCTAAAATCAATGGGTCCATTGGTGAAAGTTAATCCTCCGAACGGCCATGGCCCTTCTT
>CAKZVK010000069.1 GCA_937921825.1 uncultured Saprospiraceae bacterium
CCTAGAAATACAACTTCCTCAGGTGTATAGAAGGGCATATGTTCATTGAGAGTTGCAAAGCAAAGGTAGTCCCATAGATGCTTGTACTCTTTGTCATTGACAGAGAGGGCATTCTTTTCCCATTTTGTTTTGTTGAATGCGACCTTCTGAAAGTAAGAGTTTTCTAGTCCGATGGCAGGCAAGCCCATTTTTTTGAACTCATTAGCAATGTAAGATGCTGCAAGTTCATTACCTTTTTCTCCTGTCTCCCTACCTTCGTATTCATCAGAGGCAAGGATAGAGAGGTGTCCTTTCAGATCTGCTGCGGTAATCGTATTGGCAATTTTTACAGCGACATCAGTGGTGTCTGTGACAGCTGCTATACTAGTGTCAGGCGTCGTCACACTACTAATGTACTGTGCAGAAAGAACCGAACTTGAAATAGAAAAAACAAGAATAAAGAATGCGCTTTTCATAGAAATATATTCGAATGATGGCGCAAAAATAGATAAACTAGAGACATCTTTCAGCAGGACTGCAGATAACAATATGTTATGCTTCAGATATGAAAAAAAATTAGCTCACTTTTCACATATTGGCTCACATTGGCTCATTTGTATTACGAACAAGCTATTTTTCCTACTCTTCTCTTATGTCTACCCCCTTCAAAAGGAGTCTCCACGAAGGCTTTCAGCATATTAGCGGCCAGTCGCTTAGTGACAAATCTAGCTGGGATACAAATGACATTGGCATTGTTATGTGTACGGGCTAGCTTGGATATCTCAGTGGTCCAGGTGATGGCAGCTCTTACATTTTGGTGCTTATTAGCTGTCATGGAAACACCATTAGCTGATCCACAGATGAGTACACCGAGTTTTGTTTGTTTAGTTTCTACAGCGGTCGCTACAGGATGGGCAAAGTCGGGGTAGTCCACAGAGTTTGGTCCGTCAGTACCAAAGTCTGTCACCTTGTGTCCCCAGCTTTCAAGTTTCTTTTTTAGAAATTCTTTATAGTCATAACCTGCATGGTCGGAACCTATTGCGATTTTCATATCCTTAGTTTCTCATTTTTGAAATATCATATTGCTCGAGCTTGCCTTTCACCTCATCAGCAAAGGCTTGGTCTCCTAACTTTGGTGCAAGGGATAGGATATCCGAGACACCTCTCAGAGCATAGCCGTAAGGCTGTCTGAAGCTTTCTGCATCATCCTCGTCTAGAGAATCATAGAACCGCAATCTTTGGTATATCTCTTCGGCTAAGATGCCTAGATGTTCTTTAGCCGCATCGGTATCGCCCGTCTCTGCTAGGATTTCTATGAAAGGCATGACACTGTCATCATACGGAAAGTTCATGTGGGGGAAAGCTGCAAAAAACTGCTTTGCCATCGCATTCGCTTTTTCGTCCTTACGTGCTGACATTAGATCTTGGCAGGTTCTCATCATCACTATTTTCATAGCCTGAATTTCTGCTGCATAACTCTCGTCTATGAAAGTTTCATGCGTATCAAAGTTCCCCCATCTCCATTTCGTCATGATGTTATCATAAGCTTTGTCCTCAGCTACTCTTCCACTACCGTAGATACTCAGTTCTCTTACACTTCGTGATTTGACTGGGATTACTCGTAGACCTAGGCCTTCCATTTGCATGAAATCATTAAGGTTTAGGAGTTTGTCATTTTTGCAGGTAACGGCAAAGTATACCGGTCGGTCAGAAATGTTAGAAGCTACCACATCCATCACGGCTAGTTGATCCTTTAGTATGTAGTTAGAAGATTCTGGGAATCGGATATCTATCTTATTCACCATGTTGGTGTCCTGCACTGACATGAGGCCATTGGCGATCATTCTGTTTTTATCTATCGGGATGAACAGATTTCGAGATCGCATGATCGTTTGATCTTGAGTCTGCTGTCCGATAAAGGCTAGTTCTGTATTTACATTTATAGGATTGGATAAACTCTGATCTTTTGGATTATAGAAGAATACTTGATTCCTCTTATTGCCTCTGTAGGCTTCTGTAGGGATCGAAAGCTTAAGCGGTGGAGAATCATTAACCTTTCGTCTCAGCTTTTCTATATACCAATCCACAGCGATCAAACTGAGATTCACCACTCTCACATCTCTACGAATATTTTCTACTTCTTGAGCATACCATAGTGGATAAGTGTCATTATCTCCATAGGTGAATATGATAGCATTTTCGTCTACAGAGTTAAGGAAGTTAGAAGCATAATCTCTAGAAGCATAATGACCCATTCTACTGTGATCATCGAAATTTTGGAAGGCCATAATTCCAGGAATCAAGAGACCTACTAGACCTGCAGCCATTGGTGCCGCAGCTCCGAGATTTATTTTTTCGGTAAACATTTTAGCCATCGCCAGCACTCCGAGACCTATCCAAATACAGAAGGTAAAGAAGGATCCAACGAGGACGTAATCTCTTTCCCGTGGTTCATTAGGCGGCTGATTAGAATACATGATAAGTCCAAGACCCGTAATCAGGAACAAAGCCATGATAAAGGTGAATTCCTTAGGTCGGCTCTTGAGATGAAAGAACAATCCTATCAATCCTAGTATCAGTGGAAGGAAATAATATTTGTTATGCCCTTTATGACGCTTCATGGTATCCGTGATCTCTGAAGTCTCATGCAGTCTCCAATCATCTAGTGGCGTAATTCCTGAAGCCCAGTGTCCACTACTGACATCCCAAGGCATGTATCCTTGATCAGCATTTTGTCTACCGACAAAGTTCCAGAAGAAATATCTCCAGTACATCCAGCCCATCTGATACTTGAACATGAATTTCATGTTATACATAAAGCTCGGACGGCCTTTGTTTTCTTTACCCATAAGATGCTTGTACCAGGTCTTATGCAATTGCGGTCTAGACCCTTCTGTATGTCCTATCCTAGGCAAGAACATCTTGTCTTTGTTGTCGTAGATGTAATCTAGCTTTTCGTCTACTTTGACATATTTATCTCCGACACGACCGAGTCTATCTTCTTTCGCTAGATCTTTTGGTGAGGCATTAAAGTGCGGTCCATAAACTAGAGCTCTTTCTCCATATTGTTCTCTATTAAGATATGGCAGTACTCTCATGGCATCACTCGGTACATTCATATTCACAGGTGTATCCGCATTCGCTCTGATCACTATGACACCTATAGTCGAGAAGCCTATCGCAATCATGAGTGCGGATATGACGATCAACTGTAGATTATAACGTCTGTCTTTATGTGCCCACTTGAGTAGGAAGAAAACTAATAGTCCTATTACTATCAAGGCTAGTACGAGACCTGAATGAAAAGGTAGACCAAATGAGTTCACTAGAGGTGTTTCGAAAGTTTTCCATAGAGAGGGGATACCTACTATGACAAATTTCTGTACGAAAGGAATGACTGCTGCACCAGCAATGAAGCTCAGTACGACACCTAGAGGGTTGTGTTTTTTATACTTTTTGAAATAATACATTATCCCCAATGCCGGGAAAGTCAAGAGACTCAATAAGTGAACCCCTATCGATAAACCTGCTAAGTAACAAGTAAAAACCAGCCACTTATCTGTCTTAGGGCTATCAGGAAGTACATACCACTTCATAGAGGACCATAAGGTCAAAATTGTAAAGAAGGTAGACATCGCATAGACCTCTCCTTCCACTGCTGAAAACCATATAGAAGAGCAGAATGCTGTGGATAGACCAGCGACAATACCTGCTGCAGTCAGTGCCATATTTTGAGTACCTGTGGTGGTTCCATCTCTGCCTACATAGCACATCTTTCCTAGCATAATGGTAATCCTAGCTATGAAGAAGGCACCGAAGGCGGTACAGATTGCAGAGAGCATATTGACAAAGAAGGCAATGTTAGCCGGATCACTAGAGGTGATGTCTCCTAACCATGCAAAGATTCTACCGATCAACATAAATAATGGAGCCCCTGGTGGGTGAACCACCTCCAGTTTGTAGGCGCCTAAGATAAACTCCCCGACATCCCAAAGACTACCTGTCCTTTCTACTGAGAAGTAATAAACTATCATAGCCAAAAAGAACACAGTCCAACTGGCTATTTTCTTGGCATTTTTTATTGATTCGATTTGCATGTGTTGCTCTTAGCTCTAAATAATATTGCTACTCTAATCATCGAAAAAGCTATATAAAACAAGGCTCTAACAATGGAGGCATAAAGTTAACAAATAAGCAATAAGCACTAAGAGTATATCTACGAAAGTGTTCGTTTTTTAGATTTTGCTGAAGAATCTACCGATATTATATCGAATAGAGAGGTGATTTACGGCCCCTGCAAGATGGTAATTACCGACGCCGTAGTCGATTTTGATGCGTTTGATATTAAACCCTACACCGAAGGAGAACCCTCCTAGACTTCTAAAAGTAGTCGTTCGTAATTCTTGACGTCTGAGATGATCATAGCCGACGCGTAGTCTTAGATTCTCTTTTTTTCCTATCAGAAACTCACCATTTATGATAAGGTGTCTGAAGAGATTGTCAATATTTTTAGAGAAAGAAGACTTAAAGGTTTCTTCTCCGAATATGCTGGTCGTTATATCAAACTCTGGATCGTCATATCTTATATAGGGCTCATGAAGATGGTGGCCGATAATCGAAAATCGGAAAGGAAGATGCTTCAGTCTTCTAGAAAAACCCAGTTGTAGATCAAAGGGTAGACTGTTGCTTTCATTGCCTACGCTAGATAATTCAGTGCCGATATTTCTGAGGACTAAGCCCCAGGTCGTAGAAGAGCCTTCCACTTGATAGTGTAAGCCTAGGTCTGCAGCTACTCCGATGCCATTATAGCTTTCATAAGATGCGGATAAGAATTTAATATTGATCCCACCACGGATTCTTTCGTTCAGTTGTTTTGCAGCGCCTAGGACGAGTGCTACTTCTCCAGCACTAAAGTTGTCTCCGACGACACCTCTTGAGTCGGTCCCTATAAAGTCCCCATAGTTGACATATTGGACAGCGGCATGGGTTGTTATATTCCATTTTGGTAGGAATTTTCCAAAAGCAAGATTGCCATTTTGGATATTGGCAAAATGGAAATTGTGATTGATACTTAGTTGATTATCGATGATGCTGTCTGCGACTGCAGGATTCATTTGAGCTAAGGCTACATCATTATCAGAGATGCTAATCAAGCTACCCCCTAGGGCTGTCAGCCGTGCATTAGTCGGCAAGGCCACTGCATCGAATGCATATCTTCCTCCTATCTGAGCCTGAAGATTTAGAAATCCGAATAGAATGATACAAATGCTGGTTAGTTTCATGGAGTAGTTCTTACTTGGATTTAATATCTCCTTTTTCGGCAGTCCAGATAGTTGTGCATACACCTAGGCTATCGCACATCATCTTTTTTACTAGCTGACCACTTTCATCATAATTTTGGAGTAAGCCATATTCGTTATCCCCGTTTAGGAATTGGCCTTCCCATTTCACTGTTCCATTTTTGTGGTATTCTTTGAAGGGGCCATTTTCTTCATTATTGACCATAGTGACCTCTTCTTTTAGCTCTCCACTTTTATAGAAGGTCTTCAGGGTGCCTTGCATCATGCCGTTGGTATACTGAGCGGATTGAGAGAGAATGCCTGTGTAGTAATAGGTCTTATACTCTCCGACTAGTTGGTCCTGATCGTAGGTTTCTTCTATTTCTATCTGTCCATTTGTATGGAACATTGTTCTAGGGCCGTGCAGTTTGCCATTCTGATATAGAGCCTTTTCTACCAGAGTACCATTGATGTATGAAGTGTATTCTCCATGTTTTAAGGAGTCCTTATTGATAGAGTACTTTTCAGCTAGATTGCCATCATCGTCTTTAATACTGACAAAGTTTGCTTCATTACAAGCACTAAAGAAGAATAGCAGGAGTAAGAAAGGGAGGGTTTTGCTAAGCATGAGAACTAAACGCTGATTGAAGATAATTATTGAAAAGAATTTAAGAATATATTAAGATAAAGATGGATAAGCGACATATAACTTTGAAGAACTAAAAATAATACCTCATGATCAGAAATTTATTGACTTGTGCCATCCTTGCGTTTTTTAGTGCTTTGAGCCTCTCTACACTATCAGCACAGCAAGAAACTGAGCAGCATAAGATTGTCATCATAGAGAAAGAAATAGATGAGAATGGCAAGGTCATAGAAAAGAAGATCATCAAAGAAGGCGCTGAAGCTGAGGCGTATATGAAAAAAATAAATCTCGATGGAGATCATATGAAAGAAGGAGGGGCAGAAAAGAAAATAAAAATCGTCCAGAAGGAGGCCTACGAAATAGAGTCAGAAGATGAAAACGGTGCCGTTAAAATTCTGAAGTGGGATGGAGAAGGAGAGATGCCAGAAGAGATGAAAGAACTGATGGAAAAGGAAGGAATGTTAGAAGACCTCGAGTCGGGCAATCATGTAAGCCGAGTACGCGTCAAAAGAAAATCTGCAGGCCTAGAAGATGTCTTGGATTTTGAGTTTGATGGCGACGAGTTGCCTGATGACGTAAGAGAGATTCTAGAGAAAGAGGGGATAGAAATAGAGCAAGTAACCACTGGAGAGGGTATGAAAGAGCTTAGGATAATTTCTAAGTCTAAGCATGAAGAAGGATCAGATGGAAAAAAAGCACAACTCGGTGTCAATATTGAAGACCACCCCAATGGTGTAAGGATCTCCAATGTCTTGCCAGATTCTTCTGCAGATGAAGGCGGCCTGAAGGCAGGTGATATTATCACTGCTGTAGATGGTACGAGTACCAAAGACATACAAGCCTTAGTGGGAAAAATTGCAACCTACAGGGCTGGAGATAAAATCACCGTAGCTTATCTCAGAGGGGGCAAAGAAGAAACCAGTGCCTTTGTACTCAAAGAAAAGAAAGAGCTTTTCCCATTCAAGACCTGGAAGGAAGTCATGGATCATAATAAGGAGGAGACCCTTGAGATAGAAATAGAAAAAGAGATTTCTAAGGGTAACAAATAGAAACAGACCTTCATCATAAGGCGAACTAAACTGCCATTTTTACTACTCTACAGGCCTTCTGAATCAGGAGAGGCTAACTGTTGAAAACTTCTGTATCATATAAGTAGGCAACTTAATATATTTAGGCTCTATTCATTCAGCCAGATTAAGAACCTATGCCAGAATTTTGTCATCTCCATTGTCATACTCAGTATTCACTCCTAGATGGTGCTAATGATATAGGTAAGATGATGACTAAAGCGGCTGCTGATGGACAAAAGGCAGTAGCGCTAACTGATCACGGGAATATGTTCGGAGCCTTTAAGTTTGCTGCCGAAGCGAAAAAGAAAGGGATCAAAGCCATCTTAGGTTGTGAATTCTATCTAGTAGACGACCGTCACATCAAATCATTCAGTAGGACTAAAGGAGAAAGGGACAGACGATATCATCAGCTGATGCTGGCTAAGAATACTGAAGGTTATAAGAATCTCATGAAGCTCTGCTCATTGGGATTTACAGAAGGGGTCTATCAGGGCTATCCTAGAATAGACAAGGAACTAATTTTAAAATATCACAAAGGAATCATTGCTACAAGTTGCTGTCTAGGTGCAGAGGTGCCCTCATTGATAGCACAGGATAGACTGGAGGAAGCAGAAGAAGCTCTTAAGTGGTGGATAGATCTATTTGGCGAAGATTACTATGTAGAGCTGCAAAGACATCGCGGCTTAGAAAAGATAGATATCTACAATCAGAATGGTCAGAAGACCTTCTCTAAATATTCGCAAGAAGATATCAATCAGATATTAATTGGCTTCGCTAAGAAGCATAATGTCAAGCTGATAGCGACTAACGATGCCCACTATACGGAGGAAGAAGATGCACCTATGCACGACATCTTACTCTGTGTGAATACAGGCTCTAATCTAGTAGACGATAAGAGATTCAAATTTCCAAGTTCTGACTTTTATTTTAAGAATCAGAAAGAGATGAATCGTCTCTTCCAAGATGTGCCTTCTGCTATTGCCAATACCATGGAGATAGAGAGTAAGATAGAAGTGATGGAACTTGCAAGAGATGTACTCTTACCTAACTATCCGTTACCTCCAGGCTTTGACGATCAGCCTACTTTTCTTAGGCACTTGACTTTTGCTGGGGCGCAGGCAAGATATGGTACGATTACGCCGCCTATAGAAGAGCGACTGAATTTTGAGTTGCAGGTCATCAATAATTCAGGGTATCCCGGTTACTTTCTTATCGTTCAGGATTTAATAGATTCTGCACGTAAGATGGGAGTAGAAGTAGGGCCGGGTAGAGGGTCTGCTGCAGGGTCTGCAGTATCGTACTGTCTCGGAATTACGAATATAGATCCTATAAAGTATGATCTACTTTTTGAGAGATTCTTGAATCCTGAAAGAGTATCCATGCCCGATATTGATATTGACTTCGATGATGAAGGCCGATCTAAGGTCATGGACTATGTCATAGATAAGTATGGCCAGAATCAAGTGGCGCAGATTATTACTTATGGAACCATGGCGGCTAAGATGTCCCTCAGAGATGTTGGAAGAGTGATGCAAGTTCCACTCGGCGAAGTGGATAGAGTCGCAAAGACTTTTCCTCAGCAACTAGGTGCCAGCCTCAAAGGTGTCCTCGCTGATGGCGATATCAGTGCTAAGCTGAAAGAGGCCATGAACAAAGAGGATATCGATAGAGCCTATCAGTTCAGAAAGTTAGCGGATAAGAAAGATGAGATCGGTGAGATGATCCGCTCAGCTAAAAGGCTAGAGGGTTCTATTCGTAACACAGGAATACATGCCTGCGGGGTTATCATCACACCGGATGACATTACTAATTATGTTCCCGTCAAAACCGCCAAAGGTTCTGATCTCCTAGTCAGCCAGTTTGATAATAGTGTCGCCGAAGATGCTGGTCTCCTCAAGATGGATTTCCTAGGACTGAAGACCTTGACAATTCTTAGAGATGCTGTCCGCTTTGTCAAACAGAACAAACAAATAGAACTAGATCTAGACGAATTTCCTCTTGACGATGAAGAGACTTACAAGCTCTTTCAGAAAGGAGAAACGATAGGTATATTCCAATACGAGTCTGCTGGGATGCAGAAGCACCTTATAGATCTCAAACCCAATAAGTTTGAAGATCTCATCGCAATGAATGCCCTTTACAGACCAGGGCCGATGCAGTATATCCCTGACTTCGTAGCAAGGAAACATGGGAAGCAGGAAATCACCTTTGATCTCCCAGACATGAAAGAATATCTGGATGAGACCTATGGTATTACGGTCTACCAGGAGCAGGTGATGTTGCTCTCGCAGAAACTAGCCAACTTCACTAAAGGTCAGGCTGATGCGCTGAGAAAGGCGATGGGTAAGAAGAAGAAAAAACTCATCGATGAGATGTATCCCAAGTTCCTAGAAGGTTGCCAAGAAAATGGTCACCCAGAAAAAGTTGTAGAAAAAATATGGAAGGACTGGGAGAAGTTTGCTTCCTATGCCTTCAATAAATCGCACTCTACCTGCTATGCCTATATTGCATTTCAGACAGCGTACTTGAAGTCGCACTATCCTTCTGAGTTCATGACCTCTGTACTGAATCACAATAAGTCCGATACTTCTAAACTGAATTTCTTTCTGAGAGAATGCAAGAGAATGAAGCTGCAGGTATTCGGTCCAGATGTAAATCTGAGTGGTATCAACTTTACGGTAAGTCAGAAAGGGGAGATTAGATTTGGGCTCTCTGCACTGAAAGGGATGGGAGTCGGTCCAGCTGAAGAGCTCATTAAGGAAAGAGAGAATGGTCCTTTTACGGACTTAGTCGATCTAGTGAAGAAAGTCTCTCTCCGATCTATCAATAAGAAGTCTCTTGAAAGTCTTGCGTATGCAGGGGCTTTTGATTCTTTTGGAGCCTTTAGGTCGCAGTACTTTTCTCCTTCTGATAAGTATGATACGTACATAGAACATGCGATAAAGTTTGGTGGAGCATATCAGTCTCAGGCGGAGTCAGCACAATCCTCCTTATTCGGAGATATGAGTGATCAGATGTTGAGTGAGCCTCAGCCTCCTAAGGCTATAGAGTGGATAAAGCCCTACAGACTAGAGAAAGAAAAAGAAGTTTCTGGAATATACATCAGTGGGCATCCACTGGATGAGTATCGCCTGGAACTAGAGAACTTCACAAACTGTAAACTTGAGTATGCAAATGGTAAAAAGGGTTTACTAAAGCTGGGTGGTATTATTTCAAGTTGTATTCATGGTGTTTCGCAGAGGAATAATATGGGTTATGCAAGAATGACGTTGCAAGATTATACTGGAAGTTTTGAGTTAGGTGTATATAGAGAAGAGTATGAAAAGTTCAAAGACCTACTGGTTTCAGGCTACATAATTTATTTAGAGGGAGTTTGGAAGCCTTCTTATACTGGTGATAGGTTCTTTTTTACCTTAAAGAATGTAAGGTTGATGGCTTCCTTGAGCCAAGACCATAAAAAATCGTTGACTATTTATGTTCCCTTAAATAAAATAACTCCTGAATTTACTTCAGCTTTCCAAGAGATCTTGTCTAGTCATGAAGGTAAAGATAAGATTGAAATTCAGGTCTACGATAATAATGAAATGGATGTGAATTTTGACTTAGAGAAGTACAATGTAGAAATAGACTCAATGCTAGTAGAAGAGATTGGAGGTCTAGGTTTGCGATTCAAAACAAACTTTAGTTAAACAACTTACTTAAAGAAACCTTAAAGTCATTGACAAGGAAGATTCTAAATTGTAATTCGGAATTATTAGTACGACCTTGTATTTAAATATTGAACATTGTCTCTAAAATCTCTTCTCCTCGCCTGTCTCGTATTTTTCACAAGTGCAAATTGGGCACAAGATTGGACAGTAACCGATATAAAGGTCTACCAAACCTTCGATGAGATGGAGCCTCTGTTGCATCCTCAGAATGACACGACTTATCTGATTAATTTCTGGGCGACCTGGTGTGGTCCTTGTGTGAAAGAGCTACCGTACTTTGAAGAGATCAATCAAATGTATGCTGATCAAGCTTTCAAGACTATCCTCATAAGTTTAGATTTAGAAAAAAAGATAGAAGCAAAGCTGATTCCATTTTTGAATAAGAAAGGGATC
>CAKZVK010000070.1 GCA_937921825.1 uncultured Saprospiraceae bacterium
TGTCATAGTTCCGTCAGCACATCCATCATATGGTGTCGTTACAGTTCCATTTACAGTTCCACTGTTTCCACATGCGCCATCATAACTTGCTGGTGCTGGTGTAAACCCTGGTACTTCTTCACAAGTGATCGTAACATCTGGACAAGCTATACTTGCTGGTCCTGCTCCTGTTACATTAACAGTACATGATTCTGTAATCGCATTTCCACAGATGTCATCACCAGAGTAAGTAACTGTCATAGTGCCATCAGCACAACCATCATATGGTGTTGTTACCGTACCATTCACTGTTCCAGAAATTGCACAGGCTCCAGTGTAAGAAGCTGGCTCTGGTGTAAATCCTGGTACCTCTTCGCAAGTGATAGTAACATCTGGACAAGTGATTACAGGTAATGGACTTTCCAGAGTTATACTCTGAACACATTCAGCAGTTGTTTCACAATTGTCTGTTATGGTGTATGTCACTTCGTAAGTAGAACCTGAACAATTAGGATTACCTGTTACAAGAGCCGCATCGGAACTTGTCGTACTTGCAATTCCACAACAAGATGTAGCGTCAAGATCAACAAGAGGTGTAAAATCGACAATACATTCTACTAATACTGGATCAGGACATTCAACCTTAATCTCACACTTCTGAAGTCCGAAATCAATTGTAAAGTCACTGTTATCATCATCAGCGACAGTAGCCTTTCCTGTCTCACCTAAAGGCTCAGTTCCAGGTACTAGACTAAATGTTGTAGAAGTAATAAGACCGTCTGTCTCACCATCACCATTAACATCTGACTGAGAACCATTGTCATCATTATCTACACCGTCATCTCCAGCAGCACCTGTACTTGAAGTAGGTCTTGAAGCTGGTGGCATAAATTCGATATAGTAATCACCAGGCAATAGATTATCAAATACATACCCACCAGTTTGGTTAGTTGTAGTTGTTGCTACTAGTTGACCAGTATTTGCGTCATATAATTCTAAGGTTACTGTCTTACCTTTCTCACCAAGATTCATTTCTCCTGGGTCCTTGACACCATTATCATTAAGATCAGTAAATATTTCTGAACCAACTGACATCAATGGTACTAAACCAAAGTCTACTGTCATATCTCCAGATCCATCATTACCTGCATCCTTATCTCCATTAGAACCTGGCTCATTTAATGGCTCAGTCCCAGGCATAAGAGTAATAACTGGTGAACTGATAATACCATCAGTCAAACCATCTCCATTAGAGTCAGTCTGAGAACCATTATCATCTCCATCTACTTGATCATCAGCAGTATTCGTAGTTGTAGACGATACTGGTAATGAAGCTGGTGGTGAAAACTCTATATAATAATCACCTGGAAGTAAACCTTGGAATATGTAGCTACCATTGTTATCTGTAGTTGTAGTTGCTACCAGTTGATCAGTATTAGCATCATATAACTCAAGAGTTATAGATTTTCCTTTATCTCCTAAAGTCAATTCTCCTGAATCCTGAATACCATTGTTATTGTCATCAGAGAACACTGTAGAACCAAGACTTACAAGACCTACTAAACCAAAATCAATTGTCATATCACCATTAGCATCACCTATAGAGTCATCCAAAGGACCATCATTTGTAGGTTCTGTTCCTGGTGTAATATTGAATACTGGAGAAGTAATAGTCCCGTCATTAATTCCATCACCATTAGTATCAGATTGGATACCATTATCATCTCCGTCAGTCTGGTCATCAGCAGTACTTGTTGGACCAGAAGACAATGGAGCTGAAGCAGGTGGCATAAATTCTATGTAGTAATCACCTGGCAATAGGTTATCGAATAGATAATTTCCATTGCTATCAGTAGTTGTTGTAGCAACTAACTGGTTTGTGTTTGCATCATATAAATCCAGAGTAATAGTCTTGCCTTTTGAGCCTAGATCTAATTCTCCTGGATCTTGAATTCCATTATTATTATCATCAGAGAATACTGTAGACCCTACACTTCCCAATCTCACTAGACCAAAGTCAACAGTCATATCTCCACTATCATCGTTAGATGCATCTTTTCCTCCATTAGAACTTGGCTCATTTGTTGGCTCAGTACCCCCGGCTAAACTTATAACTGGTGAAGTAATCACGCCGTCAGTAAGTCCATCTCCGTCACTATCAGTTTGTATACCGTTATCATCACCATCAACTTGGTCATCCGATGTACTCGTAGGACCTGAAGAAACTGGTGCAGATACTGGTGGCATAAACTCTACATAGTAATCACCTGGAAGTAAATTTTCAAAGATGTAACTACCGTTGCTATCAGTAGTTGTAGTAGCAACTAGCTGATTTGTATTTGCATCATATAATTCTAATGTAACTGTCTTTCCATCAGCTTTCTGACCTAGAGTTAATTCTCCTGGATCTTGCTGACCGTTATTGTTATCATCATAGAATACTGTAGATCCTAAACTAACTAGTGGTACTAAACCAAAGTCAATTGTCATATCTCCACCTTCATCAGGACCATTATCCAAGTTTGGACCTGTCTCATTAGTTGGTTCCGTACCAAACTCTAACGTAAAGTCCGGCGAAGTAATAGGACCATCTGTGATACCATCCCCATTGGAATCAGTCTGACTACCGTTGTCATCTCCATCTACTCCATCATCTGAATTAGATGTAGGTGTAGAAGATACTGACGCTGAAGCCGGAGGCGTAAATTCTATATAGTAATCACCAGGTAACAAATTATCAAAGATGTAATTACCATTACTGTCAGTAGTAGTTGTAGCTACTAACTGATTAGTATTTGCATCATATAGATCAATTGTTACTGTCTTACCCAAGTCACCTAATGTAGGCTCACCTGGATCCTGCTGACCATTGTTATTATTATCTATAAATACTGTAGATCCTACGCTGTTCAATCTAACTAGACCGAAATCGATAGTCATGTCTCCATTCTCATCGTTACCAGCGTCTTTTCCACCATTTGGTGCTGATTCATTAGTAGGTTCAGCTCCACCAGTTAGGTTTATAACCGGAGAAGTAATTACACCATCTGTCAAACCATCACCATCGCTATCAGTTTGGCTACCATTATCATCTCCATCTACCTGATCATCTGAGTTAGATGTTGGAGTAGATGAAACTGGAGCTGAAGCTGGTGGCATAAACTCTACGTAGTAGTTTCCTGGATCTAAATCTTGGAATATGTAACTACCATTAGAATCAGTAGTTGTAGTTCCTACTAGCGCTCCTGTATCTGCATCGTAAAGTTCTATTGTAACAGATTTGCCTGCTGTTTTCTCTCCTAGACTTAATTCTCCTGAATCTTGCTGACCATTATTATTATCATCATAGAATACTGTAGAACCGATACTCATACAAGGACCTTGAGTTAAGGTCTGAGATTCCGTAGAAGTATTTCCTGCACAATCCGTAGCAGTCCATGTTCTAGTAGTCATCATTCCTGCTCCTGCACTACCAGTAACTTCATCTTCGAATGTCAATGTTACCTCACCAAGACAATTGTCTTCAGCAGTAGGCTCACTAAATTCTGGTGTTCCATTACAGTCATACTCAGCGTCAGGACCTACACCTGTTATAGTAGGTGCTGTAGTATCCTCTACATTAATGGTCTGATTTACATCAGCAGTATTACCTGCACAATCAGTTACTCTATACGTACGTGTAATTATTGATGGTCCTCCATCACAATCTAAACTTGTAATATCATCTTCTAAGAAAGTTACAACTGGTGTTGTAGCATTACAGTTATCTGTCGCATCAGTAATAATTGATGGATCTGGAGCTGGCATATCACCATAACAATCAATCGTTATCGCAGCTGGTATAGATGCTGTAGGCGGCGTGGTATCCTCTATAGTTATAGTCTGCTCTATATCTGAAGTATTACCAGCACAATCAGTTACTCTATAAGTACGTGTAATATTTAATGTACCATTAGCGTAATCATCACAATCTGCAGTTGTTTGACTGTCAGAAACATGCTCTACTGTTAATTCGGATGAGTTTCCACAATTATCCGCGTCTGTAAGTATTGTACTTGCATCTGGTGCAGGAATATCTTCTAGACATTCTACAACAATAGGATCTGGAGTAGCTCCTGAAGGAGGAGTTACATCATCCACATTTATTGTTTGTTCTACATCAATAGAATTACCTGCACAATCTGTAATACGGTAAGTTCTTGTAAAGCTGAAACCACCATTTGCATAGTCATCACAGACAACACTTGTCTTAGTATCCTCTATGTGTTCTATTGTCAACTCACTTGGTTCCGCACAATCATCTGAAGCATCCGACACAACTCCAGCATCTGGAGCTGGAATATCTTCCCAACATTCTACATTGATAGGTGCTGGATTAGATGCTGTAGGATTAGTAGTATCAGTTACATTGACAGTACATAGATCAGAAATATCATTTCCACATGCATCTGTGCCAGAGTAAGTAATAGTCATGGTTCCATCAGTACATCCTATAAATGGTGTTGTAACAACTCCATCTACTGTACCTTCATTACCACATGCTCCTGTATAAGTTGCTGGTACTGGCGTATAGCCCTCTACCTCAGAGCAAGAAATTGCTACATCTGGACATTCAATCGTAGCAGGTCCTGCGCCAGTTACATTAACTGTACAGTCCGCACTTATATCGTTTCCACATGCATCTATGCCAGCATACGTTACAGTCATTGTTCCATCTGCACATCCGTCATATGGTGTCGTCACTGTTCCTTCTACTGTTCCTGCATTTCCACATGCGCCACTATAACTAGCCGGTGCCGGTGCATATCCAGGGACTTCTTCACAAGTGATTGTTACATCATCACATGTTATATCTGCAGGTCCTGCGCCAGTTACATTAACTGTACAGTCTGCACTTATATCGTTTCCACATGCATCTATGCCAGCATAGGTTACAGTCATCGTTCCATCAGTACAACCATCATAAGTCGTTGTAATAGTACCACTAAGTGTACCTTCATTACCACAAGCTCCT
>CAKZVK010000071.1 GCA_937921825.1 uncultured Saprospiraceae bacterium
TGATTGTAAGAGCTGCTAAGATTGTGATTAGATTTTTCATAATGTTTGCGTTTGTACTTATAAGACCATTTTTGAAGGCTGTACACTGACCTGCGGCTACTACAGGAAGTAGTGGATAGACCTACAAGGGCCCTACAGAAATGGGAATGGGGCAATAAAGTGACGGTTACTTTGCAGTTACAGAGTGAAAATAGAAATGGGTATAGGGGTAGATCTAGAGGGAGATGCAATTACTATACTTTAACTTACCCCAGGAGTTTCTGTGATTTATTGACTCTCACTCAGGAAGCGAGGCTAAGATTGTGCAGTCTAAAGATTTAGTGAAGTAATCTGTAGCTGTCTTTGCTTTATAAGATAATGCCTGGTATAAGCTGACAAGGTCGAGATGAGTTGACCCTGAGTGGAATATGGTCAGTACTGATTTTGACTAATGATTATGTTCCTTAGAATTAATGCTCGAAAAGATAAAGTCATAAGTCACAAAGAGCATGATAGAGTAGAAACGACTGTTCACATTATTCTGTCCAGATATTTCATAGATATTATCCTGAGTAATCATTGATAAGTCTACAAGCTGGAGTGCCTCCTTCTTACTGCCATAGCCCGCATCAAAACCCAGAGAAATTGAGTTCTTTCCGAATTCGAACATGGCCCCTCCACTGAGATGATAGACATCTCCTGTGGTGCCAAGATATTCTGATGAAGAATTTACTCGCAGACTTTTATTCTGATCAAAGTCAGTTCTAAAGCCTCCCAGTAAGGTTAGCTTTTCAGAGGAATGGTGCATAAATCCCATTGCAGCATTAAAGACTTTATCACTCCGACTTCTGAGTTCTGTTGTTACTATTTCTGGCACCAGAGCAAGATCATCAAAAGTATCTTCTGTATCTTCAAATATTACATAATCGGATACACCACTAAAATATTCAGCAGAAAATGAGATGTGGTTTCTGCCAGCTTTAAAATCAAAACCTGCGCCAATAGAAGCTGCAGAGTAAAAATTCTTGAGCTCTACATCTGACCTATTGGACTGAGAGCTAAATTCTTCCTCTGTAATATTACTTCTTGAATCTTCAAAGAAATATGAAGCTCTCTTTCTAGGGATGAGATAGAGGGGTGAGGTAAATGTCAGACCAAGATTGAATTTTTCATGTCTGTAAGAAAATCCCAATTTGGAAATCATCCCACTACTTATGTTAAGATTGTAGCCATACTCACCTCTCCATGATATCTGTGGTACCGTAGGAATAGATGTCAGAAATATTTCTTTCTTGATGTTGGCATCAAAGTGCTGTCTATGCCAGACAGAAAACTGTGTGAGACCTATCCCAATGCGGTCGGACAACTTATAGGAGAGTCCTAGCCCGTACCAGTCCTCAGATACTTTTCTAGTAAAATCTAGATCTCCTCTAAAAAGCAGAACCGTAGAATTATTAACGAAGTCCGTTACTCTATCTTGGAATTCTATATCGGTCTTGAATCTTTTGAAGGCTGTGACACCAGCGACAAATTTTTCTGACTTGAAGGGCTTGAATCTAAACCCGAGGAAACCTGGTGAGAAATCTAGTCCATTATCTTCTAAGATATTTCCTGCGCCGATAAAATTTTCTGTCTGAAGACTAGAATAGCTAGGCGTCAAAAATGAAAAAGCAAAACCTAGATTATCATCCATCCCCATAGAGCCTGGATTGTAATACATGGAGGTTTCTCCTTCCGAAGAAGAAATTACTGCTCCATTGAGAAGAAGTCCTTTAGCGCCATACTGATGTGTCCAATAGTGAGCATCTACTTGCGCACTGAGCATCACAATAAAACTAAAGTATACAGCTGAGACTAGACTTATTCTATAGATCATTGTAGATGTATTGATCTACAAGATAAGCATACTATTTGGACATAGATGGAGTAGTTTTTTCCATTTTATTAGTCCTTGGAATCAGGTAGTGCAGATTGAATAAGAAATTATGGTGTTCTCCTATTGGTGCATCAGAGTATCCTTCTTGATTCCAGTAGGTGAGATGAATCCCTAGTTGTTTGCTGAGCTGATATTTTACACCTGCCGAATATCGTCCACCTACTAACGAGCTCAAGGTGGTATTAAACCATAATTCTGCTGCGACGAAAGGTGTCCACTTGCCTAGATTTCTAAGACCTACAGAAGGCTGGTAACGTATAAAGTCTCTTGTATCACCTTTGATCAGATGATATCTCAGATAATTATTGAATTGTAATTTTTCTTTATTGAAAGTCTTTTTGATATCGAAAAAGAGAAATTCTACATCCGGTTGATCAGGGATAAAGAAATGTCTCTCTAAGATGGAAGCAGACCATCCTTTAGATAATTTATAGCTAATAATAAAATCTATAGAGGTGTCAGCATAGGCACTGATATTATCCTTGGTACGTGTAATGGGCTTGAGTTTCAGCGTCAGCTTATCGTTCGCCTTATAATCTAGCTGTACAGAACTCCACGATATCACATCTTTCTGTGCCGAAAGACTAAAAGAACATAGTACTAGAAGTAGTAATAAAGAACCTCTCATGTTTTATTTGAATGCATTCAGACCAGTGACTTCCATACCAGTAATCAGTAAATGGATGTCATGGGTACCCTCATAGGTCAGTACCGTTTCTAGATTCATCATGTGTCTCATGATCGGGTACTCATTGGTAATCCCCATTCCCCCATGAATCTGTCTCGCTTCCCTAGCACAGACGAGTGCCATGTGTACATTATTTCTTTTGGCCATTGAGATCTGTGCAGGGGAAGCCTTGCCGTCATTAGCTAAGCTACCGAGTCTCCATGCAAGTAATTGCGCCTTGGTGATTTCCGTTATCATCTCAGCCAGTTTTTTCTGTGTCAGTTGGAACTGAGCAATGGGCTTATCGAATTGTATTCTTTCTTTACTATATCTTAATGCAGAATCATAACAATCCAGAGCTGCTCCTATTGCACCCCAGGCGATACCATAACGTGCTTTTGATAAGCAAGAAAGTGGACCTTTAAGACCAGCGACCTCCGGAAGGATATTTGCTTTCGGAACTCTACAATCTTCTAGTACTATTTCTCCAGTGATACTAGCACGTAGAGACCACTTACCGTGAATCTCGGGAGCTGAAAATCCTGGTGTTCCTTTTTCCACAATAACTCCTTTTATTTTCCCCTCAGGGTTTTTGGCCCATACGACTGCTAGGTCAGCTACTGGAGAATTGGTTATCCACATTTTAGAGCCATTAAGGATGATGTGATCTCCGTCTTCTACATAGCTGGTTAGCATACCACTTGGATTAGAACCATGATCTGGCTCCGTCAGTCCAAAACAACCGATGTATTCCCCTGACCCTAGTTTAGGGAGGTACTTTCTTTTTTGTTCTTCTGAGCCAAATCTATAGATAGGATACATAACAAGAGATCCTTGGACACTAGCCATGCTACGGATACCTGAGTCTCCTCTTTCTAGTTCTTGCATGATGATGCCATAGGCAATTTCATCCATTCCGCCACCCCCATACTCCATAGGAAGACTAGGCCCATAGGCTCCAATTTCCGCAAGCCCTTTAAACAGATGCTTAGGGCATTCTGCTTTTTCAGAATATTCTTCAATGATGGGAGTAACTTCCTTCTTTACCCAATCTCTGACCGCCGCTCTTGCCAGTAGGTGATCCTCAGAGAGTAAGTCATCGACATTGTAATGATCATGATATTGAAATTTATCTACTCTATTGGATGTCGTAGTACCGTTTTGGTGCATTGCTAGGTTTTTATAAGTCCAAAGGTATTACATGTACCTATAATAGTCTTAAAAGAAGCGGTTAAAGATTCAGTATTTTATATGAAAACTGTGCGATGAGATTGTAATTTCGTCTTCAGTTTAATATGAGAGGGGCACAGTTAAAAGCGATATTGATGATCGTGCTGATTTTTGGAGGAATCAGCTGGTATCTATTTGGTGGTAAGATTAGTCTGCCGGATCTTTCTGGCTTGACGGATATATTTAAATCAGAACGTGTAGCCAAAAATAAAAACTCCAAATCCAATCCTTCTACAAAGGCGGGTAAAGTCATAGATAGCTATAAAGGCGTCAAGGTCTATTACAACGGGAGAGTAACCAATGTCTCAGGTAGAAATGTAACCAAGGATGGCTATAACTTAGGACTTAAGTATCAATGTGTAGAGTTTGCTAAAAGGTTCTACTATGAGGCCTATGGCCATAAGATGCCAGATAGCTATGGTCATGCCCGAGATTTTTTTGATGGGTCTCTGCCAGATGGCGCTTATAATAAGGCTCGTGGAATGAAGCAATATAGGAATGGAAGTTCTGAAAAACCTCGTGCCAATGACCTCGTAATCATAGGTCCCTCCTCTAGTAACCCATTCGGTCACTTATTCATCCTTACTGGTACTACCCATGATGGGGTGAAATTCATTCAGCAAAACCCAGGTTCTCGCAATCCTGCACGAGGTATATACCCCTTGGAGCTGAGAAATGGCAGATGGTACATCGGTGAAGACAATGTGGTCGGATGGCTGAGGCTGTAATAAGTCCTGAAGTCGTATCTTAGAGCCATGACAATACTGCTATATAAGAGTTTACACTTGGTCAGTATGGTAGCTTGGTTTGCAGGGCTATTTTACTTGATAAGGCTATTCGTCTATCATGAGGAAGCTCTAGAAGCTAATACGAGTGACTCCGCTATCTTGATTAAGCAGTACCACATCATGGAGGAACGATTGTTCCGGATCATCGTCCGACCGGCCATGGGTTTCACTTGGATCTTTGGATTGTTGCTGATCTATAGCAGAGGCTGGGATTGGTTCAAAGAAAGTTATTGGTTACATCTGAAGTTGTTATTGGTTTTTATGCTTTCAGGGTATACAGAACATAATGCTTCCATCATCAAGAAATTAATCTCGGGTCAGAGAGTAATGAGTTCATTTAAATTTAGATTGTATAATGAGGTGCCTACCTTATTTCTATTAGCTATAGTGCTCCTGGCGGTATTTAAGAATTTATTGAATTTTGGGTATACCTTTGGGGCCATAATATTGGCAGCGTTGGTCTTCTTTTTTGCGACCAAATGGTATCGTGGACTACGATTAAAAAATAAAAAATGAGAACATTTTTAAAATATCTAATAATACTCTTAGTACTGCTTGCAGTAATAGCTATAGGCTTGATGGCGATTTCTCCATCCAAGTTGGTTTTTGAAGAATCACAAACAATGGATGCACCTCCTACTATGGTGTATAATATGGTGAATGACTTCAAAAAATGGCGTACGTGGTCTCCATGGGATGAGATGGATCCAAATGCAGAACACAGTTATACCTCTAAGACTGCAGGTGTAGGTGCACAATGGAGCTGGAAAGGAAATAAGGAAGTCGGCGAGGGATCACAGACTATAGTAGAGTCGAAGAAAGGAGAGTCAATCAGAACAGAATTGAAATTTGGCGGATGGGATGGAGAATCTTACTCATCTTGGAAGTTTGAAGACATGGATGGCAAGACGAAAGTGACTTGGGGATTCGAAGGTGGAGAGACGCCGTTTGTATTTAGGCCTTTTAATCTACTGATGAAAGGTGGGTTGATAAAGACTTACAATAAAGGACTCAGTAAGATAAAGACGATCGTAGAGGAGCGCTCAAGAGATAAAGTCTACAATGGCTATAAGATAAACGAAGTTTACGTCGGTGAGAAGAACTATATTCTCAATAGACAGGTTGTAGAGATAGCGAACATGCAACAATTTTATACACAGAACTTAGGAGCACTCTTCATGAAAGCACAAGGCAAAAAACTAGAAATGGATGGTATGCCTAGTGGTTTGTTCTACAGTTGGGATGAATCCAAAGGCACTACTGATATGGCAGCAGCCATTCCTCTAAAAGAGCCTATGACAGTACCGGGAGCTATCTCGCAGACTTTGCCAGATGGGAAAGCTGTACAAGTGGATTACTATGGAGATTATGCTAAGACTGAGACAGCACATCTTGCTATAGAAGAGTATATGGATGATCATGGCCTACTGGTTAATTATCCTATCGTACAAGAGTATGTAACGGACCCTACTACAGAAAAAGACCCTTCTAAGTGGCTGACGAAAATTACTTATTACACTACTAACAGTACACAGTAAGCATTGATTTATCTTATACATATCTGTGTCTTGATATTGAGTTTTTGCTCTAGCGAAATGGAGCATGACTTTCACCTGAGCAAGACGGATGTACATTATAAGACTGATCAGCAAGCGGTACAAGTTACCGTTCATACCTTTATTGATGATATAGAGAAAGTACTGAAGACTAGAGAAGAACTGGAGTACAAATTTTTTGAGAGCAGTGAGCATCCGCTGGCTGATTCTGTTTTTCACAGTTATCTATATGACCACATAGAGATCAAAGTCGATGGTGTCGCGCAGGATTTTTACTATCTAGGTAAAGAGCAAAGTGATGATATCATGGGTATCTATTCTTACTTAGAGATAGAGAATGTGTCGGCGTTCAGCACTATAGAAATAACAAATTCACTACTGATGGATATTTTCGATGATCAGAAAAATATCATTAATGTCAAAGTGGATAATAAGTCAAAGGCTTTTCATATCCTAACCAAAGGAGATAGTAGTAAACGTATAGAACTCTGATAGCTGTGATCTCTACCTTTTCCAAAAACCTGATAATACTACCTGTACGGTTCTACCAAAAAATTATCTCTCCTATACTAGGACCTAGCTGTAGGTATCAACCTACTTGCTCACATTATATGATAGGTGCTGTAGAAGAGTGGGGTATGCTAAGAGGCAGTTGGTTAGGGCTGAAGCGAATATTTAGATGTCATCCATGGGCAGGGTTCGGACCCGATCCTGTGCCTAAAAGAAAAAAATAAAATTGATGTTACAAAGACCTAGAAGGAATAGAAAGTCTAGCTCCGTAAGAAGCTTAGTGAGAGAGCATAAAGTAACTGCTGATGATCTCATCATGCCCTTGTTTCTTGTGGAAGGCACGGGAGTAGAAGAGCAGATAGCCTCACTGCCAGTAGCTTACAGAAGGTCCCTGGATACACTACTTGTAGAAATAGGATCTTGTATAGAAGCAGGTCTACATACTTTTATTTTATTCCCTAAGATTCCTGATGCACTTAAAGACAAAAAAGGAACCTATAGTTATAGCGATGAAAATTTTTATCTGCAAGCTGCAACAGCTATAAAGGAAAAGTACCCCCAGATTACATTGATAAGTGATGTCGCTTTAGATCCCTATAGTATAGATGGTCACGATGGGGTGGTAGAAGAAGGCAAAATCGCCAATGATCTTACTGTAGGTATACTAGCCCGTATGGCAGTCGCTCAAGCGGAAGCGGGCTTTGATGTTATAGGTCCATCAGATATGATGGATGGGAGAGTAGAGGCGATAAGAGAAGCTCTAGATGAGCATGAATATACTGAGGTCTCTATTATGTCATATACCGCCAAGTATGCCAGTGGATTTTATGGCCCCTTCAGAGATGCTCTTGATTCTGCGCCAGTAGAAGACCCCAATAGTCCTAAGGATAAGAAAACTTATCAAATGGATCCGGCTAACAGCCGAGAGGCCTTACTAGAAGCAGAACTAGATGCTCTAGAAGGTGCAGATTATTTGATGGTCAAGCCAGCTGTGCATTACCTTGACATTATTGCGAGACTTAGAGCTGACTCATTGCTGCCCATCGCCGCCTATCACGTTAGTGGCGAATGTGCTAGTCTTATAGCAGCCTGTGATAGGGGCTGGTTAGATTATAAGGTTGTAATGCCGGAGACTTTGCTCAGTATCAAAAGAGCAGGCGCAGATGTAATTCTTACATATTTTGCCAAGGAGTTTTTGATGATGCAAAAGTAGGGTAGGGCTAGAGTCAGCTTACTTAGTGATTCCCTTCTTCTTAATGAAAATCAAAACCAATTTTAAGTATTGGTCTCATGAGTAAGTTTTTATAAGTAGCGGTGATGTCTCTCATGGTCAGGGGGTCTCTGATAACATAATCTCCATTTACATTCTGTACTCTCATTCCTATCTCGATCACCCATCTCAAGACATTCCTACTGGCAAAGGTAAGTCCTATGCCTGGATGAAAGTTGATGCCATCACTGAAGACCTCTCTGAAGACATTTCCGTCTAAGCCCATTCCATAACCAAGTCTGGAGTAGAGGTAGACTCTTGCTCTTTTATGTGTAAGGTTGTATCTACCATAGGCAAAAGCACTCATAAAAACTAGAGACTCATTATTAATGTCACCAAAGGTAGCTCGATACCAGTCTAAGGAACCTCCGCCACCGACTGCCCAATGTTTGTTTGGTCGAGTGCCAAGGATAGATTGCCAAGACCCTGTCCTTGATTCTCCAGCCAGGTTAAAAGAGACAAATCCGGTAAAAAACATCCCTTCATCATAATGAAATTTTCCCTTGGAAGCAGGTGACACTTTGTGTCTTCCTTTTGCAGTTTTTTCTATTTCGCTATAGTCTATTCTTCTATTCTTAAAGTGCTTATTTGTAAGGGTCACTTTAGATCCATCATCCTTAGTGATGACGCCGTTTATGAGTTCTCCATTCTGGAGAAATATCCAAGCATTAGTCGGTAACCTATCTTTTTCGAAGTGTTTGATGGTTTCCTGCGCTCCTATAAAAGGAGATGCTACTCCTGCGAGCAGAAGTAGCATCATTATATATCTTATCATCGCTGTCTGGCTTAGAAAGAAATTGTACTCACTAGAGTAAGTACACTTGCTTCATTATTCTCGTAGATATTCAGCCCATCAGGACCAGCAAGAAGTATAATATCTTTAGTAGGATGTTGGATGATATCGTAAGCTTCTACATCTTGATTCCATGATATTAATTCAGGACTCTCTGGTGTAGAGATATCAAACATCTTAAGTCCAGAGATTCCTTCTCCTACATATAAGGTCTCATCTATGATAGACATTCCATAAGGACTCTCCATCTCTATCCTCTCTATTGCTGATAAGCGACTTCCTGTTCCTGTGAGGTCTACTACATCCAATAAATTTTGTCTTCCTCTGCAGCCGTCTACTCTTAGAGTAACATAAGCAACATCTAGGTAAGGTAGAACAGGGTCACAGGCTTCTTGATGCCAGTATTCTCTTGTGATAACTGGTGCAGCAGGACTAGAGATATCTACTATCGTCATACCGTCAAACTTTCCGATGAAAAGCTCTTCATCTCTCAAGATGATTGTCTCCATTCCATCATCAAAGTTCTCTAATCTATTTACTTTTCTGAGTTCACTTCCGTTTTGAAGGACATTTAAGCTCTTGTCAGAAATCGCATATAGATGACCATTTGCTAAAGCCAATTTATTAAGTGTTCCTGAAGTACCATTGCTGCTGCCAGAGAAAGATGAAGGCACGCTTGATGGTGGTATCAATTCATTATTCCATGCCACATAATTAATAACGTCTGGATTGATAGGAGTATCACAAGGCAAAGTCTCAGTAACATCTTCAAAGTCAAATCCTACTAACGTCTCTCCTTTATCATTTACTAGGTTGTTAGGGATGAAATCTTCTGCTCTGCTTTCTAGCTTAGCACTATTGATATCAGTGATATCGATTTTCATCATATCATATTGAGATTCTGCATAGATGTGATTGCCATCTACAATAAATTCTCTGTTCATAGGAATGTTAATGAAATTCACTGCGGTAGGATTTACTACATCTGAATTATCTATAACGTGAATACCTTCTCCTTCTTCTCCAATAAGTAAGAAATCACCAGCTACATAAATTTTACCTGGATTTTCTATGTCTCTAACAGCTCCATTTATAGGAGTATCTCTGAGGTCGTCTATTTTTTCATAGACGGCAGTAGCTTTTGTGTAAGTCACTGTTTGGTTGCAGATATCAGTTTCGCATGAAGCGAAAAAAAGTGCTGCTGTAAGCAAAGTTAGGAATAGCTTGAAGTTCATAATTTTTGTTATTTGTTATGGAAGTTAATAAATGTTTGTAGTAATTGCTTTTCAATTTAGGTCCTTGTTCCAATATTTTGGGATCCTAGAGGTCTCATTAAGCCTAAATTAACCCTTTTGAGGTCTATTTTCTGTAAATTAAGACCTTCTTAGGACGCATTTATCTCATGATTATTGTTCTATCTCCATCTTGAAGATCTATTTCTTTCTGTCAAAGAAAGGGAGTAATAGACGCCAAGTTGTGTCATAAAAGTGAAATCTCTGAGAATTAGTCTACCCTTTGTAGACTTTACCTTATAGAGTCAGGGGTTGGAGTAATGGTTGGAAAGACTGTAAAAAAAAGTTTTTTATTTCCTCTCTCTTAGCTTTCCCATAAAGACATTGACCCTATTATCTATAGGATTGCCTGAGGCTCTACGGAAAGAAACTATCTGTCCACAATGCCATAAGGCATCGGCTATAGGGCCATTAAGCTGGTGCCAGAACGGGAACTCTGAGACATTATCCCCTCTTTGAAATATGATAGTGTAGTCGTGAAGGTCCGCATCTTTGGAGTTCCAAAGGATGTCACTGGCCTCTTTAAGATTAGTCAGTGTGAGTTTTCTTTTTTCTTCCCAACTGTAATTCGTTTCTAGAACTGGTCTGATATTCGGCTCTTTATTGACTGCATTAACGATCATTTGAGATAATCCTAGGAGGTGGTCCATGGTCTCCATACTGGTCCGAGCAGTAGAGTCGGGCTTATAGTTGAGGTCTTCTGGTCGCAGATTTTCTGTTGCCCATCTGTATCTGAATCCTAGACCATCTATCATTCTTGCAGCCATTCCAGTAGCTGTGTAGTTCTCTGGATAGTCGGGTATAGTTGTGTATAGGAGTTCAGTCATTGCTTTATTGTTATCATCTGAAAGTTGCGAATAAGATTTACAACTGACTAAGCAAATTGCAAAAGTAAAGAGGGCTAGAATTCTTAGAGTCATGGTTTAGTGAAATTTTATTTTACTGCTGTATAGGAGTAAAAGTAAGAGTAATGCTACAACTATATGAATAGGATGAGAGACAAAGAAAAAGTACGTTAGAATATTTACCAGTGTTGCTATACTCAGCAGAGACCACTTTATTATGTATGCCTTTACATACTCATTGATATTTTCTGAGGTAAGTTCTGGTCCCAATTTTTTAAAAGTACTCGAAAACATAATCCCTGAGATCAGTAAGCAGAATGAGGCAATGATCAGGGCTGTCATCACTGTTTTGGTATACTTCTGATTAAACCCGCTCAGTTCGATAGGAGCTATAAAGAAATGTAGTAAGAGTATAATCAATAGAATGCCTATACATAAAGACATGTGTAGTATCGCTATTCCTTTTTTATTGTATGCCATGTCGTCTATGTAAGGACTAAATATAAGAAAACCCCTCCCGATAATTCAGGAGAGGTTTCTGAGTTGTAATACCTACATCTACAATTGAATAACCCTATTCAATCTACCAAAAAATTTTCACCAGCACTAAATTTTTATAAATGGTTTTATTTCTACCATTCTATCTTTAATCACTTTTATATAGTAGGATCCACTCTCTAGATCCTCAATACTTAGCTTTCCTTCAGAAGACATTTCAGTGGTAGAAACTACTCTGCCCATTCGGTCTATAACCATTGCAGTAATAGTACCTTCTATTCTTTCTTTGAATTCCAGTTGAATTGCATTCGTAGAAGGATTAGGATAAATAGAATAATTCAATGATGTAGGATTACTTCCTATAGAATTTTCTTGACAAGGAGATGCGGTGTCTTCAGCCCAATCAGATGATGAGTTGCCTTGTCCGTCATATTCTATACTATTTCCAGCTGAGAAGCTCGCTACAAAATCCCCAGCAGTCCATATTCCTGCAGAAGCTGCAAGTGAAGATCTTTGGTGTCCACTGCTTCCCCATTCTACATAATCAAATATCGCTGATACGTCAGAGAAACTATTAATAGTGTAGAGTGCCAGTTCACCATCGTTTTCATCTATGTTGAAATTTGAAATCACAGTCACTAGCTCTCCTGGATCTAAGATAAGATCTCCTCCACATTGAATTGTCAGTGTAGATAATTGGTCATACGCAGGGAAGTTACACAACCAGTATGATGAGATATCTATGCTCTGAGTACCATTGTTTTTAATCTCTATTTCGTTGTTACTGTTTATCTCATTGATAACAATAACTCCTAGAGGCATAGTACAGTCTTTTCTTATCACAGATATAGAGTTAGAAAGACTGAAGCAGCCCATCAAGTTACTTGCATTCATACCTACTTCTAATCCTATAACTCCAGTCTCATAGGATAGATGCCATACTAGACAAGTTCCCACAGGAGCGCCCTCGAAATCCACATCAGAAAATTCTGCTGGCAGTCCAAGAATCTCTCCTGCCTCATCTGTGACTATCCACTGGCTATTCGTACCACCACTATTCGCTAGTGTAATAGCACCTGCGGCGATAGTGTCCTGAATGCCATCTCCGACACAGAACTCAAATGGACCTCCAAA
>CAKZVK010000072.1 GCA_937921825.1 uncultured Saprospiraceae bacterium
GGGAATTTGACATTAAGAGGTCGACACCTACGCTACCTCCGTTTACTACTGAGAAGGAAAAGTTTTTTATAAACAGCAAGAATATTGTCACCACCTATTACAACATTAAGAACCTAGAAGAACGCCATAGGAAATACAATATCAGTGCCCCTTTTTATGGCATCGTTACAGAAGCATTCGTGAATCCTGGTGCTTTGATCAGACCGGGTCAGAAACTCGGTACCATTCTAAGTCCTTCTGTCTATGAGTTGGCAGTATCGGTCAATGAATCCTATAAGCAATTTATAAAAGTAGGTAAGGCCGTACAGGTTCATAACCTAGAAAGAACAAAATCTTGGCAAGGTAAAATTGCACGTATAGACGGAACCGTTAACAGGGCCACACAAGGTATCCAAATTTATGTTCAGCTTTCGGGAAAGGACCTTAAGGAAGGTATGTTTCTGGTAGCAGATATAGCGGGTAAGTCTATACCAAGTGGCTATGAGATCTCTAGAAAATTGCTTGTCGGAAATAATCAACTCTATACTGTAGTGGATAATAAGCTCAAGCTGATAGATGCGGAGATTGCTTTTTTTAAAGAGCAATCAGCAGTAATTACCAATTTGCCAGATGGCACAGTTTTACTTCAGAATGCTATTCCAGGTGCCTATGAAGGCATGATGGTAGAAGAAGCAACTGCTACAAAATAGAAGGATGAGAAAAGTCATTACCTTCTTTATTAAGTTTCCAGTAGCGGTCAATATTTTTATTGTAGCCTTTGCCATCTTTGGTACTATGGGGGCTTTGTCGATGCGATCAAGTTTTTTCCCGCTAGTAGATTCTAATATAATAACCATCCAAGCGACTTACCCAGGTGCATCACCACAAGAAATAGAAGAAGGTGTCATACTGAAGATAGAGGATAACCTCAAGGGTCTGATAGGGATAGATCGGGTGACATCTGTGTCGAATGAGAATGCGGGTCAGATCACAGTGGAAATTCTAAAGGGCTTCGACTTGGATGTTGTACTAGCAGAAGTCAAAAATGCAGTAGACAGAGTGCCCTCTTACCCCTCAGGTATGGAGCCGCTGGTCGTAAGTAAAAGAGAGAGTACTAGAGAGACGATCGTTTTTTTATTGTCTGGAGAGAACGTCCCTCTAAAGTCGCTCAAAGAGATCTCTAAGACTGTAGAAAAGGATATCCGACGTCTAGAAGGCATCTCACAAGTGGATATCAGTGGGTTTCCACTAGAAGAAATAGAGATTGCAGTCAATGAACTCGACTTATTGGCTTTTGATCTGACGATAGACGAAGTAGCGGCGGCTGTATCTAGAGAAAATCTATTATTGACGGGCGGTACTATAAAGACCAGTTCAGAGGAGTATCTTATCAGAGCCAATAATCGTTCTTACTATGCAGATGAGCTAGATCATATCATGGTCAAGACTTCTGTAGATGGGAACTCTATCTATCTGAAAGATGTGGCAACTGTCCGTGACATATTTCAGGATACTCCTAATGCTAGTTATTATAACGGCAATCTTTCTGTGACTATGACTGTGAGGAATACGAATATCGAAGACCTTATCAGTTCAGCAGAAAAAGTCAAAGCTTATATTGAAGATTTTAATCAGCGATATAGTAACGTACAACTGAATGTGATTAGTGATAGCAGTATTACTTTGACACAACGGACCAAGCTGCTTTCGGAGAATGCCTTCATTGGTATATTTTTAGTGCTGGTTTTTCTCTCTTTATTTTTAAATATACGTTTGGCATTTTGGGTGGCTTTTGGTTTGCCGATCTCATTCTTGGGGATGTTTGTTTTTGCTGCTCAGACAGGTGTGACTATAAATGTGCTTTCTCTTTTCGGTATGATAATCGTTATAGGAATTTTAGTAGATGATGGTATAGTGGTAGCGGAGAATATCTATCATCACTTCGAAAAAGGAAAGTCTCGCATACAAGCAGCTGTGGATGGAACTATGGAAGTGGTCCCTCCGATTATCTCCGCGATTATAACTACCATCTTAGCTTTTTCTACTTTCTTCTTTCTAGATGGTAGAATAGGAAACTTCTTCAGTGAGGTATCTATCATAGTCTTGCTGACCTTGTCTATATCTCTTATAGAGGCACTGATTATCTTGCCTGCTCATATCGCTCATTCTAAGGCGCTAGTAAGAGATGAGAATAGACAAAAGAAAAAAACACTGCTGGGTGGCATTTATTCGGGGTTCAGATACATCAACAGACTGGGAGATCGCTTGATGAATTTTTGTAGAGATAGATTGTATGCGCCAGTGCTGAGGTTTACTTTGAAGAATAAATTTTTATCTTTTTCAGTATTTCTTGCCTTGTTGATCCTAACCTTTGGAAGTATATCGGGAGGCGTAATCAGAACGACCTTTTTCCCTAACATAGCATCGGATAGAGTACAGGTCAATCTCAAGATGCCACAAGGTACTCATGAGCAGATTACTGATTCTCTTGCGACTATCATAGAAAAAGCGGCTTGGGCAGTTAACGAGGAGTTTACAGCTAGGCAAACGGATAGCATCTCTGTAGTAGAGAATATCATCAAGAAAATTGGGCCTGGTTCTGCAGTTGCTTCAGTGACTATAAATCTATTACCAGGCGAGCTAAGAGATTTTCCTTCGTTTGAAATTTCTAATGCCATTAGAGATCGCGTAGGAGAATTCTATGAAGCAGAAAGTCTCACTTTTGGTTCAGGTAGTATATTCGGGGGAAGCCCCGTAGCCGTTTCCCTGTTAGGTAATAATATCCAAGAGCTGAAGGCAGCCAAAGAAGAGCTGAAAGCAGAGCTACGCAAAATGGAAAAACTGAAGGATGTCTCTGATAACGATCCTGCAGGTATCAAAGAAATAAAGCTGGAGCTAAAGGATAATGCCTACCTCCTAGGACTAAATACCAGATCGGTAATGAGTCAGATAAGAAATGGCTTTTTTGGATTTCAGGTACAGCGATTTCAGAGGGGTGAGGACGAGATAAAAGTTTGGGTTCGATATGCTAAAGAAGGAAGAAGTACTATCAAGCAATTAGACGATCTTAAGATAACGACGCCTTTAGGATCTAGAGTTGCTCTGAGAGAAATAGCTAATTACCAAATCGAAAGAGGAGAGGTCGCCATTAATCACCTAGAAGGACAGAGAGAAATACAAATCCTAGCAGACTTAGTAAAGCCAGGAGATAGTGTCACAGATATACTGGACGATGTAAGAAATAGGATCGTTCCTAATATACTCGCAAAGTATCCTACCGTCTCCCCTATGTATGAAGGGCAGAATAGAGAGGCCGGTAAATTCACAAAGTCAGCTAAAACAGCTTTTCCATTAATCATTGCACTAATCTATATTGTAATAGCCTTTGTCTTTAGATCTTATTCTCAACCTCTACTTCTAATTTTGCTAGTGCCTTTTAGTCTGATAGGTGTCGGGTGGGGACACTGGATACATGGTTTTCCTATTAATGTACTTTCTATGTTGGGCATCATAGCTTTGATCGGGATTATGGTCAACGATGGTCTGGTACTCATCAGTAAATTCAATATTTATCTTAAAGAAGGTTTACCATTTAGAGAGGCTTTATATACTGCAGCGATCTCTAGGTTCAGAGCGATCTTTTTGACAACATTGACTACAGTGGCAGGGCTAGCGCCATTGATCTTCGAGACAAGTCGACAGGCGCAGTTTCTTATTCCTATGGCTATTTCTATTGCCTATGGTATTGCTATTGCGACTTTCCTTACGCTGCTGATGTTGCCTATTCTATTAAGCTTTATCAATTATGTGAAAGTGGCATTTAAGTGGTTGCTGACAGGAGATAGTATTACCAGAGAAGAGGTGGAGAGAGCTATTATAGAACTAAAATATGAAGAAGATGAAAATCATTAATGCACTTGCCATAGTTTTCATTTTATGTTTTGTAACTCAGGTAGTATCTGCTCAAGAGCTGCTAACGAAAGAAGCTGCTGTACAGAAAGCATTAGAGAATAGTTTTGGAGTGAAGCTTTCCCAAAATGCTACAACTATTGCACAGAACAATACCAGCAAGAACAATACAGGCAAGCTGCCTTCTATCAGTCTGACAGGAGGCTATAACTTTAATCTAGATAATACTTCAGCTAATTTTCAGGATGGTAGAAATACAACTTTGACCCTTGCACCTTCTCAGGGATTGAATGCGTCTATTGGTGCAGACTATGTCTTATATGATGGATTTTTTAGAAGATACAATACTGCACAATTAGAGGAGAGATATCAGCTTTCTAAGCTGGAGCTAGAAGCTACTATGGAGAACATAGCAGCTCAGACACTATCTCAGTACTATCAGATTGCCACCTTGAGTGAAAACATGAAGGTACTGACCAGTGCTATAGAAATTTCCGAAGAGCGACGGACTAGAGCGACTACTAGATTAGAATATGGTCAAGGTAGTCCTTTAGATATTCTTAATGCTGAGGTGGACCTAAACAATGATAGTCTGAACTACATCAATACAGAACTGCAGCTTACCAATGCGAAAAGACTACTCAATAATCTGATGGTCGAAAAAGAGGCAATAGACTACCAGATAGATCCGTCAGCTGATTTTCTTTTTGGCTTAGACAAGGTGACGTTAAAAGAAAAAGCAATGTCTGAGAATATTGCTATTGCCCAGATCGATAGAAATATCCAGATTGGCAACATAGCCATAGATATGGCAGAAGCAAGAAAGCTTCCTGTGGTAGGCGTAGGGCTTTCATACGGGTATGCCTATAGTAAGAATAACCCAGCCTCATTTCTAGCTTCGATTTCTAACAATGGACTCAATGCAGGACTTTCTGTATCATGGAATATTTTTGATGGAGGGGCTACAAAGCATAGTCTACAAACTGCAGAACTCAATAACATCCAACTGTCATTACAAAAGGAGCAGCTGCTAGACAATATAGCTTTTGAATTTGACAATGCTTGGGCTAACTATGAGAACAGAAAATTAATCTACCAGACACAGTCAAAAAATGTCACTATCTCTGAAGAAAACTTTAAGCGTAGTCAAGAACGTTTTAATGCTGGACAGATAAACAGTGTAGATTTTAGACAAGCTCAGCTGAATCTACTCAATGCCGAAATCTCTTTAATCAATGCAAAGTATCAAGTCAAAATCTCTGAGATAGAACTGTTGCTCCTGAGTGGGCAAATCTTAGATTAATTAATCTATATAAAGAGATAGTCTACTTCTATGTACATTATAAGTAACCGACTACTTTATAACTGACGATGCCTATCCATTCTCTAATGAGAATTTCCCAAAGCATGAAAGCTTCAGGGTCAGGATAAATGAAGTCAGTCCATCTATCAGTGGACAATGGACCGTAGTAGTCTACAGCAAAAGGGGTTGCGTTCAGACCAGTTTTATCAAAGCACTTTTTGGACCTGCGCATATGGAATGCAGACGTAAGTAATAGATTGTTTCCTGTATGCGAAATAGTATCTAGCAGCGCCTCTGTATGAATGGCATTACCATAGGTATTAATGCCTTTATTTTCTACTAGAATATCTTCTCTAGGAATCCCCATATCTACTAGGTATGCTGCAATGAGGTCTGCCTCTGTGAGAAGACTAGGTTTGACACTGCCGTTGGAGATTAGGAGTCTCTGACAGTGCCCTCTTTTATAGAGTTCGATAGACTGCGTGAGCCTATTTGCAGACAGTCCATCAAAATAAAACAAATCATCATTATTAGGCTTGAGGGAGAAGTTATGGGAGAAGCCTCCTAGGACTATCCCGATATCAAAATCTTTACTGAGTTCAGTTACTGAGGCGGCAGGATATTCCCAGTTGCTGAATATTAAACTTGCTAGAGGTTTATTAGAACCTAAGATAAAAAGAGAGAAAGCAGCAATGAGTAAGTAGCGCTTTCTATCCGCATCCTTGCATATTATTGCCCATAACATCAAGCCTGCAATCCAACTAAGAGGATTGATTAAGATATAAGACAGCTTTGATATGGTATAGAACAGAGGACTTATTTAGGTCCCAAATTAAGCAATACTAGCTCAAGAAAAATAGAATGACACCTACCATAAGTAGGATTTCTACTAGCATCATAAATTTAGACGTGTTCTTTTTAAGGAACTGGGAAATGGTGTTGTTCACTGTTGTGTTGTTCATGATTAATCGGGTTTTTGGTAACGTAAATCTACAGTATTGTCCACATATTCACCCAAAGTGGGGGTAAAAACATTGAAATAAGTTACAAACGGCGCAATAAAGTAACCATCGGTCTTCTTTTCTTGCGTTTCAGCTAGATTTGCAAACGGCGGAAAAGGGATAATTTCTATTGAGATTAAAAGCCAGATATGCCCTTTTTCATTGTTTTCAGCTATGTTAGCTGACAGATATGTACTCCTTTTGGGGTTCTTAAACTAAAATATGGATACAGCAATATTAAAGAGATATGCTAAGCTACTAGTACACTATTGTGTAGAGTTAAAAGAGCAAGAACGACTTTTCGTCAGTACTACTTTACTGGCAGAACCTTTGGTCAGGGAGATATATATCGAGGTTATGAAGTTAGGAGCGATAATGGAAATCGACTTTAAATTTAAGGATCAATCCAAAATCTTCTTTGAGCATGCTTCGGATTATCAGCTGGCGCAGCCTCCTTTGCTGATGAAGACCGCCATGGAGGAATTTGATGCCTACTTAAATATAAGAGCGCCATACGATCTCAATGAGACAACAGGAATAGACCTCACTAAAAAGCAAAAGAGATCTGCGGCAATGGCGGAGACGACTAAGATATATTTCGAAAGGACGGCGGATCGGTCAGCACCAGGAGCTCTCAAAAGATCTCTATGTCAGTATCCTACAGAGGCTGCTGCACAAGCGGCTGAAATGACTTTAGAAGAGTACTCGGAGTTTGTTTTCAATGCTTGTCATCTGTATACTGAAGACCCTAAAGCAGAATGGCTGAAGGTCAGAAAGCATCAGCAGCATATAAAAGAATATCTAGACAAGGTAGAAAAGGTGAGATATAAAGCGGATCACACGGACATCGAGTTTTCTGTATCTGATAGAACTTGGATCAATTCTGATGGGCAGACGAATATGCCCTCGGGTGAAGTGTTCTCTGGCCCAGTAGAAAATTCAGTCAATGGGAAAGTTCACTTTACCTTTCCATCTATCTATATGGGTAAGGATGTCAGAGGCATTACCTTATGGGTAGAAGATGGCAAGGTTGTGAAGTGGGATGCAGAGGAAGGGAAAGAACTTCTAGATGCTGTATTTGAAATTCCTGGAGCTAATTACTTTGGAGAAGTGGCGATAGGTACTAATTATCAGATTCAGAGAGCGACAAGGAATATTCTCTTTGACGAAAAGATAGGGGGTACTATACATATGGCCGTTGGGCAGTCCTACAAGCAGACAGGTGGAAAGAATCAGTCCTCCATACATTGGGATATGATTACAGATATGACAGAGAGTGGTGAGATCTGGGCAGATGACAAATTGATTTATGAGAAAGGAAAATTTTTAATCTAGGATAGAGGAAAGTTGACTTAACAAATCAAGACGAATGTTGAACTTTTTTAGAAAAATATTTGCTAAGAGTGAAGAGCAAGAAATAATAGATCCAGCAATGAAGTATTTAGTAATAGGCTTAGGGAACATGCATCCTGATTATGATTCTACCAGACATAATGTAGGTTTTGAAGCAGTGGATATGGTCGCCTATAATTTTAAGGCTGACTATAAAAGTGAGACCTTAGGAGATCTGACGATGGTCAAGCATAAGGGCAGACAAGTATATTTACTCAAGCCTTCTACTTATATGAATAGAAGTGGTAAGGCGGTCAATCACTGGATGTCAAAATTGAAAATAAAACCAGAGAACATACTCGTCGTCGTAGATGATCTCAATTTAGATTTCGGCAAGATCAGACTGAGAGGTAAAGGTGCTGCTGGGGGTCATAATGGCCTTAAGGATATAGAACAAGTCTTAGGTACAAGCAAATATGCACGATTACGTATAGGTATCGGAGATGACTTCAAGAAAGGCAGACAAGTAGATTTTGTATTAGGTAAGTGGACAGAAAAGGAGCTTGATCAGTTGGGCTACGTTCTTGGAGATGCCAGTAAAGCAATCTTAAGTTTTTGTTCCATAGGCTTAAGTCATACCATGAATCAGTTCAATAAATAAGAAGGACTTCTGTTGTTCTCCACGACATATTTTCTAATCAAAAGGTAAAAGTAGCTGAAGTTGACTAAGAGCACAATCTTGTTTCATTTGTTAAAGTTTACCACCACATAATTTTAACAATTAACCCCAAACCCACGGTTTTTCTAGGTATTCTTTTATACCAGCTTATTTATGTTGAAAACTTCTTATCCCCCGTTTAGGTTAAATTGAGCTTGCGTACTTGTACGGTAATTACTTATTACATAATTTGCCGATCCAGAGCGAAGAACAACTTCAATCTCTCTGCTCTAATTCCTACGTTAACACTTAAAAAACATGATGACATGAAAAAGCATCTATTAGCTACTGCTTTGTCTATTTTTTTCATTGTCCAGTATGGACATAGCGAAACGGAATTAGCACATCTAGGCGCCTTGATGCCTCTAACAGGCAGCGGTACATGTACGCCTCAGGTGTTTTGCCCTCCTGACGTAACCGTTACAGAAAGTCAGGTCTATGATCTTACAATTGCTTATTCTCCTAGTGTAACTCTGAATGATCCATTGAGTTGCGAAACACCAGTGGTTACCTATGAAGATAAAGAAGTGTATAGTGATGATTGTAATAGAGGCTTAGAGAGGTGGTGGATGATTTCTTCAGCACCGACGGGAAGTGGGAGTACCGGCTTCGCCTTTTGTAAGCAGATGGTCTATGTCACACCAGATTGTGAATTATTGTGTCCAGCTGATGTTTGTGTTAGTTTGGACGATGATCTTTCGACCGATGATCTAGGCACTGCCTATGCTAGTGGTCCATGTAGTATCACTAGCTTGGATTATGAAGACGTAGAATCTTTTGAATGTGATGGTGCAACCTTGGTTACCAGAAGATGGTCTGCCTCATTTAGAGGTTATGATAATTGTGAATTCAACTGTGCACAGCTGATTACAGTAAATGATAATACTGGCCCTACTTTTTATAATACTCCTTCGGACATAGTTGTAGATAATTCATGTAAGCTCGTCCACTGGGAAGAACCTAAGGTTATAGATAACTGTGCTCGTACGACGCTGACCTCTAATCACAGACCTGGATTGACTTTTAGTCATGGATCACATACGGTAGTATATACAGCTACTGATCAATGTGGAAATGCTAGTACGACAAGTTTTGTCGTCACAGTAAACAATCCAGATCTAGACGAATGCCAAGATGATATCATAGTCACAGCAGACGCAGAAGGAACGGCGATAGTGGACTGGAATCCACCTCTATATAATGGTAGCTGTGGAGACTGTCCTCCAGCACCTGTCTTGAGTGGTTTTATGCATGTAGGCAGCCATAATGGATCCAATTACTATGTCTCTAGATTTTCTTCCTCATGGCCTTATGCCTTGGATTATAGTACAAAGCGTCAGTTGGAGCTCGTAAAAATAAACTCTGAAGAAGAGAATGCTTATGTCGCTAGTTTGGTCAGTGGTCACTCTTTATTCATAGGTCTATCCGATCATCAGAATGAAGGAACTTTCCAGTGGAGTGATGGCTCCTCTTTAGGATACTCTAATTGGTTTGTCAATCAACCCAATAATCTGGAGGGTAATCAGGATTACGTAGAGATTCTAAAATCTGGAGAGTGGAATGATGTAGACAATGACACGAGGACTTGTTTCCTGATAGAAGTGCCATGTGACTTTGTACACCAAGTGACTGGTCCTAGACCAGGTACTGAGTTCAAGCCGGGTACTTATACAGTGAGTTATGAAATTCAAGATGGTTGTGGCTTATCTACGTGCTGTACTTTTGACATCACAGTCCTGCACAGTACTGAGCAGTCCTCTGAAAATATAATCAAAGGCATTACTTATTCCACCTCTACACAACCAAATAAGCAGGAGGTGAGTATCCATGATATAAATCTATTTCCTAATCCGAGTTCAGATTTTGTAACTATCACTGGCTTAGTAAAAGAAGATATAGTGTCAGCCGCTGTTGTAAATAATTTGAATCAAGTGATCTATTCTCTAGAGATATCTGAAAGTGGCGAACAGCAAGTAGATATTACAGAACTAGATCATGGACTCTACTATGTAAGTGTCCTCTATAAATCTGGTCAAAGTCTGAGCAAGAGATTGATAAAATTATAAGAGATTGAGTTATAAAGTTAGTAAGGCTGCTTCAGTATTGAAGTGGCCTTTTTTAATACGTTATAGTGATGTCTGGGTTGCTGACCCATTTGCTCCATTTCTTATTGTAGGTGTGCACTTTAGTGCTAGGGAGGTCTCTAGGGTCTTGTAGTTCATACCCCTGATTAGCCCATTCGAAGATGCTGCCATAAAGATTTCTGACATTCTTGAATCCTTTCTTCATTAGTTTTTCCCCCATCTTTTCGCTGCGATAACCTATGGAGCAGTAGAGGACTATCTGCTTGTCATCCGCAATATTTTTGAGGGCTTCCCACCTTGGCTTATCATATCCTAGATGTATAGCGCCGGGTAGGTGGCTCACTAAGTATTCATTCATTTCTCTGGTGTCAAAAATGATGTAATCGCTGTAATGTTCCTTGAGTTCTTTTACAGAAATAACATCCACAGAATAATTGAGCATTTTATTGACCTTCCTATTAAAGGCTTGATCTTCGCAGCTGGCCATAGGACCTTCATGCCACTGACCATACGCAATATGGGCAGAAATAAAATTAAGAAGTATAAATATTATCTTTTTCATATCATCTGTATTGGACCTGAACCTACTTTGTCATTGATGATTAGTCTATCCTGACAGTAATTTTTTAGTTCTTCTTTTAGTGCAGCAACCTGTGCCGCGGCAGAAGAAGGATAGAGCATATGAATATTCGGACCAGCATCTAGGGTAAAGTAGACGGGAACGCTTTTTTCTTTTCTGAATTCTTGTAGAACTCTGATGGCAGCTATTGTATTGGGTTCCATCAGCATATAAGGAGGCTCTGAAGCCATCATCAATGCATGTAAGGTCAGGGCTTCCTTTTCTACTATGGCACCGAATTTTTCAAGATCACCAGCTTGCATAGCAGCGACTATCTCACCCATATGTCTATGTGCCTGCTCGAACCTATTCAGGGCATAAGGATTGTTTTCCATGAGTGCATGACCTGCTCTGGAAGAGACCGCTTTTTCATTTTTAGAGATGATCAGAATATCATCGTAAAAAGAATTGAAAACAGAATCTATGCTGTCCATGTAAGGAATAGCATACTTGTTAGAGCTTAGTGTAGAGACATCTGTATCTCCCCATATGGCAAGAGGTCCATATACTGATCTCGAAGCACTACCACTACCTAGTCTGGCTAGATGAGAGGCTTTCTGTATATCCAGTGCTTTGTTATCATATAAATTGTTATGGATAGACAAGAGACATAGCGCTAAAGCAGACATGCTAGATGCAGATGAAGCAATGCCAGACGAATGCGGAAATGAGTTCTGACTTTCTATTACAAAATCCAATTCATGCACTAAGGGTAACTCTTCACTTATGCTATTGAGATATCGGACAATTTTTTCTTTGAAGTCGGGTTTTTCTTCACCTTCAAATTTAAAGTCTACCTGCGCTGAGGAGTTTTTATTTTCAGCTTTTTTATATGCTACAGAAGTAGTCGTATGTGCTTGGCTCAATGTAAAACTTATCGAGGGATTACTCGGCAACTGTCGTCCATGCTTACCCCAGTATTTTACAAGGGCGATATTAGAGGGACTTTGCCACTCTACTTTTCCAGGTGTAAGATTGAAATCAATCACTTAGTTGGAATTTTTATTGTCTTGTTCTATTCTGTAAGAAATATCGAAATCTTGAAGTACCGCATCTAAGATAGGATAGACACCTTCATGGTAGCCTTCCTTGAGGTCATAGCTGTATAATTTTGAAGCATTGTGCCAGTACATGGCTGCCCATCTTCCTCTGACACCTTTTATTAGATCATACATAGTCTTATCTAGTTCCTTTTCTATCATCTTCACCATTATCTTACCCTGTAACTTAGTCAGTTTCATCAGAGGTGCCTCAAATTCTTGCTTCAGTTCTTCCTGCAGCTTTTTGATATGTTTTTTTCTTTTCCTCCTGCTCATAGTCTGAGTGAGATGTTCCGTCTCTCGGAATATTCTGATCGCTTCCTTAGCATAGGGATAGACTACAGCCGCATATCTTTTAAATTTCATGTACTTTCTATAGTCCGCATCATCTTTAAAAGATCGGAGGGAAGTAATACTGATATCTTCTAGTGTCTCCATTATCAGCGTATCACCTGTCTCTGTGATCATAGCCGTCATGACGCGGCCATCTATCTTGGTCTCGAACATATCTAGTTCGTCGTCATATTTTATGGTATCGCTTATAGCGGATAGCTCTGCATCTCCATCAATAGGAACCACAATGGGATTGACCTCTTGAGCGCTGAGCTTAGTGGTATACTCGCTTGGGTATACGCCTATAAGTATCAATATGGAGACAAGAAATTTCATAAAAACGGCTTTAATAGCAAAAACGAAAAGATTATGGAGATGTTACTAAAGAATTTGTTAACATTAGAGCGACTAAGTTAGACATTAATACCGTATCCTGCTTAATGAGCCCGATCGCAAAATCACTGGCATATCTGTTTTCTATACTAGGTCATCCTATGCTGATGGTCATGTATATGTTATTCCTCTATCTGAAAGTCAATCCTTATTTATTTCCTTATGCCTCAGGTAGAGACCTGATGACGATGGTATTGATCATCTTTTTTACCTCTGTCCTCATCCCTGTCATAGCTATATTGCTGATGTTAGGTGTAGGCTTTGTACAGAGTCTAGAGATGAAAAACTCTAAAGAACGTATCGGTCCATTGATCGTGACGGGCATTTCATATCTCTGGTTGTATCTCAATATTAGAACCCATAATGCTATACCTATCCCCTATGCTAACTTTATACTTGGAGCTATTATCGCTTTATTTTTAGCTTTTTTCATTAATAACTTCAGCAAGATAAGTTTACATGGTGTTGGACTGGGAGGTCTCTTAATGGGTACAATTTATCTTATCACCACTCATGGTAGAGGATTCATTACATTCGATCTATTTGATAAGGTGTATAGGATGAATAATTTGGTCATTTTGACGGCAGTTTTAGTTTTGAGCGGTATTGTTTTGAGTTCTAGGCTTTTTCTTCAAGCTCATACAAACAGAGATATTATAGGAGGGTTTTCTGTTGGTGTTCTTGGTCAGCTAATTATCATTCTGCTTTTTTAAAACGCAAGCCATTTTACTAGAGCTTGTCCATATAGATATAATTCTGCAATTTTAATTATGCGCTTGAACAATGAAATTAATGCTCTTTTGCTTTCTATGCTCCTATTTCATTGTTGTTCAATTGCCGCTCAGAATAGGTGTGATACACAATCCAATAAAATCTTCTCAAAAGACCATTTTCTTACTTCTAGAACACATACTGCAGAAATAAAGTTACCCGTCGCCGTTCATTTCCACAACCTAGAGGAATTAAATCCTGATGATAACTGCTGGTCCGAATTAGCTGAAGGTTTGGTACATAGGCTAAACACAGATTTCAATAGAGAGAACAAGGAGTTGGCTCCAGATTGGAGATTTGATTTGAACAATCAATCCTCTGTGGCAGCAGGTAACAGTATGATAAAATTTCAATTGGCAGAATATAATCATCCTCACGGTGCGAATCTGAGGGATGGCGAAAAAGCAGTAACTTATAACTTATCCCCTCAGGTTATACAGGAAATTTTTCAAGATTATCTTAACGTAAATGTCGGACTATATACCAGTCTTGGTAATTCACCAACTGGAGGAACAGGCCTAGATGGAGGGATTAATATAGATATTAGAGCAACGCTAAGGGGCTTTGATTGTGTTGGTGATGAACTTTCTTCTGCTTATGATTTGGGTCGAACCTTGACACATGAGGTAGGACATTATTTTGGCTTACAACACATATGGGGTGAAGAAGAATCTTGCAGTGTAGATGATGGTATAGAGGATACGCCACTTATGGCTAGCATCAATTACGATTGCGAGGACACCTACTCTTGTCAAAGTCATGATATGACCATGAATTTTATGGGCTACGCAGATGACGCTTGTATGTACATGTTTACTCCTATGCAATGCATCTATATGAGAAGCTATGTCCTAAATAATCTTCAAAACATGGTGAACAAAGGGCCACAGGTGTTTTCTCCAAATCCATGTCCAAGTCCAAAAAATATCATTGTCAATGATTATCAAGGAACCATTAATATATCATGGGACAATGCTTTAGCTGATTCTACTTATCTAGCCTATAAGCCGAAGGATCAAACCACTTGGATAGAAGCTCGTGTAGATACAAACATTCATCAATTCCAGAATACACTATATCCAATCACTTACGAAATAGTAATGTATAGTACCTGTCGTATTAATCAATCAAAAAGACAATCAGGGTTTCGGTTTCAAGAGATTTCTCTTCAGAGGCCAGAATCATTTTTTATACATGATTGGTTTAACATATACCCTAATCCAGCAAATGAACGCCTGAATATAAGTGTCAAATTAGATACTGTAGGCGCATTCAGTAATATATTAAGTATAAGTTACTGGAATACTCATGGTCAAGAAGAATTCTTCAAAAGATATCTGATCGAGCCAGGTTCCAGCAGCAGTGATATCTCCCTTGATATTAGTCACTTACATAAGGGTCTATATTTTCTTAGATTGAATATCAGTCGATATATCAAAGAAGTCACTTTTTTGAAATTATAGGAACCCCTATAGGTATACAGTTTTTATGCAAAAAATGTTAAATTTTGTCATTCACTAATGTTTGTTTCGCATCCTTTGGCAGGATAAGAATATTTATGTAATATTATTTTTTCTTAACAACGTTTAACCAAATTAAAGCCGCAAAATGACTAAAAATTTTATTTATACTTTCCTTGTTTGTACGTTTCTAATAGCTTGTTCTACGGAAGATGACAATACAAGAACTTCTGAAGAATATCTTTCTGAGCTTGAAATTGAATTGACAGCGTTTGAAGATGAATATGAAGAAACCACTGACAGAAATGGTAAACATAGGAATTGCAATGCGATGCATGTCTTGTCCAAAAATTTGAATGAAAATCCTAGTTTGAAGAACAAACTAGCCGTAATTGAAAAACATACCCAAAATGCTATTGCTTTCAAGAAAGGAGGCAACGGAAATGGTAATAATGGCGGTGGCCCTGGCGGAGGCGGTGGCGGGACTGATCCTACACCTTATGTAGGCACTGTTAATATTCCTGTGGTCGTTCATGTTGTATATGCTAATAGCCAAGAGAATATTAGTTCTGCACAGATTAATTCTCAAATTGATGTACTTAATCAGGATTTTAATGCCACTAACTCAGACCTTAATCCACCTTCTGAGTTTTCTGGTGTTGTTGGAGACTGCGATATCCAGTTCACTTTGGACCAAGTTATCAGAGTAGCTGGCGATAGAAGTACTTGGGGCACTAGCGATGCAGTAAAAAGTTACTCTCCAGTTGTAGATCCTGCAAGAAAACTAAATATTTGGGTTTGTAATATTGGTGGCGGAATTTTGGGTTATGCGCAATTTCCAGGAGGATCTGCAAGTACTGACGGTGTAGTAGTATCACCACAGTATTTTGGATCTACTGGCTACGTATCTGCACCTTTCAATAAAGGTAGAACTACTACACATGAAGTAGGTCACTACCTTAACCTAAGACACATATGGGGAGATGGAAGATGTAAGAGAGACGATTTTGTTGCTGATACACCTACATCTGATAGAGCTAATTATGGCTGCCCTAACTCAGCTTATCACTGCAGAACGAATGACATGTACATGAACTATATGGATTATGTGGATGATGCGTGCATGTTCATGTTTTCAGAAGGACAAAAAGATAGAATGAGAGCTCTTTTTGCTGTAGGAGGCGCTAGAGAATCTATGGTGAATTAATAATATTGACTACAAAGAAAAGATAAATGAGGCTGGCTCCTATCATGAGTTCAGCCTCATTTTTTTTGTATGTAACCTCCTCCCTCCCCCTCTGAAGGTTTATCATATATAGACTCTCAGGGCCATCTTTTCGTTATGAGATTTCTTTCTCTAGCGTTGTTTTTCTTGAAAGAGGTATTCTCTCAAAATTTAGACATATAAAAGATCTATTTTACTTTGCCCACACAGAAGCTGCAGCAGTAGAACAGTACTTTTTATCTCGTTGGGGTTTTGGGTCAGCTGATCGTGATCTTGTTTTTTTGAGCCTTTATAAAAGGAATATCGATCATTGATAAAGTGACTAAGATTTTACAAACCTAACTGTTTTCTCTCCAGTTGTAAAAAAGTACATCCCAGGATCCAACTTTGATATATCAACGGTTTTCTGGTAGAGGCCTTTAATAAATCTCTGACCTGTGATGTTTATTATCTCAAACGAAGTATTATCCTTTATTCCTTCAATAGAAATAAAATCTACTGATGGATTTGGGATCACCTTCATAGAGCTATACTCATTAGATATATCTGAAACCTTACTAATGACATCACATTCTATTGGAAAGATTTCACCAATAAAAAATGTTGGTTCGAATTCTATAGTACCCATAGAATCATTTGAAAAACACAAGGGATAACCTCCTATGTTGCCACCAATTCCAGAATCGATTTGATCATACGGTAAAATAAAACTATGCCTAAAACCAAAATGCTCGTAAATAGTATCAACAAAAGAATGCACAGTACCTCCTTCAACTTCTAGTTGATATGAAATAGCCTTCAGGTTTCTGTCCTTAACTTCAACACGAAATGTATCAACAACATCTATTATGTATCTATTGTTACTAGTGGTTCGCCAGTGAGGAATTTTCCATTTGTCACCAGGCGCTGCATTCAAATTTAATAGAGTATCTTGAGATGCTCCATCAGTATTATATTTTACTAGACCATCTACATTGTTGAAATAGATTGGTCTAGAAAAAGTAACGGTGTCTCCATTTAGCATTTGAGATGTAGAAATTTGAAACTTACGAAATAGTCCCGAGTCAATAATTGTATCTCTTTCAAATTCAACAATCGTATAACCATAATCATGAGATAAATTATATATCCATTTACTGTCCGGACTTCCAAATTCCTGTGCGATATTCAGAGTGGATTGAAATAGTAATATGATTATGCAAAGCTTCCTCATGGTTATCCGCGTCGTTGGTTTCAATTACATTTTTAGTATAATTCTATAAAAGACTATTCAAATAGGTCCAACTGATCTACATGATCTAATCCAGAAAGCATTTTGAAGCTTTTTCTGTGTAAAGGTGTCACCCCATGCATCTCTATGCCCGACCTATGTGCCTTAGTGGGATAACCCATATTAGTTTCCCATGAATATAGAGGGTATTTCTTTGCCATTTTAGTCATGTAACGATCTCTTTCTACTTTAGCGAGAACTGAGGCTGCCGCAATAGAATAGTATTTATTATCTCCCTTGATGATGCATTCGAAAGGAATCTTTCTAAAGGGTTTGAATTTATTACCATCGACCAGGATGTATTCTGGCGTCACATCTAGTCCAGCTAGAGACTTATGCATCGCCAGTATAGAGGCATTCAATATGTTTATTTGATCAATTTTGGTGGGAGATACCTTTTTTATACTGTAGCTAATGGCTGTCTCCTTGATGAAATTATAGAGCTCATCTTTCTGCACACTATTTAGCAACTTAGAATCTCTGAGAAATGGATGAGTGAAATCCCTCGGTAAGATAACGGCAGCTGCAAATACTGGCCCAGCTAGACAGCCTCTTCCAGCTTCATCTGTACCCGCTTCTAGCTTATCCTTAGTATGTGCAGAAATTAACATTTATGCAAAGTTATAATTATCACCTCTATTTTTGTCCCTATCTTAAACTTAGCAGTTACAGCATTGTTATTTAGGCATGTTTGATAAGTTCTACGAAAACCGAAAAGCCTCTATAGGGTTCTTTATTATTCTTTCTCTTCTTTCTTGCCTTCTTTTACCGAGCTTGAAGTTTTCCTTCAACTTCGAACAGTTTTTCCCCAAAGGCGATGAGGATCTTGAGTTTTTCCAAGACTTTATAAAGGAGTTTGAGACAGATGATAATTTCTTATTGATCGCCTTAGATAATGAACCGACGGTTTTTGAACTTCCCTTTTTGACCAGGGTAGATAGCTTTACCAAAACAGCTTACAAGAAAATCCCTTACGTCAAACTGGTGCAGTCTATTACCAATTTTTCTTATCCGGTCATGACGCCTTTCGGTCCTACGACTATCCCAGCTTTGCACCTAGATGATCCCAGTAGGATGGAGGAGGATAGCTTAAGACTCATGCAAGACGAAAGGGTCTTGTACAATATGATCAATGCAAAAGCGACTTCCACAGCTCTAGTGATCAAGACTGATGACAATATTCAGATGGAGGCCTCTAATGAAATAATGGAGGCCGTATATAGTCTACTAGCTGAGCATGGATTTACTGACTACCATATTTTGGGTAGAGCATATTTCCAATCTGAGTTAGCAAAGTTGCAGTTTAGAGAGATTCTTATTTCTACCGTCATAAGTGGGATACTGATTGCCATAGTGATGATCCTTATCTTCCGTAGGTGGGCCAGCATTTTTGTGGCTCTAGGATCCATAGGTATTGGTTTGCTAATCTTTATGGGTATGCTGTCACTAGGCGGCAGAGAGTTGTCTTTGATGTCTGCATTGTATCCTGTACTTATGCTGATAGTAGGGACCAGCGATGTGATCCATATCATGAGTAAGTATCACGATGAGTTGCGTCACGGACAGACAAGAAAGGAGGCTATGCGGATAACCATACGGCAGATCGGAATGGCTACCTTACTGACCTCACTGACGACGGCAGCAGGTTTTGCGACACTGTTGAGTTCTCGCATAGGTCCTATCCAAGACTTCGGACTCAATTCTGCCCTTGGGGTTCTAATAGCCTATGTTGTAGTCATAGGATTTACCTGTCCTGTCTTGTCTCTATTTTCTAAAGAGCAAATGATAAGCTCAGACAAAAAGAAAGATAGATGGTCGGGTATCCTTAATAAGGCATATCATTTCTCTATTGACAAAAGTAAGTTGATCAGCATCTGCTCTGTCATCTGTCTCTTCCT
>CAKZVK010000073.1 GCA_937921825.1 uncultured Saprospiraceae bacterium
CTCGTCAAAGAAATGTCTAATGGAGAAGGAGACCTGGCCATAATAGTCGCTGGCTATCCTAAAGAAATGGCCCACTTCATAAACTCTAATCCTGGGCTGAGATCTAGATTCAAACATTTCTTTGAGTTTCCAGATTATCTACCACAGGAACTAATCCAGATTGCTGACTTTGCAGCCTTAGATCAAGGAGTACAGTTTTCCAAGTATGCAAAAGACAAGATTAATGATCTGATCGTCAATGCTTACAGAGACAGAGATATCAATTTTGGGAATGCACGATTCGTTTACGACCTCGTAGAAAAAGCTAAGATCAATCTAGGTCTCAGAGTGATGCTGCAAGAAAAACCAGAAGACCTCTCTGATAAAGAATTCAACCTGATAAAACAAGAAGATGTAAACAACATCCAACTGGTCAAGCAAAAGACCAAACCTATTATCCCTGTAGATAAGGAGCTCTTGCAAATGTCTCTGGAAGAATTAGATGCTCTTATAGGAATGGAGAATATCAAGAAAGAGATTCATGAACTTGTCGATGTCGTCAATTATCACAAAGGCACAGGCAAGGATGTTCTCAATAACTTTTACCTTCATACCGTATTTATAGGTAATCCAGGTACTGGTAAAACGACAGTCGCGAGAATACTCACTAAGATATACAAGGCGCTGGGTCTCCTAGAAAGAGGCCATATTATAGAAACAGATAGACAAGGCCTAGTGGCTGGATATATCGGTCAGACTGCTATAAAAACAAACGAAAGAATCAATGAAGCCTATGGTGGCGTCCTCTTTGTAGATGAGGCCTATGCCCTAAGCAACTTTGGTGGCTTGCAAGGAGATTATGGCAATGAAGCCATACAGACTATCCTCAAGAGAATGGAGGACAATAGAGGAGAGTTTTTTGTATTTGCCGCAGGCTATCCAGATAATATGGAAGTGTTCTTAAAAACGAATCCAGGACTTAGATCTAGATTCGATAAGGTGTTGAAATTTGAAGACTACAGTCCAGAGCAATTAATGACGATTGCTATTTCCATGATAGATCAGAATGGCTATAGACTTCAGCAACCTGCTAAGGACTATCTCTTTGACCAATTGCTTGATCTTCATCAGACACGTAATAAGTATTTCGGTAATGCCAGAGAGGTTAGAAAAATAGTACTTGATATCATCAAGACTCAGAACCTCAGACTAGCTCAACAGGATATTCAGAAGCCAGACAATGTCATCATGCTAGATGATCTCAAGCAAGTCTCTGCACACAGTGACAGTGATCTGTTCTCTAAGGAAAGTATTGGGTTTAAGAAGTAACTACAACCTAAACTTCAGTCCTCCCCAGATTTGTTGTCGGAATACATTTTGATTATTCCACACAAAATAATCGGCACCTAAGAGATTCGTTCCTTTGACGAAGACATCGAAAGAAGGGCTAATTCGATATTTAATCTGAGCAGAAAGATCTACAAATGCCTCGGCATCTGGAGTCTCTATAGCTGTCAAAAAACTAGTAACCGATCTAGCAGAATTATAAATAAGATTCTGGGTCAAGACCAACTTATCGTCCAACAATAACTGCTCTCCTTCAAAGTAAATCTGTGTCGTAGGTACATAATTAAGAGTAGTGATAGAATCCAGATCAGTCAAGAAGATATTATACCTTCCGCCCAACTTGAAAGAACTTTTCTCATTGATAGTGTAAACAACAGAAGGCTTAATAGAAAACTCCTCCCTATCTATAAATGCAGCTATTCCTCTTCGATCTTGTGCCTCAAAATAGTTTACGAAGTTATCATACTGACTATAGCTGAAGCCTAAAGAGAAACGGAAATCTTGATAAGGATATATCGCTTCCAAATTATAGGAGCGCTCATAATTAGGAGAGTAATTAGCACTACTAGCATTCATGTATGGATTACTCTCTGTGAGCTGATAGAACGAATTTCTACTGTAACTAGAAGCTGTATATAATCTTAAATCCAGACCTGCCACGACTGCATTCAAGGTCAGGTCTATAATGGGGAATAAATAGCTCGCAGAATCCCCAGTGATATATTGTACTCCAGCTTTTAGAGTATAATTCTGTGCCCGGTATCGGATATTCGGATCAGCAATGATATCACTTACGACTGTATTACTGGTATCCAAAGTCGAAGCAGACAATCTGCTATACCTAACTGGAAGATTGATACTCATCTTGTCTCCAAAGCTCTTGAAGACATCCATTCTAGCACCAAGAATCTGATTAGAGATGTCGCTGTCGGTTTTATGAATCCCATAATCATAGGTTCCATTCAATCTAAAAGAAAAGCCCTTTTCCTCAAAGACATTATGACTGAATCCCAAGTCTGCACCATACTTATCTATAGGTAGCGTAGTAAGGGCATCTATTCTAGAGTTATCAGTATTATGATTGACTAACTTGGTAGATCCATTTAGTGTCACCTTTGTCTGAGGACTAAGATAATAACCGAAGTAGGCATCCGCTTGGGTCTGCGACATCTTGGAGGTATAGGAAGACAAGCTATCTTGAAGTAGAGGCTGATCTTCTCGTGCAGAAATATGATCAACCTTAAAGCCCGCATCTAACCAGTCCTCGATATAATAGTGATAAGCCGCACCAGCATTGATAGTATTATGTGTCCCATAGGCTCCATAGATATACCCATCTTTTAGCTCTGAATTAGTAACTGGATTACCTTTATATCCTATAGCTCTGATCTCAGGGTCTGGTCTTTCAAAGTCGATTACTTTTTCCGTCGTGACATTATAATTATAGAGGATAGGAGAGAAGGTCTTCTCTTCTACATCAAAAGAAATTTTCTTCTTTCTCGCTTGCAGAATAGAGGCCTCATACCTCTTGACTACCTCCACTTTTTCAGCAGGCATACCTAGTGAATCAGATTGTGCCTGGCTAGATATCGTCCACAGACAACACATGAATATTGAATAGTACTTAATCATTTTCATTATTCTTTAGTTTCCTATGCTATCTATAATTTCAAAAGTGGATTCTTCTTTGATACGACTCTTTGTTTCGATAAGCTTATTCAGCTCCTCTAGCTTTGTCTTGGCCAGAGTATTGACCTCGGCATTATCTTTATAATTTTCTACCACAGATTCATAGGCTGCAGAGGCATTAAGATAATCTTCTTTCTCTTTGTAGATATCACCTATGAGCAATAAGCTCTTAGCCACATACACAGGATAGTTAGCAGCTTTACGGGTTGTCTCGAAAGCTTGAGCTTCTGCAGAATCATATTGCTTCCTGTCATAGAAGATCTTCGAAATATTATAGCTGGATTCTGCTGCTTGATTATTCTTAAGGTATCGTGTGACCAAGTTGTAAGCTGGAATAGCTTTATCTAATTGGTTCGTTCTTTCGTAAGACTTGGCTAGATAGTAATAGGCTGCCCCTTTACTTTCGTCAGTTGCATCTTTGCTTTCTCCTACTAAGTCACCATACTTTTCTACACCTGTTACATTGTTCGAAATAAAGGCACTGTATAGAGCCGCCTCTTGCAACTCTAATGAAGAACTGCCTTCTGAGGTAATCAATTCGTCATAGTAGGCATAAGACTTTACAAAGTCTTGAGAATGATTATAAGAGATCAGAGCCGCCTTTCTCAGTGAAGATTCGTAATGTTCTGACCCTTTCTTTTCAAGGACCTTTTCATAATTCACTAAGGCTTCATCGTATCTTCTGAGTAGAGCATAAGATTCTCCCATATAGTAGTACGCATCATCAGTGAAGAACCCATCTTTATACTTCTTAAGATAATCGCCGAACAAGCCTATGGCCTGCTCATACTGTGCATCAGAATAGGAATCAAAAGCCACTTCATACGTTATAGAGTCCTTGGTGATGTCATCATATTCATAACCGATTTCAGACTCTAGGAACTTGAAGTAAGCGGTAGGATTATCTAACTCATTAAGATAGATTTCTTCTATGGCTATTAAGGCTTCTCTTTGATCTTCATTGTTATTACTAAGTTTCAATCCCTTCTCATAGGCGACTAATGCCGTCTCCATATCTCCTTGATTATAACTGATCAGCCCCTTACGCATATAAGTCTTAGGGACATATTCCGAATCAGGAAACAACTCTGTCAGTGAATTAAAAATCTTGTAGGCTTCATTATTTTTCTCTAACTGGACCAGCGATTCTCCTATCTCAAACAAAGCATCATCTCTGTACTCAGACTCATTGTAATCTTTCACCAGAGTTTCTAGAGCGGTTAGTTTATCATAAGGTCTATCATTGACCCCATAGATTAGTGCTTTTTGATAAGTGATATAGTCAGCATCTTGAGCATTATTCTCAATGGCCATATCGTAATACTCAAGAGCAGATTCATAATTATTATTAACCAGTTCTATGTCTGCTAATCTAGTGACTGCATCATCAAAGAGTTTTTTATCATCTTCTCTATTGAAGTTAGCAATAGCATTATCAAAGTGATCTAGTGCCTTGTCATAGTTCTTCTTCTGGATATCCTGATAAGCCAGCAGGTAATTACTCTCGAATAAAAATTCCTTCTCACCACTTTCTTTATACGCATCTAAGGCTTTTTGACTAGCGGCTTGGTTGCCATCAAGATCATATATGTAACCCATCCAGAACTGGGACTCTGCCTTAATGGAAGCTGCACCAGGAGTTGACTGCGCCGCTTGCATGTAAGTCAGTGCAGATTTCTGATTTCCTTCCGCCATCAGTTGTCTACCATAATCAAAACTAAGTTGCTGATAAGCGGCAAGCAGCTCAGGAGATTTAGAAGGAAGATTTTCGATTGTGGTTAATGCGACCTTGTGATCTTGAGAACGTACGAGAATCTCAGACAGTAACTTTTGAGCATCATTAAAATAAGGACTATCAGATTCTATAGAAGTCAAGCCAATAATTGCTGTTCGTTCTTCTCCAAGATCTGAAGACAACTTGTAATAGAGGAAAGTAGATTCTTTCTGTACATCAGGGTAGTAACTATATTTTGCACTTTGTTTGAAGGCCGATTTAGCCTCTACTTTATTGCCTTCATTAAGAGAGATGGATCCCAATAGATAATTGGCCATTTGTCCCATTTTAGAATCTCTGTGAGCCAGTTCCTTTAGATGACCAGCAGCCTTTGTTCTGTTACCTGCTCTATAATGCAGCAAGCCTAATTGATAGAATTCATTTTCAGTCAGCTTAGGTGTTTGCGCCGCATATTGTTCGAGGTATTCTAGTGCTTTTGTATCTTGATTCTGTGCTAAATAGGAGAGACCTAACATTTTGTAGATCTGAGTTTTGTTTCTGAGGTTCGGTTGATTTAATCGTCTGACGCCATAGGCTATGACTTCATCATATTTTTCTTCTTTGAAATATATTTGCGAGAGATAGTAGGGTATCAGCTCTCCATAACGAGGATGGTCTTCTACTTTTTCGAAAGTCTTTACAGCTTCTTCTACTTTATTGAGATGATACTGATTGATTCCTAAATAATACTGAGCATGTTTAGTATAAGGATTGACAGAATTTGCAACCTTAGAAAAGTAGCTTTCAGATTCTACAAACTTCTTATCCAACAGTTTTATATACCCCAATTTGAAATTGACTTCCTTGTTATCTGTTTCTTTGAGGTAAGCATGGTGAATCTGAGAATAAAATTTATCTGCGTTCCTATAATCCTTTCTATCAAAATACTTATTACCGATGGCTAACCTGATATTGTTTTGCTCATCTTGACTATTTGTTCGGGAGATGGATTCCAAAAGGAGGTCTATAGATCTTGTCTCGTCTAGTTCAAAGGAGCTTTTGGACAAGACGATGATAGACTCGTCCAGCTCTAGAGAATGGTCTAACTCTGCCATAGAAATGCCATACAACTCCTGTCTAAAGTTATCTATAGCCTTAGGATAGAAATAATCACCTTCGAAGAGGTGAATGCTTTCCTGAGCAGAAGTACATAGAGCTAAGACTAGAAAAAGAGGCAGTACCAAGAAGGGTTTGGCCGTCATAATGGTTTTTTAATACAATGGTTAGTAACTACAACGTAAACTAACGCAATTATATTAAGAAAATTTCATATATATAGTATTATTGGCTCTCAATGATATGAGAGAGAATTCAACTATTCTTTTCTACTCAGCTATTGTAGGCCAATATCGTTTTTTCTATGATATCACAGCATTCATGTAATTGCTCCTCAGTTATCACTAAAGGAGGTGCAAACCTTATCATGTTTCCATGAGTGGGCTTAGCAAGTAGTCCATTATCTTTCATAGCGACACATAGATTCCACGCAGTCTTGCTAGTCTCTTCATCATTGATTACGATGGCATTGAGCAAGCCTTTTCCTCTTACAAGATTGACAAGATCACTTTTGTCGACAAGCTGCTGCATGCGCTCACGGAAGACCTTACCTAAGCGCTCTGCATTCTCTGCAAGCTTCTCATTCTCTACTACCTCTAGTGCAGCGATAGCCACAGCACAGGCTAGTGGATTTCCACCAAAGGTAGAACCATGCTCACCAGGTTTGATGGTCAACATAATATCATCATCTGCCAGAACTGCAGATACTGGAAATACGCCACCAGAAAGGGCCTTACCCAAGACCAAGATATCAGGTCTTACTTCAGGCTTATGCTGGCAAGAATACTCACAAGTACAATTCCCACAGGTTGCTAATAACTTACCTGTTCTTGCAATCCCAGTTTGTACTTCATCAGCGATAAAGAGTGCATTATACTTCTCACATAGTGCTTTAGCTTTAGCTAGATAACCTTCGCTAGGCACTTTTACACCTGCTTCTCCTTGGATAGGCTCTACTATGAACCCAGCCACATTAGGATCATCTAAGGCCGACTCTAATGCCTCTAAGTCATCATAGGGCACCACTTCTAGACCTGGCATATAGGGCCCGAAACCTTTAGTACTATCAGGATCTACAGATGCTGATATCACTGCCAAGGTTCTACCATGAAAATTACCAGAGGCAAATATGATTTTTGCTTTGTAGCGCTCTACGCCTTTCACTTTGTAGGCCCATTTTCTGGCGAGCTTAAGTGCAGTCTCTACAGCTTCTACTCCTGAGTTGATAGGTAGGACTTTATCATATTGAAAATACTCGGTAACGTACTTTTCATAAGGACCTAGCATATCATTATAGAAAGCTCTAGAAGTCAAAGTAAGTGTTTCTGCTTGTGTCTGTAGAGCTTTGATTATATGTGGATGACAATGTCCTTGATTGACAGCAGAGTAGGCACTCAAAAAATCAAAGTATCTGTTACCCTCTGGATCCCATACATATACTCCTTCTCCTTTTGCGAGTACTACTGGCAAGGGGTGATAATTATGTGCCCCATACTTGTCCTCCATTTGGATTAGCTGCTCAGAACTCCTAGTCTCAGTTATTGCCATTATTGCTTCATTTTTGATAGTCTTATTAATTTATTATGAATCAGAAGAATCTGTTCCAGTAGTGCTTCATTATCTACTCCGTTATTCTCTATTACAAAGTCCGCCAAAGATACTTTCTTTTTATCAGGCCATTGGTTATTAATTCTACTTTCGACCTGCTCTGAAGTTACTCTATCTCTCTTGATGACCCTAGCTTTTCTAACTTCTTTATCTGCAGTAACCAAAATGGTTTTATCAAAGTAGACATGGAGTTTGTTTTCAAATAGTATAGCAGATTCTTCTAGTACGTATGGCGCTTTTTGCTGCTGACCCCATTTTTCAAAATCCTGCTTTACTGCTGGATGTATAATTGCATTCATCTGTTTTAATAGCTTCTTCTCATTGAAGATGAGACTGGATACATAAGATCTATTGATTCTGCCATTTCTGTGATAGGCTTCTCTTCCTAGTAGCTCTTTTATCTTTGCTTTAAGTTCTTTATTAGAATTTATTAGGCGTTTCGCTTCTTTATCAGCATAGTAGACAGGTATCGACTGCGCCTCAAAAATACGAGCCACGTATGATTTTCCTGACCCAATGCCACCTGTTAATCCTACTTTAAACAAACTCCTATAGCTTTGCAGCCAAAATTAAGATAATACTATGACCATAACTGTAGAAATCAGCTTATATCCTCTGATACAGGACTACGAAGAACCAATCATTAATTTAATCAAGCAGCTCAAAAGCAATACCAAGTTAGAAGTCTATACTCATGCAATGTCTACCTACATAAAAGGGGAGAGCGATCAAGTATTCTCTGCGCTGAATGAAGCATATAAACAACTAGATAAAGATGGGATTACGGCTCCATTAGTGATAAAAGTGGTCAATAAGGACCTCCCAGTACAGGAGGGCTTCCTTGCATTCTAATCTAGCTTCTTACCTTTTAGTGCTTCCGCTAGATTGTGATCCATAGCCCGCTCAGCTAAAGGTCTTGAGAATTCATTGAAGGCCTGCATTTCAGCTTCGATGGCATCCTTGTCTTCGCCAGCTGTGAGAGACTTCAGGGTCTGTACATGACTTTCGATCTTTTTGGTCTCTTGTTCAGTAAGGATAACTGCATTCTGGACAACAAATTTCTGAGAGGCTAGGACCAAGGAGTTGGCTTCATTTCTGGCATCTACTAGAGATTTCAGCTTCATATCCGTTTCAGCATATTTGATAGAGTCTAATAGCATTTTGCCCATCTCTTCTTCTGATACGCCGTACTGCGACTTGATTTCGATTTCTGTTTCCGTTGAGGATCTTTCTTCTTTAGCTTTTACTTTGAGAATGCCATCTGCATTGATCACAAACTCCACGAGTATTTTTGGTATTCCCGCAGGCATAGGAGGTATATCTCTGAGAATAAATTCGCCCAACTTTCTGTTGTCGGATACCATATCCCGTTCGCCCTGATAGACAGCTACTTTTAGATTCTTCTGACCATCCACAGAAGTAGTGTAGGAACGTCCTACTGAGGCAGGTATCTTAGAATTTCTAGGGAGGATAGTATCCATCAGACCTCCTACTGTTTCTATCCCTAGTGATAATGGTGTAATATCTATGAGCAACTTATCACTATCATTTCCAGCTAGGATATTGGCTTGAATAGCAGCACCCAGAGCGACAACTTCATCAGGGTTATGGTCATCAAAAATGGGCTTCTTAAAGTACTCTTGTAATCTTTCTTTGACATACCTTATTCTCGTAGAACCTCCTACTAAGATTACTTTATCCAACTCAGAAAGATCTAGTTCTGCATCCTTTATGGCAGCGTCTATTTTAGCTATAGTCTGCTGAACTAATGGCTCTATTAAAGATCTGAATGTAGCTCTATCCAGAACGAAAGGACCATTTTCATATCGATCGTGATCACTGAGATGTTTCTTGGCTTCTTCAGCTCTTAGTCTGACTAGTTGTTTGAATTCACTGTTCTTAAGATCTACCTTTTCTAGTAGACCCTTAGCTGTCCAGTGAGCCACTATAGAGGCATCTATATCATCTCCCCCTAAGAAGGTATCTCCATTAGTAGAGAGCACATCATAGACACCATGGCTTAGTTTTAATATAGATATATCGAAGGTGCCTCCACCGAGGTCATAGACAGCAATAGTCTCTGACTCAGTTTTACTATTTTCACCATACGCCAGGGCTGCTGCAGTCGGTTCATTTATTATACGCAGCACCTCTAGTCCTGCCAACTTCCCTGCATCTCTGGTAGCTTGTCTCTGGGCATCATTAAAGTAAGCCGGTACTGTAATTACCGCTTTGGAGACCTTGACGTTTTTGTCGCTTTCGATTTTACGTTTTAGGTGGCGGAGAATAGCTGCTGATAACTCAATAGGAGAGTAGTACTTGCCCCCTATTTCTACTTTAATTAATTCATCCTCTCCATCTATGATAGTGTACTGCAGCCCTTTAGAGTAAGTGACTAGGTCACTATATGATTTACCTAAGAGTCTTTTGACACTATAGATTGTAGATTCCGGATACATAGCCAGTTTATCTCTAGCCGCTTCTCCTACTATAAGACCTCCTCCTTCTGAGAAGTGAACAATTGATGGCACGAGAGTTCGTTCTCCATTTTCAGCTTTGACTAACTGTGGGCCGTCCTTATCTACGTAGGCCACAAGACTATTAGTGGTTCCTAGGTCTATGCCTATTATGATTTCTTTCTGGTCTATCTCACCAGTGACCATGTTAATTGGTATCTTTGCCATCCGCTATATTGAACCTGATAACAAGACGTTGTCTCCAATGTTTAAAAATAGATCTTTCACACTTTTTCTAATCTTAGGTGGATTTTTTGTCACCAATGCTTTGGTTGCTGAATTCATTGGTGTAAAGATATTTTCTTTAGAAGAAACTCTAGGTTTAGCGCCATTTAGTTTTGAAATATTAGGAGTTACGGGCTTAGGCTTTAATCTCACAGCTGGTGTGCTCTTGTGGCCCGTTGTATTCTTGATGACAGATGTCATTAACGAGTATTATGGTCAGAAAGGAGTAAGAATGCTGAGCTACTTGACTGTTGCTCTGATTTTATACGCTTTCCTGATGATCTACCTAGCCATTAATCTAAGTCCAAATGAATGGTGGCAAAATGAAAGTGGACTTTCTTCCTCAGCTTCTGAATCTCTGAGCAATATGAATCTTGCCTTCCAGAAGATATTCGGGCAGGGGCTTTGGATAATTGTCGGTTCGATAGTGGCCTTCCTAGTAGGCCAAATATTAGATGTAACTGTCTATCACAGAATCAAAAGGTGGACTGGAGAAAAAAAGATATGGTTACGAGCTACAGGCTCTACTTTAATATCACAATTCATCGATAGTTTCGTCGTATTGATTATTGCCTTCTATATTGGTTCTGACTGGGATATAATACGTGTTTTGGCTATTGGAACTGTCAACTATATTTTTAAGTTTGCCGTAGCTATATTATTGACACCTCTGATATATTTAGCGCATCGCCTCATAGATGATTATCTCGGGCATGAACTATCAAAAAAATTAAAACTAAAAGCAGCTGAAAGTTAAGATGAAAGGCATTACAGATACAATATTAATGGTGAGACCGAAGAACTTTGGTACTAATCCTGATACTATAACAGATAATCATTTTCAAGAAGAAGCTGTCACAGCAGAGAAGGAAGGCATCAAAGTGAAGGCTATCCAAGAGTTCGATAAGATGGTTGCAGAACTCCAGAGAAATGACATCGAAGTTATAGTGATTGATGACACAGAATCACCAGTAAAGCCTGATGCAATTTTTCCAAATAACTGGTTCACCACTCATCAAAATGGCTCCATAGTTACTTACCCTATGAAACCAGATTCTAGACGTCTGGAACGCAGGGAAGACATTGTAGATCTGTTACAACAAAAGAAAAATCTAAAGAAGAGATACGGATTTGAGTATCTAGAAGAAGAGGAGCAATTCCTAGAAGGTACAGGAAGTATGATTCTAGATAGAGTGAATGAAATCGTTTATGCTAGTATCAGCCTACGTACTGACATTAGAGTTCTAGAAAAATTTGCTGTTCTATTTGGCTACAAGAAAGTGATATTCCATTCCTTTGGCAGAAATGGAGAAAGCATCTATCACACCAATGTAATGATGACACTAGGCCATACGTTTGCTATACTCTGTACAGAATGCATCACGAATGATGAGGAAAGAAAAGAAATCGTGGCGTCTTTAGAAGGCACTGGAAAAGAGATCATAGATATTTCATTGGACCAGGTCGAAGCTTTTGCGGGAAATATGCTACAACTTAAGAGTAAACTAGGGGAGCTATACTTAGTCATGTCCACAACGGCTTACTCTTCACTCACCGCGCAGCAAATAGATAACATACAAGCGCATAACAAGATTATTACTATCCCTATTCCGACCATAGAGAAATATGGTGGAGGTAGTGTAAGATGCATGATCGCAGAAATATTTGGGGATATACAGACCTAAGTTACTGATGAAATTGTACGCATAACTCATAAGTCCTAATTATAGGACATGCATTTTTAGCATAAATTACAGAATTCATATTCATAAACAATTGACTGTCAATAGGTTTAAGCATTACTATAATCTAGATACGATTTATAGCTTGACAATTGGATGCATAAAGGGGACTTATTTTAAAGGAAAGTTTTTCACCCAACTATCTAAAAATTATGTCATTTATTCATTCTGTCCGAACCGATGTCCCTAATTATGCTCTTAGCCAATTAGAATTCTATGAAGCCGTAGCGCCTCATACTGATGAGCGATTCCACAAAATCTTTAAAAGGATTTTGGATGCTACCCAAATTAAAAAGCGACACTTTAGTATGTCTGTCGAGGAAATGATAGACATGACTAAAAAGAAAAGAGTTGCTGATAAGTTTGCTCTCTGGAAAGACCTCATGACAGAGCACTTCACTAATCAGTGTAGTAAGTTGATCTATGAAAATGGATTAGTACCTACCGATATTGACTTAATATGTACTAGTACTTCTAGTGGTTTTATCACTCCTGATATAGGTATGATCGTTAGAGAAACTCTAGGACTAAGAAGCAATATCCGAAGAATGCCTTTATTTGGTTTTGGATGTTCAGGAGGAATGGCTGCTATTAATAGGGTAGCAGAATATCTCCAACATCATACGACTAGTGCTGCCCTAGTTTGCGTTGGAGAAACTCTTAGTACACAGTATGAAACAGCAGAGTCTGTCTCAGTTTTAGTATCTAACAGCATCTTTGGAGATGGATATGCCACTATGCTTATGGTAGGTAAGGATCATCCACTTGCTAGCGAATCACAAATAGAACTATTAAATTCAGAGTCACTCATCTTCCCTAATTGCAATTTTGCAGTAGGACAGTGGATGACTGATGAAGGCATACATTCTCATGTAGATGCGAAACTTCCAGGTATAATAAGAGAAGGCGTTGCAGAGCCTCTTAATAAGATGTTCAGCAAAGAGGGTTATGAAGTATCTGATGTAGACTATTGGATATGCCATGCTGGAGGACCTAAAGTAATGGAAGCATTCCAAGAAGAAATGAATCTTAGAGAAGGTTCTCTTAACGAAACATTGAATACATACTCCAACCATGGAAATCAGAGTGCAGTATCTGTAATTACAGCCCTAGAAAGTACTCTGCAAAAGAATAAAAAACCTGGTCTTGGTTACATGATGGCCTTAGGTCCAGGTGTTCATATGGAATATGGTCTATGTAAGGTGACTCCTAGAGTAACTAAATCTAACACTACCTCACTGAAGGGTGAAGATGCCCTGTCAGAGCAAAAAATAGATTCACTAATTGAAGTCTAGGCCTTGGGCCTAGACTCTCTCATCACCGATATTACAGTATTAATAACCGCGTTGAAAGCAATTGTAGATTCACTGTAGATAATTTGTAGATTTTCCGCAAAATCTATGTCGTCTACTTTCCATAAACTAAAAGACGGTAATAAACTTGTTTAGTGTCTATAGTCCATTGCGACTATATCTATCGACTATTTCCTTAAATAAATATTCGAGAGAATTAAATCCTGGTGTTGAAGTCAATAAGTCCAGATTTATTCTCCTAAACAAATTTTTTACTATGAAACCAGTAGAAAGAATAGGTGAATTACTGAATGAACCAATAGGCGCAAAATGGTTTGAAATGCATCATCAATACAAGTTATTGAAGATAGAAATCAATAAGTTGCAAGCCGAACTCAGAAGATGCCATAATGACAAAACCATTATGGAGAATCACCTCAATACGACTATCAAAGAACTTTCTGATTCTAATGAAAAGATTAGAAAACTAAGAAGAAAGGATCTCAGAGAGAATGAGCTGAAAATCAAAAAGGAAGTCAGCAAACTAGAACAGATCACTTCAAGTATGACTTCATCAATGGCGTACATAGATAGAGACTTTGTCTACAGGTACATCAATAATAAATACACAGAGTGGTTTGGTGTAGAAAAAGACAATATAGTCAACAAAAAAATTGCAGAAGTTGTAGGTGAACAATTTTTCAATATGTACAAGCCTGTCTACGAGAAAGTATTCAGTGGAGAGTCTTTCACCATGGAAGTAGATACTCACATCGCAAATACAACCAAGAGGTTAGTTATTACTGCTACGTATGTCCCTGCTTATGACTTGGATCATAACAATATCGGAGCATACATCTACGGTACTGATATCACACAGCTGAAAATCAAGGAGGAGGAAAAGCAAGCCTCTGAAAAAGCACTCGCTAAATCGAATAAAAAACTCAAGCAGTATATAGAATCAAATGTCCAGTTAGAACAGTTTGCCTACGTAGCTGCGCATGACATGAAAACCCCGATGCGATCTATCGCTAGTTTCTCAGAGCTTCTACTTAAGAGCTTGAGTGATACACTAACAGATAAGCAAAAAGAGTATTTTGATTATATAACTAATGGAACTAAAAGACTCTCTCTTCTAGTTACAGATCTTCTGAATTACTCAAAAGTAGGAGGTCAAAATATTGAACTTTCTAATACAAATTTAAATACTGTACTGAAGCAGGTTACACAATATTTATCAACGTCAATTCTAGAAAAGAAAGCCGAAATAACTATTGATCCTTTACCTAAAAATATTTCTGTAGACAAAATAAAGATTTACCAAGTCTTCCAAAACCTCATTGCAAATTCTCTAAAATTTGTAGAGAATGGAAAGACGCCACAGGTCAAAGTCTCCTGTCTTGAGTTAGAAAACTTCTATGAATTTAGCGTGAAAGACAATGGAATAGGTATAGACGAGCAGTTTCATAAAGAAGTCTTCGAATCCTTTAAACAAGTCAACAACAAAGACGAGTATGAAGGCACAGGACTAGGTCTATCTATTTGTAAGAAAATAGTAGAGCACCATGGGGGCACTATCAAGCTAGAGAGTGCAGTGGGTGAAGGCACAAATTTCATCTTCACACTACCAAAAGGCTAGACTGAACTTCAGTAAAAATTACAGAATATAGTCATTCTTAGAGCTGCTTTCTAGTTTTCCACTATAATGATATAGTTGTTAATATATTATTAAGAGATATATTATACAAAAGATAATATGTTGCCTATTTTCGCAGGATGAACTCTAAAATATTAAAGAGTTTTCTAAACTATTTAGTAACCAATCTTGCGATAAAATGAAAAAATTACTCTTGCTCATGAGCTTTTGTCTCTTGACAGTTTTGGCCTATAGCCAATCGAGCATTTCAGGAAAAATTTTAGATGGTGCAAACAATGAACCTCTTGTGGGAGCGACTGTATTTGTACTTGGAACTAACAAAGCCTCTATAACAGATATAGATGGTAATTTCATTATTCAAGATGTACCGACTGGTGATTATAGCCTAGAGGTCAGCTATCTTGGATATGGTACAACCTACCAAAATGTTTCTCTAGCTAATGGTACTAACCAAATAGAAGCCATAGGAATGAAAGAGAGTGGTGTAGGGCTAGAATCGGTAGTGATTACAGGAGTATTAGATATCGTTCAAGATAGAAGTACTCCGGTTGCCGTTTCTACTATATCAAGTAGAGACATTCAGCTAAAGTTAGGAAATCAAGAGTTTCCTGAGATTATGAAATCAACACCTTCTATTTATGTCACTAAGCAAGGAGGAGGCTATGGAGACTCAAGAATCAATGTCAGAGGTTTTGATCAGACGAATACTTCTTATCTTATCAATGGTCAGCCTGTAAATGATATGGAGAACGGAAGAGTTTTCTGGTCTAACTGGTCTGGTCTTCAAGATATCGCCTCTGCAATTCAGATACAAAGAGGTATCGGTGCATCTAGACTTGCAGTACCATCTGTAGGTGGTACAGTAAACATCGTCACTAAATCTACTGAAAGAGAACAAGGTGGATTTGCTAGTGCAAGTGTAGGTAATGATGGTTATACGAAAGGCACACTTTCTTATGGAACAGGAGAGATGAGTAGTGGATTTTCTGCTTCAGCTCTTGTAAGTTACTGGCAAGGAAATGGGTATGTAGATGGTACTCAAGGACAAGGTTACAATTATCTAGCAGCAGTAGGATATAATGCTGGTGGAGGACACATGTTCAATGCAAGTTTTCTAGGTGCTGGTCAGTGGCATCACCAAAGAAGTCAATGGCTGACAATTGAAGACTACGAAACTTATGGAGGAGATGACTTTAGAAGATTCAATGCAGATTGGGGTTTACTCAATGGTGAGGAATATACCTTTAGAAGAAACTTCTACAATAAGCCACTTGCAGCATTAAACTGGGATTGGAAAGTATCAGAAAAAACTTCTATAGGAGCCGTACTTTATGGCTCATGGGGTAGAGGTGGTGGAACTGGACCTAGAGGAAGAAACTTCGGAATCTATCCATTCAGACAAAGCTTAACTCAAGGAATAAATGGTGGAAGACTACCATTCAGAACTGAAGCAGGTCTTATTGACTTTGACGCGGTGGTAGCTAACAATCAAGCTGGTAATCCATTCACTGGAGCAGGAGCTAGTGGAGTCCTAGGAGCAAACGATGGTGACCTTAGAGATGTAGACGGTATCAATACCAATATTGCAATCAGAAGATCATCTATAAACTCTCATAACTGGTATGGTGGTATTGTAAATATCAATCATCAAATCGGAGACCTTACCTTAGGTCTTGGGGGAGATGTAAGATCATATTCTGGGCTACACTACAGAATTCTAAATGATTTACTTGGACTTGATGCATATGTATCATCTGGAAACAGCAATGATGATTTCAATATCGTTACAGAAGAAACTTCTGCAAACCCATTCGTAAACATTGATCCTGAGGATAAGATAAATTATTATAACATTGGTAATGTAGCTTGGGCAGGTGTCAACGGATTAGCAGAATACAATAATGGGACTTTCACTACTGTCGTTCAAGCGGGGTACTCTAACCAATCATATCAAAGAGAAGATTTCTTCAGATATAGTGGGTCAGAGCAACAGTCTGAAACACATAATCAAGGTGGTGGATTTTTAAAAGGTGGTATTAGCTACAATCTAGATGAATATCAGACCGTATTTGGAAACGCAGGATATATTTCAAGACAACCATTTTTTGATGCGATCTTCCCGAACTTTGCCAATGATGTAAATCCTGATATCGAAAATGAAGAGATTACATCTTTCGAATTAGGTTATGGTGTTAAATCTAAAAATGCTAGAATCAATATCAATCTATACAATACAGTATGGGGTAACAGATTCTTATCTAGAGGTGTTCAACTAGGAAATGGTGTAGAAGGAAGAGCAAACTATGACAATCTTAAAAATGTACATAGAGGTATAGAAATCGAATCTGATTTCAATCTTACATCAAAAGTTAAAGCAAGAGCAATGGCTTCATTTGGTGATTGGAGATATAACGGAGACGTAACAGCTAGTGTATTCGATGACAACTTAGAGAAAATAGGAGAGAGTACACTATACCTATCAGGTGTAAAAGTTGGGGATGCTGCTCAGACAACGGTAAGTCTAGGAGTAGATTATAAAGTAATTGATAATCTAACTATCGATGCTGGATTTAATTATTACACAAATTTATATGCTGACTTTTCAGTATTGGATGATGAGTTCTTAAATGAAAGTAACAGAGGGTCAGTTGAGCTTCCTGCTTACGGTCTTTTCGATGCAGGTCTTACTTACAATCATCCACTAGACAATGGAAGTTTGATAACTTTCAGAGCGAATGTGAACAATGTATTAGATACTGAATACATCGCTGAGTCTAGAACTAATATTCACATAGAAGGTGGTAAGCCAAGATTCAATGGCCTCAATAGACAAAATTCTGTTTGGTGGGGATTCGGAAGAACATGGAATGCTTCACTTAAATACTCTTTCTAAGAGTACTTAGACAGTAATATGAAAAGGCTGAATCACATAAGGTGGTTCAGCCTTTTTCTTTTTATATTTAGAATTAAATCTGAATTATGACTAGAACTTTACACCTCTTATTTTTTATACTAATAACTATAGGCTACTCTTTTTCTCAGACTGCCATTACAATAGCCGAAGCCAGACAAGCTAATGCTGATGGAGTATTAGAAAGACTAGATGAAGAAGTTATTTTAGAAGGTAAGGCATTAGGGCCTAACTTTAGACCAGAAGGGCTCACCTTTGCTCTGTACGACGTACAGGAGGGCATTGGTATTACCGTATTCTCTTTAGATGACAATCTTGGTTATGACATAGTAGACTTCCAAAATATCCGTGTTACAGGTACTCTGGCACAGTTTAACGGTCTAGCGGAGATCGTCCCCAGTGCCATAGAAATACTTGGGGCTGGAGGCTTCAATCCTTCTACGGGTATCATTACACAGTTAGATGAAACCACGGAATCCAAAATAGTCGTCTATAAAGATGCGATGCTTGTGGACCCCTCTCAGTGGGCGGACTCAGGGAGTTTTAATATAGATGTTACAAATGGGACTACTACTATTCAAGTAAGAATAGATAGTGATATTGACATCTCTGGGATGCCTGCACCGACGGGCACTTTTGATATTACAGGGATAGGAGGACAGTTCGATGCTGAACCACCTTATGATAGTGGCTACCAGTTATTCCCAAGAAGTATCTCTGACATAGATCCTTATAATCCAGGAAACACAGGCCCAATTTATGCTCAGGTAACCATGGCAGAAATCAGAGAAAATGACGCTAATGGTATTCCAGTTCTGAACGAAGAACTCGTAGAAGTAAACTCTATCGTCTATGGTGTCAACCTACGACCCGGTGGCTTACAGTTCACCATAATAGATGAAAACAATCAAGGTGTTGCGATCTTTAGCAATAGTGAGCAATTCGGATATACTGTTACAGAGGGGGATAGAATAAACGTCCAAGGAACGCTAGGCCACTTTAATGGATTGACCCAGATTACGCCTGATACATTGTGGTGGGTGAGTTCTGATAATGAATTAGTCGAACCAAGATTGGTGACAGCTCTAGATGAGACTACTGAGTCCTCTTTAGTCGAGTTTTTTGTTAATGGTGTCGTCGATGCTTCTGCGTGGGCAGGTGATGGTTCATCATTCAATCTAGAATACCTAGATGAAACTGGAGCTCCTTTTACAATCAGAATAGATAATGATACCTACTGGTCTACTCAAGCTTACCCTGGTGATGCAGGACTTATCTGTAGAGGAATAGGAGGCCAGTTTGATAACGACGACCCTAGGGATAGTGGCTATCAAATGCTACCTAGATACGAATCTGACTTGACGGATATGTGGTTAAGTACCTTTGATTTGGAGGACTTTTCTGTTAGTCTATTCCCAAATCCAACGACAAGTTATATTGAGGTCGATGCAGATAATCAGATTGAGTCCTTAAGCATTTATAGCTTAACTGGTCAACTGCTGAATACAGTCTCAGATTCTAAAATAGATATGAGTGGATTAGATTCTGGCAACTATTACTTACAGATTTCCTCAAAAAGAGGTTCTACCTTTAGAAAGGTGGCGAAGATCTAAATAAAGTATATAGGAAAATTTTTACTGAAGGAAAGCAGCTTTGTTGCTTTCCTTTAAATAAACCCTAATAGTTGACTTATTCATATCTGACTGATTTTCAATATAAATCGGAGTTCTTGGACTGAATCTACTAGACTTAAATATCAAAGTCTCTCAAATAAAACGACACCAATTATATCAATTGGTGTCGTATAGGTTTAACTTTATAGTATCGAATTATAAAGTAAAACAAAGATATGCCAAAGGCGTCAACTATCCCAAAGGTTAGATTTAACCTCAAGGAGTACAAAGACAAGGATGGAGAACAGCAAATATTAGCTGTATTCAGATACCCGCAGAAAGACCCTGAAAAGCCAAGAAGAAAGCTAACCTACTATACAGGCATTAAGGTAATTCCTAAATATTGGAAAAAGACAGAAGCCATAGAATCGGTGAATTATCCAAAAGGCCATCAAATAAACGTAGACATTGCTCTAATTAAAGCAACGATTCTATCGATCTATAAAGAGACGCCATACTTGGACACCTCAGAGTTTAGAAACGAAATAGCCTACAAGCTTGAAAGGAAAGCAAGACCCCAAGTAATTAAATCAGATTACATATCATTCGAACAGGCTTTTGAAAAAGAGATCGCAATTAACAAAAAGAGAGTACAAGGAAAACAAGGGGGGCAGGTATGGAATCAGTTGTCGTATACTCTAAATAAGCTGAGAAAGTTCTGCAAGGAACAAAGTACAAATTTGTCCTATGAAGCTATCAACCATGAATTCAGACAAAACTTTATTGAATGGATGGAAGAAAAGGGTAGAAGTCAGAATACGATTAGGAAAGAACTTGCTAAGATCAAAAAGATAATGACTTCTTACAGGAAGCACCACAACAACCCCATAATAGACGATAAAAAATTCCTAGTGGACAAAGTGGTTACAACTAAGCATTACCCTACGCTAGACGAATTAAAGACTTTATTCAACCATAAATTTGAAGACAAAAAACACCGAGAAGTAATAGTGCTATATCTAGTTAGTGCTTTTGGTGGAGGCCTCAGAATTAGTGATGTATTAAGTCTTTCAGAAGAAAACCTTACTTCTATAGATGGTGAAAACGTACTGCATGTATTCACATACAAAGGTAGAGACAGAAAAAATAATGAAGTATTTATTCCAATAACTCCACAGCTTCAAAGCCTTATAGATGAATACAAATGGGAATTCCCTAAGTACGAAGAAGACGATATAAATGATACTTTGAAAGTTGCTTTTGAAGTTGCTGGACTCACAAGGGAAAAGCTTATGAAATCAGGGGTTAAGGGAAAAGAAAACGAACTAAGGAGGCTTTGCGATGTAGTCCATTTCCATACAGCCCGAAGTTCTTATATTGATTTCATGCTAAACATTATGGGAGTTCGTGCAGAGGACTTGCGTTTGATAACAGGCCAGACCCTCCAAACACTACTTCAATATGTAGATAGTGATGGTAGCCGTAATGCAGTTAAAGTAGGTGCGAAAATCAACAGTAAACTACAAGGTTTGAGAGTAGTTAAAAATGAGGCGATATGAAAGCTTTAGAAAACTTAAGGAAAATAAGAAGTATTGTTTTGGATATAATGGAATCCAATGAGTTGAACGCTGAAGCAGTCGAGGCTCGAAAGTGTATTTTCAAAAATTCCTATTCAGATGGTGCAATTGTCAGACATGATGCCTTATTGATGTCAGAACCTGAATTCAAACGATATAAGAAAGCTATAAATGTAATTGCTGAGGATACACTAAATGATATACAAAAGTATCTGTCTAATGAAGAAATAAGCAGAGACCAAGAAATCATTTTAGCATTAGGTGATTTTTACATGGTGCTAGGAGAATATCAGACCAACATAGATTTTTATGAAGCTAAGAAAGTTGTATTTAATGAAGACACAAATATTTGGACTTTATATTACTCCTCAATTGAGGACAATCTAACCTTCAAAGCAATTGAACTTTACTTTCAGCTAACTGCATCTAATAAAGATACCCCTAGCGTTAGTGACCTTATCGCTTATGGAGATTCAAATGGACTTAACGGTGAATCATTTAAATCAAAGTATTATCAATTACTAAAAGAAAATCTTGGATCTAAGGCATACAAGAAGTATTTAAAACTACTCTCTAAAAAATTAAGCAAGTCTACTGGAAACAAAAAACAGATTGAATTGATTAACAGCTACTTACAGGACTAGTAACTTTTAGTTAGAGTTACTAAATAGTTACTGGCTTTTATTCAAAATATCTTTGACATGAATAAAAATATATTTTATGTCAAATCCATTTCAAGTTTTAGACGACAGACTATCTCGGATAGAACATCTACTTCACAAAATCCGTGAAAAACAAATACTTACTAAGCATAAGTTAGCATTTTCCAAAAAGGAGTTTGCCGACAAAATAAATAAGTCTACATCTTTTGTAGACCAAGAAAGAAGAGCTGGTCGACTTGCATGGAAGCTCAACGGAGGAACGGTTTCTATTCCTGCAACTGAATTAGAAAAATACATTTAGATGCAGTACGAAGGTAGAACACATAGTCCTAAGCATCCGAATAAGGAGATCAAGAATACATGCGCATATTTTAGGCAGTTAACAGAGGGTACTCAAGGCCGAAATTGTGATAAGCTCTATGAAGTAATCAAAAAATTCGGCCAGCCTGTCACTCGAAAGATGGCCTCTAAGCTTACAGGGTTTGAAATAAACTGTATTACGCAGTACATCAAAATTCTAATCCTTGAAGGGAAGCTATTAGAATCTAAGGAGAAAATGAAATGCAAGGTCACCAAGAACCTAGCCCATTACCTGGAGCTTGCAGAAGTGAAACCTATTCAAACTGAGTTAGCAATATGAATAAAGAAGTAAATAGGAATTTCAAAGGGGTTTGGATACCCAAAGATGTTTGGTTAGATGTTAAACTGTCTTGGATAGAAAAATTGTTTTTGGTTGAAATTAATTCGCTTGATGGAGATGACGGCTGTTATGCATCAAATGGTTATTTCTCCGAATTCTTTAAACTCTCAAAAGGCAGATGTACACAAATTATTCAGAGCCTCAACAGAAAGGAATATGTTTCTGTAGAGCATGAAAGAGAAGGTAAGGCAATCACTAAGAGGGTAGTTAGAATTCTAAACAAGGGGGTTAGAATATTAAACAGGGGTAGTAAGGATTCTAAACAGGGGTATTTAGAAAATGATGAAGGGAATAATACACTTACTAATAATACACTTACTAGTAATACATCTATAGTTATTGCTTATTTCAAAGAGGTGACAGGTAGGAATATTTCAAGCAAGGGGAAAACGACTCCTAAGATTGTCAAGGCACGGCTAAATGAGGGTCATACTGTTCAAGACTTAAAGGATGTAATAGCGTTGAAGAATGCAGAATGGAAAGACAATGAAGAATTTAGAAAGTACATAAGACCAAGTACATTATTTAAACCTTCAAACTTTGAAAAATACATGATAGAAGTTCTTGAGCGAAGAAGCAAAGGTGAATCAATGGAAGCAACAACCAAATTAAATAACGAATCAAAAAAAGATGACTGGGAGAACGACTATTAATCACTCAGAATATGACAGCTCTAATATTGACTACCTAATGGAGCAAGTAAGCAGGGATGAACATGATAATCCTGTGACTACAGAGCGAGAAGAAACTCCCAAAAAAGTGAATCCATTTGACAGGGTTGTAGTCAAACTGGAAAGAAAAAAATCAGAATTAAAAACACCAAAAGGACTAAAGCCTGAGCGAGCATTCAAAGAATTTGATAGGATACATCAACAACTGGTAGGAGTAAAGCCAAAGCTAAATACTAAAACTAAAAAGACTATTGAAAGCTTAGTCTTATACTTTATAAATCATCCATCTAGCTCACTTGATTTACATAAGGGGATTTACCTGTATGGTCCAACTGGCACGGGCAAAACTTCAATTATGAAGGCCCTATATCAATTTGCGGATGTAACTAATGTAAAGCGCTTCGAAATAGACACTACTACAGCTATAGTCAATAAGATTAGGTCTGGCGAAAGCTCTTATGTTATAGAAAATCATATAACTAAAAACCCTTGGGGTAAGTCAATAGCTACCTGCTTCGATGACTTGGGTATGGAAAGCGAACTAATGGTTTACGGCAACAAAATAAATCCTATGGCAGAGATACTTTATGGTCGCTACGAGAATGAGTTGCTTACTCATGCTACAAGTAACCTCAAGCCAGAACGTATCAAAGATAAGTACGGCCAACGCATATACAGCCGCATCCATGAGATGTTCAACTTCATTCATGTGGAGGGTAAGGATCATAGAATAAATGCAGACTGAATAAGGAAATAAATCTGAGTTAAAAAATTAAATGACCATAAGGTGAGCAGTAAAGTGATAGAAGAAGTATTACAGAAATTGGCAGCATAGCAACTATTAAGCAACTAATCAAAACTAATAGAATGGCAAAAGGTGATTTTGGAGGCAAAAGGAACACAAACGGCTTCGATAAAAACAAGCATAATATCAATCGTAATGGAAGCAATCGCAAAGTATGGGCATCTATCAACAAAAGGCTAGAAGAAAGCGGTGTAGAGCCTGTAAAGAAGGAAACCTATTATGATACCGTTAGTAGAATAATGAACATGACAGAGGCGGAGCTTTCCGATTTGGAAAGTGATACTACAGTACCTCAATGGCTAAGATGGCTTATAAATGATTTGACTAATCAAAAGATAAGATCAAAGATAATGAGCGAGTACAGAGATTGGATGTTTGGTAGAGCTTCACAAAGAATAGAAAGTACTGAAATACAAATGCCAGTGGTTAGGATAATCAATCCAACCAATGAAGGAATCGAAGAATGAATTAAGAGGTCTTTACGTGTGCGGAACAAATACAAACAGTTTGCACCATGAAGATTTTTTGGGGGTCATAACAGATTGGGTAAATCCCGATTTTTTAGAAGTCTGACTTTGTCAACTAATGACAAAGTCAATACTAGCATGGGGGTAGTCGCAAGTCCCGATTTTTTAGAAGTCCTTACACGTGGGGGGGGGACTCGTAAGGAAGGTTTTTTAGAAGTCTTATACGTGCGCAAGAAGATGCGGTTATAGAAGCTCGTCCAGCTCTTTTGTTGCCTTATAGGTACATTCTTCTTCTATGCCAAACAACTCAAAGAGTGAACTAATGGCGTTTGATTTTAAGCTGCTTGGATCATCAGTAAATCTTTTTTTCGTCTGTCTGAATCTATTGTAGTTGTCTAGTCCTACAATAGAGGGCTTTAGATTATCAAAGCAATACTGTAAAGCTTTCGCTTTTGATGTAAATTTCTTCATGCTTCAAATATAGTATAAAAAATATACTTGTTTATTTGGAATAGTATAAATATCATACTATTATTGTAGTATAAAAATAATACTACCATGAATAACACGACCAACATCAACGAACTAGCAAAGACCTTAAATTCTGACTTTATTTTTTATTACGAAATGAAAAATGGTAAGCAGTACAGTATTGGAAGTCGTCAAGAGTCACAGATTAAAGCTGAACTGGACCAACTTAGCCAAGATCAGCTAATTGAGCTTAAGAGCTTGCTTACTGTAGATATCGAGCTAGTCACTAGGTATTTTTTACACTTCGTTGATCTACCTGAATCAATTGAAAATGCACCGTCTAAAATGTCCACAATCTTTTCTAATGCTTGGTACTACATGAAGAAAGGAATCTATGCAACATTCTCTGAATGTCTTAAAGCTTCATGGAGAGCATACAAGACAGTTAAAGCCCTAAAGAATGGAATCGTATCATTTAGCTATAGAAAGGCCACAGGAGCTATTAGAACGGCTACAGGCACTTTAAACGGCTCTTTGTATGCTTTCACAGGCAAAGGGGTAAGAACAGAATCTAAGCCCGATGCAATCAAGTACTATGATACTGAGAAAGACGGGTGGAGAATGTTTAGAATAGAAAGACTTTTACAAGTGGCTGCATAGTCACTTTTTCATAAATCACAAATCAAAAGAAATGGATATTAAACTTACTGAACTACAAGACCTTTATAATCAATCTTCAATCATCTTTGACAAACTAGAAGATGAAGTATATTCTCTCTCTGAGAAGATTTACAACAGGATAGTTTCTATACTCAAAGACCCTCACAGCTACAAGGGCAAAGGTGACGCAGGACCTTCAATAGTAGGACTGATGAACGCAATGGTAAAGTATGTTTTAGGTGATGATAAATTTGATACTGACAACTGTTATATCGTTAGTGACATAATCCATTATTTAGTTATTGATGGTGAACAGCATTTTAAGAGTAAAGCAAACTTTCCTGACTTTGCAAATAGGTTGACATGGTTACAACATGATGCAGGGGTTACAGCTTTACAGGTTGAAGCAGAAAAGGAAATGAGAACCTTGCTTACAATCTTAACTAGCTTAAACACAATCATATCAGAAAATCATCTGTATGCTGCACATAGAGAGAATGACAAACTACTACCACCAAGATCAGGGCATGGATGTATAAGTAGAACTAAGAACGGTAAAGGGCTTACAGAAAGCGAATGGAGTAAGTACGAAGCTGCATAAAGAATATATTTTGTTAATGGCATTGTAGTATGATTAGCCTCTAGATTGATTCTAGGGGCTTCTTTGTATTAATAAGTCTACCACTCCGCATTAGATGAATCGGTTATGTATCTTCTAAAGGAATCGAAAAGCACGTCCCAAGATTTGTGAAGATATTCTAACTTGGTGTTTGTGTTTATCGCTTGGTAATCATATTTGCTTCCTGTACTCCTAGCAGTTGGGCTTTTAGAGGTAATTCTAACTTTGTCATCCTTTATATCTACCATGATAACACTTCTGAAATTATAGTACTGTGTCACATCAACATATTTTCCAGAAACGCTTCCGCTTTCCTTGTCAGAAAATTGAATAACACTTTCAGCATCCGTAAAAGACTCCACAAACCAGTTATTTGCTCTCACATAAAGATCATCTTGTTTCCCTTGCGTTGAAATAACTTCTGTTCTAGTAAGCTGATCCTCTGTGAAAACTTTATAAGAGACACAACTTGAAGAAAGTAGTAATATAAAAGCTGGAATAATTAGTTTAAGATGTTCCATAAAGTGATAATTTATTAAGTTTATCTAATATACACTTTCAGATCATTTTTCAGAATGTGGTCAACACAATATTATAATGCAGCCGACATAGATACTCAAGCTACAGCGTTATGGGATGGGGCTTCATTTGTGGGCTACTATCCAAATGAAGAAGGTAAGACAGTAGGCTTGTATTCTTTGGATACCTTCTATGTCGAATTAGTCTTTGATAACTTCCACAATGAAATTAAGAGGCTTACAGCTATAACGGTAGATGATGCAGTAGATAAGTATTTAACCCAGTTGCAGGTAGAATGATTATAAGATTAGCCATATCACTTTTATTGGTCCTTTCAGTACATGGAGCAACAGCACAAACGGACCAAGCAATGAAAGTCTATCCTAAATTAGTCGACGACTTCGTTTCTATAAAGGGAATGAGAGGTGACGCAGACGAAGTAAGAATTTACAATGTAGAAGGTCAGTTAATCCAATCTTTTACAAATGTCATAGCATGGGATGTAGACGTATCAGGATACATGAAAGGCACTTACATTTTAGCTCTCTACAGAGAGGGACTAAAGATTGATTCCTTGAAGTTTGAGAAAGGGTAGAATATGGCTAAAAAGCAAGAATATTATACCTAAACGACACCACAGACGACACCAATAAACAGAATAGGACTGATAATCAATAAGTTACCTACTGCAAAAAAGCAGCTTTGTTGCTTTCCTTTTTTATATCCACTTTGATATGCTCTTTTAGAGTAGTCGCCAAGGAAAGGCCTACGTAATCCACATGTATAGGGAAGGACTTGTGCTTTCTGTCTACTAGTACGGCTGCTTGTACTTTCTTAGGCAGAAAATTGAAAATTGGTTTCATAGCATAGAAGATGGTGCGACCAGTATTAGCGACATCATCTACTACAATCACATTCTTGTTATTCAAGCTCGGAGCATCTTCTAAGATGATTTCTGAACTCAAGGGGTCTGCTGCATCCAATCTGATAGAAGCTAGAGTAGCCTTATTGCCAGAGATCTCTTGATACTTTTCCATAAGCAGCTTTCCAAATGCAAACCCATTCTTATTTATACCCAGAAAAATGAGATTAGCTACTTTTTCGTTATTCTCGTAGATCTCATACGCCAGTCTTTCTACTTTCTGGAGTATCTGTTTATGGTTGAGTATTTTCATAGAGCTTATTTATCGTAAAGGTATTTAGTAATATTGAGTTTCAATAACTATTCTTGTGTACAAACTAGAACTATGAGAAGAGATCTAATTGCATTGCCAGAGAATTCGAAGGTTTGGATCTATCAGGCTGACAAAAGCATACCTGAGGACACCTGTGAGGCAATCAAGGAGGCCCTATATGATTTTAGTATGTCCTGGATATCACATGGGGTAGAATTAGATTGCTATGGTCATCTCTTTCATAGCCAGTTTCTAGTTTTAGTAGCCGATAGCAGTAATCTACCTAGTGGCTGTTCTATAGATTCTAGTGTCCATTTCATTGAAGGCTTAGGCCAGCGACACAAGGTTAACTTCTTCGACAGGATGACTTTTACATACATGCAAGATGAAGTTGTCTATGCCGTTCACACTACAGACTTTAAAGACAAATTTGATTCAGGAGCCATTAATGCGGAGACCCTAGTATTCGATAATCTAGTGAATGATAAGAGTACTTTCATCAATGAATGGATCAAGCCACTCAAAGACAGCTGGCATATGAAGTTCCTGTAGCCATCCCTAATTTCATCCTTTCTGTCTATTATTTCTTCAAAATGGAATCCTTATAAAGTGAAATCAGTTATAGGTATATGATCAAAAAAATAAAAGACATCCTCGGCATAGAAGGCGTAAAGCTGGAACTTATAATTCCTGAACAAATCAAGACTGAACAAGACTACCTAGAAGGAAGATTACTTTTGAGTTCTCAGTCTCCTAAAACGATTACTGGTATCACCATCAAGCTTATAGAAAAATATCAGAGAGGTAGAAAAGAAGAAGCTTTGATTAATGAATACTTACTGAGCAGCATGAATATAGATGTCAATCTTAGCCTGGACAAAGACAATACAGAAGACTTAAAATTCAAGCTTCCTCTGAGCCTGCTACTTTCTGAGATGGATCAGTTCGGAAAGAAAAACTTCATAGCTGGAAGTCTAGCCTCTATCGCCAAAAAGCTAAAGAATGTAAAATCCTACTACAGAGTAGAAGCCATTGCAGAGGTCAAGGAAAGTGCCCTAGATGCCCTCACCAAAAAGCCTATCGAAATTACTTAGACGCTTGCTTCTGCTTTCGCTTCTCTTCTATCATTTGAAGAATCTCCTCGTCAGTTTTACCTATGTTTTCTATGAGAAAAACAACATCATCAGCTAGATCATGCTGAGGATACTTAGCCAGAAAGCTATCATATATTTCTCTAGCCTTCTTATCATCTCCAAGATTATTTTCGATAATAAATCCCTTTAAAAATAGGGCCGTAGGCGCTTTCTCATAGTTAGGATACTTATCTAAGATCCAGTCGTAAAGAGAAAGCGACTTAGGAAAAGTCCTTAATGATTTTGCAACTTCAGCTGATTTAAATAAATATTCTGGTGCATTGGCCGTCTCGGGATAGGCTAGGGCATAGGCTTCGCAAGCATCTACATAATTCATAGCTGCAGCACGATTGATACCGGTATTATCAGGATCCTCAAATAATCGTTCTCCGAGTGAGAAAACATAATCACTGACAGAACCTATCTCAACAGTGATGTTAGATTTAGCACTTTCAATGTTTGCATATCCGGCATGTTTATCCACGAGACTTTGATAAAGAGTATTTGCAGCAGTTTCCTTTTTCATCCCTTTCATCAGTCCAGCTAATTCGTAGATCTTATCTGGATTAGGAGGACTCTGATCCTTAATTATTGGGAATAAAAAGGTCGCCATACGAGCTGCTATTTTCTGCTCCTTAGCAAGCTTATAACCGTAATCTAGGAATTCTTTCCTTTTCTCGCTGCTCACTTCTGGTTTCTTCAGAGCCTCTAGTAGGTTCTTGATTAAGGCATTGGCAGTGGAGGGAGAAGGGCTAGCCTTGTAAGCGCTCTCTAGCGAGGCTAATTGCTCAAACCCAGAAAATACTGAACTAGAAGTATCAGACTTACAACTAAAAAATAAAAGACCTAAAAAGGTCAAAGTAGTAATACTAATTTTAATTGATCTCATCTCTGTAAAAGCTTATAAATACATTAAATCAAAGTCTAATATAAAGCAGTTTTGACGATCTGAAAACATTTTGAGCCCTATAGTATTAATATTGCTGTTATGATGAATATATTTTGGTTTAGAAGAGACCTTAGATTAGAGGATAATGCTGGATTGTATCATGCATTAAAATCCGAACTGCCTGTACAACCTATCTTCATATTCGACAGGAACATTCTCGACAAGCTGGACAACAAACAAGATCCTAGAGTGGAGTTCATCCATGATCAAGTGACCACTATTCATAAGATACTCAAAGGTCTCAAATCAAGTCTCTGGGTCTTCTATGGCAAACCCGAAGAAGTATATAGAAAGCTTGTGAAGGAGCATAAAATTCAGGCCGTCTACACTAACAGTGATTACGAATCTTATGCGCTAGAAAGAGATGGAGTAATCCAGCAACTACTTAATAAAAACAGTATTGAGTTCAAGTCATTCAAGGATCATGTTATTTTCGATAAAGATGAAGTCCTAAAGAAGGATGGCCTTCCCTACACAGTCTTTACACCGTACAAACGAAAATGGCTAGAAAAGCTAGACTCCAGGATGAAAGAGCAGTCTTCGTATTACTTGAGTTCCTACCCGTGTATGAAATACAAAGACAACTTCAAGATGGGCAGTAGGGAACTAGAGCTAAGTCTGGAAGATATGGGCTTTGAGAAATCGCCAATTTCTATTCCTCCGACAGAAGTCCCACAGAAAATCATTAAGACTTATGATGAAAACCGAAACTACCCCTCTATAGATGGCACCTCCAAATTAGGTATCCACTTTAGATTCGGCACTCTGAGCATCCGAGAAAAAGCTAGGAAAGCGCGAAAACTTAATGACACCTATCTATCAGAGCTGATCTGGAGAGATTTCTATAGTCAGATTCTATCCCATTTTCCACATGTAGAAAATGAACCTTTCAGAGCCAAATACAAAGCCATTCCTTGGCGAAACAATGAAGCGGAATTCAAGGCATGGTGTGAAGGAAAAACAGGTTACCCTATAGTAGATGCCGGCATGAGAGAGCTCAATGAAACCGGACACATGCACAATAGAGTCCGTATGATAGTCGCTAGTTTCCTGACAAAGCATTTGCTTATAGATTGGAGTTGGGGAGAGGCCTACTTCGCAGAAAAGCTATTAGATTTTGACCTAGCCAGTAATAATGGGGGCTGGCAATGGGCCGCAGGCTGTGGAACAGATGCAGCGCCATACTTTAGAATCTTTAATCCCACTTCTCAAATGGACAAGTTTGATAAAGAGAGAAAGTACATCAAAAAATGGGTGAAAGAGTGGGGAACTGAAACTTATCCAGAGCCTATAGTAGATCATAAAATGGCTAGAGAAAGATGTCTAAAAACCTACAAGGAAGCCTTGAATCCATCATAACAGTTCATCGATTTTTTCGAGTAGCCATGTCTTGTTGAATACATTTTTGTCTTCCACTATTTCTGTCCGTATCTGTCTTAGCCGCTCTTTGTTATTAAGGTATTTGTACAAGGTTCTTAGCTTCAAAGCAAAGTTGTGGTGACTACTTCTTTTGAGATCTTGGATAGATTTCTCTCTTCTGAGGTAGGCAATAAAACTTTCCATTTGTGCCTCTAGGGCATCATATTCTTTCAGCTCGAAATAGACTGCCAGTAGATAAGTTCTAGAGTTAACGGAATACCATACATCATCATAGTTTACCTTATTTAGATACAGAAGAACGTCCTCAAAATTCTTTCTATAAAAGGCCAATCGAGAGAGATTAAAGTTGACAGCATTTTCTCTGCCAGACTCTTCTAATAGATCAGCCTTAGAATGTATAAATCTTTCGACCTGATCGTAGAGCCCTAATCTCAAAGCTCCTACGACATAGTTTCGGAAGGTCGTCGGACTTAAGTACCCGTTATTTAATATTATTTCTGTGTCAATGCCCCATTCATATAGAGAGACCATTTCAGCAACAGCTTTAGTGTCTCCTTTATTAACATCTTTAATGACAAAACTCAGTAGGACATCTATAATTTCTCGCTGCTCTTCCTTTGGAAAATTATCAATGAACTGCTCAGAAATACTTTTAAGTTTTTCATATTCTTCATGTGCTCCGTCTCCTGACATTAATTTATACATCAAAACATAAACATTCACCGCAGGTACAGCATCTAAGTCATATTTGGAGATTAGATCTAAGGTGAAACCGATATCCAATTCGATATCTGTTTTGTATAATTTTCGCCAAGTCAGAACATCTGTAGCATGTCTCAGTTTTTCGATCACATAAAATGAATCAAGGTTCTGACTAAGGTCTTTGTACGATAATTTATTCAAAGCATTCTTTATATCTGCTTTCTTTTCATAATTGGTTTTGAGGCTCTGAAGTATCTTTTTATTGAAGTAGACTCGCAGATAGTATTCCGCAGATTTGTCAATTTCTCTTTCAATAAGCCTGTTTGATTTTTTGATCTGTTTATCTACAAGGTGATTAATCTTACTCCTTTTTACAGATTGCAACAGAAGATTGGCTTGCAACAGAGGTTCGCTATCTAATTGTTCATTGATTAGAAAGCGTTCTAATCTTTCTAGCAGTTCATTGCACAGCTTTCTGAATTTTATATCATCATAGGCTAGCTCTTTCCCCTGAATTAAGGTCCAATAGTACTCCTTGCTCTGCACTTCTGACCCTTCCTTTATAGCTTTTATCATCTCTTCGCCCAACGTCACGACAGCAGAATTCATATTGAAATAAGGAGAATTGAGGAATTTCCCAAAGCGATTAAGCAACTTCCTTTCAAAGGAGATTAGAATCTTATATATTCTGGTATTTTGCAATTTTTCTTATATATTATAAAAATATTTAATCTATAACAAGCTGTTATAAAGCAGGTTATAATCAAATAAAATTTCTAATATCAAAACCTGCTCACAGCGTATTTACAGATTTGGACGTTTAGATATAACTTATTGAAATTCAATTAAATAGAATACCAATATCTGAAAAATATATTTGACATTTTTTGGAGTAAAATTGGACTTGATTCAATATATTTGTCATAGACCAAAACTATATAAGGCATAAATGAGATTTCTTGTTGCCTCTTTTTTCTGTTTTATCACACTTTCATTAAGCGCCCAGTTTAATGCACAGCAAATATATGTTGATGCCAAGACTAACAGCCTAGAACAACTAGAAATCAAATCTCTGTTCGTCCCTGTTGCTATTGATCATGATGATACTCTCACTGATGTTTTTGGTTTTGACCCCAATCCACAAGGAAATTTATACACTTTAGACTTTCAGAGTATTGCTGGATACACAGGAGATCTATCCACTGTGATAGAATATACAGAACCTTCACTGATACCAGGCATTCCTCAGACGAACTATCTGACGCTACACTTTAGAGTAAAACCTTCAAAAGTGAGCTCAGCAAATGACTACATACTTTCGGATGGGAATACAACTGCAATACATCCTCTCCTAAATGATTCATCTTCGGACGGTTCACTTACTATTGCCAAACTAGGTCATGTTTCTGGAGGTTCAGCTAGTATAGTGGGCACAGATCAAATAGATTTTGATCTAGAGGACGAAAAAGGAACAATAATTTACTTTGCACAAGATAGCCTTGGCACTATCAGCAGCGGTACAATCTTCATACATCAGGAAGATGATACTCAGTCTGAAGAAGAAAATCTCTTCGTAGATAATCAAGACAACTTACAACTTTTATTACCTGCAGCTAGCTACAACATAACTGTGGAACCCACCAATGGCACACTAATTCCCGGTACTGAAGGATTCGCATGGACGTATGAACCAGATGCAGGCTTTGAAGGACAAGATGCTTTTACATTCACTTCTCCGAATGGAGGACTCATTGAATACACAGTGGATGTTCTTGACAAGAATGACTCAAACTCATTCCTTGTTGATGATGAAGTATTTATTCCTACTAATGGTACAGCAACTTTCGATGTACTTTCAAATGATTTGAGGTCAGACTTCAATGTCTTCTCGCATTCTCCTGAGTTAACACAATTAAGCAATGGTGTTTTTGAATATACCCCATCTGCTGGTTTTCAAGGAGACTTAGAATTTGAGTACAAGATATTTACAGGACTACAGTTGTTTACTACGGACATCATTGTACATGTCTCAGACTTTGCACCTACTACTGAAGAGAATTACCAATTTGAAATAGTACAAGACCAACCCCTAAGGATAGTCCATAATACACCATCTTCCGAGTTCGAGTTTTTCTTAACTGTACCTCCATCAGAAGGACAAGTTGTAATACTGGATGCATCAGGCGAGGTTATTAATAATTGTGATACAATCACTGGTGAAAATATAATTGTATATACACCTAACACGGGGTATGCTGGATCAGATGAATTCGACATAGAGTACTGCACAACTTCTGGTAATTGTGAAATCGTAAAGGTCGATATCAATATATTAAATTCCACAAATACGGACTGTCTTTGTATAGAAGGATGTGTCTATGAAGGAGATCACAATGATGATGGCCGAGTAGATATAAAAGATATCCTTGATTTAGGCTTGAATGTCGGTGAAGGAGGTCCTGCAAGAAATCAAGATTTCTCAGAAACATGGACTGGACAATTCAGTGCGGATTGGGGGTATGAACAAATGAGCTCTAACATAGACCTCAAATGTGGTGATTCTGATGGAGATGGTTTTATAGATGAAAGTGATATTGCCTCTATCGAAGCCAACTATGGACAACTAAGCAGATTCCAGGCAGGAGTAAATTCTGCCATTTCTGAAGTGCCCGTATATTTTATCCCACAGCAAACCGAAGTAGATTCTGGGGATTTACTAGTGATTGATATCGTAGTTGGAGATGCTAACTATCCTGCCATAGACATGAATGGATTAGCCTTTACTTTCAATATTAATCCTGAATGGATAGATTCATCTTCAGTAAATTTCTATCTCTATGACAATAATTGGATTTCTTATCAAAGTCCTGTCAAAGACTTCTTTTTAGTCCCTGAAGATGGTAGAGTAGATATCGCGGTTACACGTTATGGAAATGGATCTGCTGATGGTATGGGTATAATAGGAGCTTTAGAATTTATCGTGGAAGATGAAGTACAAGGACTAAAAAGAGCTGCAAGTTCATACGCAGAATTAGTAGTTCAAATGTCCAATATTATTTCAGTAGATGAATTCGGTACTTTCAGCTCTCATCCATCAGTAACAGAAAGAATTAAATCTACCATAAAGGATAATGACCACAGAAGCGAAGAACTTAATGAAGCATCCGTAACAACTTATCCTAATCCAACTTCTGATGTATTGAATATCTCTTCTAGATCATCTATAGAGCAGATAGACATAGTTGATACTCAAGGAAGACTCCTAAAGTCTCACTACTATCAAGATATCAATCAGACTGCTATTGATATCTCACATCTTGAGAACGGTATTTATTTCTTTAGAATGACTAGTGGGGGTAAGACAATCACCAAGAAAATAAGCAAACTAGGCTTATAAGAACTGGGAGAAGATTCTCCTGACCTGTCCCTCGTAAGAACCTCCAAACAAATTTAAGTGTACTAATAAGTAGTAAAGTTGGAATAGAGGTAATCTATCTTCCCACCCCTTATTCAAAGGTAGGATTTCATTATAAAGCAAGAACACCTCATTGTCGAATCCGCCAAAGAGCTTCATCATAGCTATATCAAATTCTCTATGACTATAAGCTACTGAAGGATCTATAAAGACTGCTTCACTATTAGTATTTATCATTACATTCCCGTTCCATATATCTCCATGCACTAGAGTAGGCAATTCTGGAGGAATAAGAGCTTCAATATTCTTATAAAAGGAGTCTATAGAAACGTCAGACAGAAAGCCTTGTCCTTTGGCTAAGCCATACTGAGCACCAATTCGGCTCTCAACATAGAAGGTGAAGAAATTTGCGGTTTGCGTATTCTTCTGCTCTAAGGAACCGATAGCATTATCATAATCTAGTCCATAATAATCTGATTGACACTGATGAAGCAGAGCTAACTGCTGGGCTAGAGAATTGTTATAGCTATTCAGATTCTGAAGGCTTGCAGAAATATACTCAAGAAGTAAATATGAGTAGACTTGATTGCTATGTTGTGTAATTATCTCTGGTGTATTGATACCTGACGAACTTAAAAGCTGGAGTCCGCGATATTCGCTTTCGATGATAAGCTTATGAGAGCTGGTTGTATTATACTTTATGAATACGCTATCGCCATCCTCAAGTTCAAGCCGAAGAGCATGATTAATATCCCCACCAACTACCTTGTCACATCTTAGTATCCGTTGGCCTAAGCTAGACTCAACCTGATTTAGAATCTCCTGCTGCAAGGCAATTACAATTTGTTGCTCTCGATTATTTTGACGAGGTCTTCCTTGTAGTTTTTTCCTATTGGAATATGTTTAGGTTGGCCCGACTCCACTATTTCTATAGTGTTACCGACGACAGCTTTTATCTGTTGGATATTGACAATATAGGACCTATGTACTCTCATAAACATATCAGAGGGCAGCTTCGTCTCCAAGCTTTTCATTGTTTGTAAAGCTATGACTCGACCTTGCTCTTTTTTGATGATGACATAATCCTTCAGTCCTTCCACATAGAGCATTTCAGAAAAGTGCACTTTCACCAATTTCTTATCGGCTTTTACAAAGAAGAAATCATCCGCAGTTGTAGGTGTATCATTGGGATCTAGAGAATCCTTCACCTTATTGACTGCCTTCAGAAATCTATCAAAAGCTATTGGCTTCAACAGATAATCCACAGCATTCAACTCAAAACCATCTACAGCATATTCTGCAAAGGCGGTCGTAAATACAATCTTTGGAGGGTTACTTATGCTCTTCACTAATTCAATGCCTGTCATCTGGGGCATTTGTATATCTAGGAAAACTAGATCAACTTCCTGAGATTGAATGACTTGATTCGCTTCTATGGCATTATCACATTTTGCGACTATAGTCATGTCAGGTATCTTATTGACATAGTTTTCTATGATATCATGTGCAAGTGGTTCGTCATCTACTATCAGTGTTCTGATCATTCTGTTTTGTTTTATACTAATTCGATATTTAGATTCACTTTATAAGAATCGGATTCATCAGATATATTAAGGGCATGCTTATTCGGGTAGAGTAGTCGCAATCTCCTCTGTACGTTTTCCAATCCGATACCACCAGATTTTAATCCAACTGGCTTAGGGACTTTAGGAGGCTTGCTGTTTTCTATGTCTAACTCTACAGAGTTTTCATTGAAGTTCATTTCAATATTTACATAACCAGAATTGATTTGACTGTCTAAGCCATGCTTGAAACTATTCTCTAGGAAAGGAATAAACATCAGTGGAGCAATCTTCTTATTGGCCACTTTACCATTGAGATTAAAATTGATTTTGAATTTATCGCCTTGTCGTAGTTTCTCTAGTTCTATATAGTTCATGACATAATTAATCTCTTTCTCTAGAGACACTTCCTTTTCGTTGCTTTCATAAAGCATGTATCGCATCATCTCTGATAGCTTGAGCACTATCTCTGGTGCAAGATCTGACTTCTTGAGGGTTAGCGCATAGAGGTTATTCAAGGTATTAAAGAAGAAATGAGGATTGATTTGGGACTTCAAAAACTTTAACTCTGACTGAAGGTTTTGGCTTTCGAGCTCTCGTTTTTCATTCTGGAGTCCGAGCCAGTCTGTGGTGACTTTATACCCAGTGGATATTAGCCCAACGAGTAGGCATCTCAGAAAGATTGCAGTCTTATCATTTATCAGCTGGGAGACTATAGAATCATTATCCTGATAGAGCAGAATAATAGATAGCGTCTGTATTGGGGTTATAAGCAGCACTAGTATAAATAGCGCGATGAAGTAGTACAGTAGATTATGTTTCTGGAGGAATGTCGGTATGAGATAGAGTATATTAATATATACTATGAGGATGTAAAAGGAGATATCCAGTAGCTTATCGACTAGGATAAACCAAATAGGGTAACTACTCTTATCGATTAGAACCATGAAAAAGTAGAACATTATCCAAAAACTGAAGTGGAAAAACCCCTTAGTCTTAAAGACATCATCTTGTATGTTCTTGAATTCTATCCAGTTCACCTAAGAAAGTTAGAGTTTAAATGCAGCTATCACAACAAGATTTAGACAAAAATCTCAATAATTCCGATAATCTAACCTCCAGCAAGCAGATTGCTTAATATCATTCCGATATAAACATAATTCGAGAATTCTAGTTTACTTTTGAGCCACCTAAGTAAAATGGTTTATGAGCTATTCTAAGAAAGAAACTTATTCTACAAAAAGCACCAATCTTCTGAAGAAGAAGTATACTGATATCCTAAAGTCGCTAGGAGAGGACGTGAAGAGAGAAGGATTAGTAAAGACTCCAGAGAGAGCTTCAAAGGCGATGCAGTTCTTAACTCAAGGCTACAAGCAAGACCCTATCAAGATCTTAAAAGGGGCTATGTTCAAAGAAGGATTCAATAATATGGTATTAGTTAAGGACATAGAACTATACTCTCTATGTGAGCACCATATGTTGCCTTTCTATGGGAAAGTACATATTGCCTACATACCCAATGGCTATATCGTAGGTCTTAGCAAACTGCCAAGAGTTGTAGATGTCTTCGCTAGAAGGCTACAAGTACAAGAGAGACTGACTCATCAGATTTTGGATTCTATAAACAAAGCCCTTAAGCCACAAGGGGTTGCTGTAGTCATAGAAGCTGCACATATGTGTATGATGATGAGAGGGGTGCAAAAGCAAAATTCTATGACGACAACTTCAGCATTTACTGGAGTCTTCAAGAATGCTGAAACAAGAAATGAATTTCTTAGGCTCATCAGTGGAACCAAGTAGGTAGTTATTACCTTTAATCACTACAAAGTAAATTAGATATGTCAGTTTTACTGTTTCCAGGACAAGGTTCGCAGTCTGTAGGAATGGGTACCGCTTTATTAGAAGCCTATCCCAATGCTACTAAAAGACTCGCTCAGGCAGATGAAATACTAGGATTTTCTCTCTCTGAAATAATGAAAGAAGGGGAAGCAGAAGATCTAAAAAAGACTTCTGTAACCCAACCAGCTGTATTTGTCAATTCATTCATCAGATACGAAGAGAACAAAGCGCAAGTACAAGCAACAGCTGTAGCTGGCCACTCCTTAGGCGAGTTGACTGCTTTGGTTGCCTGTTCTGTACTCAGCTTTGAAGATGCCTTGAGCTTAGTGCTTATAAGAGCGCAAGCGATGCAGGAGGCCTGTAACACTAGCAAAGGTACCATGGCCGCTGTATTAGGAATGGAGGATGCAGCTGTAGAAGAACTATGTTCTTCCAATACACTAGGGCAAGTAGTCGCCGCTAATTATAACTGCCCAGGTCAATTAGTCATCTCTGGTAGCGAAGAAGGAATAGAAGTCATCGTAGAAAAAGCTAAGGAAGCCGGAGCCAGAAGAGCCATAGTACTTCCAGTAGATGGTGCCTTCCATTCACCATTAATGGAACCAGCTAGATCAGCACTTGCCGCAGCCATAGAGAAAGCTAATTTTTCTAGCCCTTCTGTACCTATCTATCAGAATGTCACTGCCCAGGCTGAAACAGATCCTGATATGATAAAAATGAATCTTATAGCACAGCTGACCAGTCCAGTGAAATGGACTCAAAGCATGAAAAATATGATAGCAGCAGGGGAGAATGATTTTGTAGAATTTGGGGCGAAGGTGTTAAGTGGCTTTATAAAGAAAGTAGATAGAGCCTTACCTGTTACACAATATTAATATGTCACAAGAGGTATCCGCAGGTAACATATTAATAGCACAGCCTTTCATGGAGGAAGGAAACTTCAAAAGATCGGTCATAGGTCTTACAGAGCATGGAGAGGAAGGTACTGTAGGATTTATTCTTAATAAACCCATCAATCTAAAGTTGCCAGAGATGGTGCAAGGTGTAAAATCGGATGAAGACTTCAGTGTTTATTTTGGAGGACCAGTAGCGACTGATACTATTCACTACATACATAATGTAGGAGATTTGTTAGAAGAAAGTATCAAGATCAAGAACGGTATATACTGGGGCGGCAACTTTGATAAACTAATCTTTCTTATAGAATCCGGACTTATCTTGAAAAACAATATTCGATTCTATGTGGGATATTCTGGTTGGTCAGAGGGGCAGCTAGATGGAGAATTAAATTCTGGAAGTTGGATAGTTTCTGATTGGTATGCAAACTATACTTTCCAGAGCAAACCCAAACAGCTTTGGGAACAGGTTCTTGCCCACAAAGGAGATACCTACTCTGTAATCTCAAGGATTTCTAATCACATCTCAAACAACTAGCCCTTGTATTCATTTCAGAATATAAATTTACACTTCGGTGACTTCCAATTGTTTGACAATGTGTCTCTGGTAATTTCTCCAGGGGATAAGGTCGCTCTGGTCGGCAAAAATGGTGCAGGTAAGTCTACGCTATTCAAGATTATGACTAATGAAATTTCTGCAGATTCTGGAGAGATTTCAATGCCCAAAGAGAGTACCATCGGTTACCTGTCACAGCATCTAGATTTTGAAGAAGGAAAAACTATAAAGGGGGCTTGTCTGGATTGTTACAAAGCTTACTTTGATACAGAAAAGAGAATCGAAGAAATCAACGACCTCTTACAGAAAGACCATCCAGAAAACAAACTGAACCAACTATTAGAAGAGCTTTCCGAACTCAACATTAAGTTGGGATCACTCAGTAATACCAATCCTCATTCTGAGATTGCAAAAATTCTCAAAGGTTTTGGATTTATAGAAGAACAGTTTGATAATGAGGTAAGCACCTTATCTGGAGGATGGAAAATGAGGGTTCAGATGTCTAAGCTCTTACTTACAAAACCCGACCTATTACTGCTAGATGAGCCAGATAACCACTTAGATATTGAAGCGCTAATTTGGTTTGAGAAATATCTTAGAAATTATTCAGGAGCGATACTCTTTATCTCTCACGATATAGATTTCATGTCCAACATCGCTACACGAATCATGGAGCTCTCCAATAGAAAGATCTTTGATTTCAAAGGAACTTATAAAAAATACCTAGAAGGAAAATCTGTAAGAAGAGAAAAAGAAGAGCAAGCCTATATCAACCAGCAAAAGGTGATCAAAGAAAAGGAAAGAACCATTACAAGGTTTATGGCAAAAGCCACTAAGACCAAGATGGCTCAGTCCATGAAAAAGCAGCTGGATAAGATGGATAGGATAGAATTATCCCAAGATGACATCACCCAGATGAACATCAACTTTCCGATGGTACATGCCCCTGGAAAGGTCGTTGCTAAAATAGAACATGCCTATAAATCATATGGTTCTAAAAGTGTTCTAGAGGATATCAATCTCGTCATCGAAAGAGGACAGAAGGTGGCCTTCGTAGGACAAAATGGACAAGGGAAATCTACTCTGGTAAAGATGATAGCAGGCAAGCTCAATTATGAAAAAGGTCTAGTAGAACCTGGCCATAATGTACTCATCAGTTATTTTGCTCAGGACCAAGCTGAAACTCTAAATCCTAAACTAACTGTACTCGAAACTCTAGAAAGTAAAGCAGATGCTGAGCTACAAACCAAATGTAGAAATATCCTAGGGGCATTTGCATTCTCAGGAGAGGAAGTAGAAAAGAAAGTCTCTGTACTAAGTGGAGGAGAAAAATCAAGACTATCCATGGCCTGCCTAGTCTCGCAGAAATCTAATTTCCTCATTCTTGATGAGCCGACTAACCATCTAGACATTCATGCCAAGGCAATCCTCAAGCAAGCAATATTAGATTATCCAGGGACCTTAGTGATTGTTTCTCACGATAGAGAAATTCTAAGAGGAACTGTCGACATCACCTATGAATTCAGAGATCGAAGTATCATTCAGCATCTTGGTGATCTAGACTATGTGCTAGAAAAGAGAAAGATGGAAGACCTCAGAGAATTCACTCTTTCTGGTAAGCAAGAAAAATCTGCGGCACCCGAAAAGAAAGAAAGTAAAACTAAAGAGCTTTCCTATGATGAACGAAAGAAGATCAACAGAAACATTAGTAGAGTAGAAAAGCGGATTGCTGAAGCTGAAGAAAGCAAGGCGACGATACACGAAAAACTCATGGACTCTAGTTTCTATAATTCTCCAGAAGCGGCTCCTGCTATGAAGAAACTGAAAGAACTGGAAGACGCTTTAGAAAAGCTCTCCGAAGAATGGGATGAATGGGTTACAAAGTTAGACTAACCCAGCTTAGTCAATTGATGGACGACAGCTTTCATATCCTTAGGTAATTTCGATTCAAATTCTAAGCTGGCCCCTGTTGTAGGGTGGGCAAACTCCAATTTGTGTGCATGCAACCCGACTCTGGACAATAAAGGTTGTTCTTCTCTTTCAGAAGAGCGATTCATCTTTCGCTTTATGTCTGAGAGGAAAAAGCTATTGCCATCACCATATAACTTGTCTGAGACTAGTGGGCAGCCTATAGCCCGCATATGCACTCGAATCTGATGCTGTCTTCCTGTGATTAATTTTGCTTCTATTAGCGCATATCTCGACCACTGATTTATTACTCTATACTTAGTCTGACTAGGTTTGCCATTCTCATTTATAATCATGCCTTTACGCTTACCGGGTGCTGCAGAAATTCCTAAGTCTATAAGTCCTACTTCTTCTGGAGGAGCACCATGTACCAGACCATAATAGTATTTCTCTATAGTTCTTGATTCAAAAGCTTCAGACATCTTTTTGTGTGCCCCTTCATTCTTGGTAAAGAGTATCAGCCCACTTGTTTCTTTATCCAATCTATGATTGACAAATACTTGATCTCGGTTCTCGGATAGCTTGCCTACAAGAGATGGAATGGTTTGATCATATCTATCTGGGATCGTTAGATATGGTGCTGGCTTATCCACGATGATAAGATCTTCGTCCTCATGCAAAATTATCCATCGTTTCTTCTTCATAGCTTCTACTTACGCTTATCCTTTAAGATCAGAGAATTTCTTTTTGCCGAAAATATAATAACTGAAGACAATGGAATTAGAAGGCCTATCGTAATTTGGTTTAGGACCAATAGCACAAGCAGAGACTTTTTGCTTCACCTCTTTTCTTTTTCTTATCAAGGATCCTACATGAGCATAGAAAGAAAAATGCGCCTTAATGATAGACAAGAAGTTTTTGATATCAAAACTCAATAAAAATTTGACACCTGCTACTCCATCTAAGACTAAGCGTGATGGAATTTTCCATAGCAGGTTTACTAAGCTGTCATTCTTAAATAGTGTATAAAGGCTATTTCGGAAATTCAAAAAAGTCTTCTTCGGATTATTGTAACTCAAGGTGCCTCCACCAAGATGATAGACAACTGAAGAAGGTAAGACGGCTAGTTTATAACCTGCATTCCTGATACGCCAGCATAGATCTATCTCTTCCATATGCGCAAAGAAGTCTTCGTCAAAACCACCCAAAGCATTAAACAACTCTGTGCGCATAATAAAAGCTGCTCCACTGACCCAATCTAGCTCTGATACTGCTTTATCATATTGCCCCTTATCTTCTTCCACTACATCAAACAATCGACCCCTGCAATAAGGATACGCTAAGGCATCCATATAACCGCCTGCAGCACCTGCATACTCAAATTTATGCTTCTCCTCATAAGAAAGAATCTTAGGCATAACTGCCCCTATATCTGGATGCTTCTCTAAATACTCAACCAGTGGTGTCAACCAACCATTCTGTACTTGCACATCCGAATTCAAAAAAGCGATATATTTAGACTGCACCTGTTCGAGGCCCTTATTATAGCCCCCAGCAAATCCATAATTCTTATCCAGTGCGACGATATCTACTTCTGGAAACCACTCCTGCATAAACTCCACAGAATCATCAGAGCTATTATTATCTATCACTGTACTGCTGAATAGCCCTTCTGAAGAATAGGAGACTGAAGGCATAAACGTCTCTAATAGATCTCGTCCATTATAGTTCAAAATAGCTATGGTAGTGTCTAAGTCCTTCTCGTTACTTCTGACCTTATCAAAGTAGGCTAAAGTGTTTTCCTTATCCAAAGCTAGCTGCGCCTTCAAAGCGTCTAGGCTATCAAACTTCTCATCTCCTCTGAGGTACTTGAGAAAATATACTGAGATTTTCTGATCATAGATATCTTCATCAAAATCAAAAATATTCACTTCAATGGTCTGCACTTCTTTATCATTCAGAGTAGGGACGACACCTATGTAGAGCATGCCATCATACCTTTTGCTAGCTATCTCTATTCTGCATACGTATATGCCATTCTGCGGGATTAGCTTATATCGGTTTTCTACTGCAATGTTTGCGGTAGGAAAACCGAGCTCAGTACCGAGTTGCCTGCCTTTTACGACAGTGCCGGTAAGACCATAAGGCCTGTCTAGGAGAGCATTAGCTGTTTCTAGTGCTCCCTGCTGAAGAGCCTCTCTTATCTTAGTAGAGCTAATCGTTATTGCCTCTATTTCTTGCTTTTCTATTTCGATAACCTCATAGCTGTAGTCAGAAGCTTTCTGCTTGAGGAGATTTATGTCTCCTGCTCTATTCAGTCCAAAACGATGATCATAACCTATAACTATATGTGAAGGTCTGAACTTCCTGACGATCAGGTCTACATACTCTAAAGGTTGTATCTGGGAGAACTCTACGGTAAATGGAAGAATGACGAGATTATCAATCCCATAGCTTTCGAATAATCTAATCTTCTCTTCTAGCGTAGATAGTAGGCGCAGTGTTTTGTCCTTAGGATAGACGATAGATCTAGGATGAGGATGGAAAGTCACCACCAGTGTCTCTCCTCCAGTTTTTCTTGCCACATCCCTCAATTGCGACAGAATACGTTGATGTCCACTATGTACTCCATCAAAGGAACCAATGGTAATCACTGTCTGACTTAGGCTCTCTAACTGCTCTATATCTCTATAAACCTTCATTTACTTGCGCCATATTGCTATCAAAGGTATCAACTATCTAGTCTATTAAATAATAATCATATTAATCATTTTGACTATGTTTGGTACTATTAAATTAACACTGTGGAGAAGGGAACTCTTTAGTCAGTTTTCTGTTAAAATATCGTATGCAGATAGATAATAATAAAGTCGTAGAAGCCCTCAGAACTGTCATAGATCCCAAATCTGGGAATGATCTTATATCTATGAAACTGATCAAGGACTTCAAGATTGCTGATAGCGATATTTCCTTTTCTGTAAATACACAAGGTCTTGCAGAAACTGCAAAGTTCGAGCTGCATGAAAAGATTCACACAGCTGTGTCCGCCATCTACCCTGATGCAAATCTAGACATACACTTCACACAAGAAAATGTAGAAAGACCCCTCGCCCAAATAAAGAACATCATAGCTGTAGCCTCAGGTAAGGGTGGCGTAGGAAAATCTACTGTCTCTACTAATCTAGCTTTAGGCCTGAGTAAACTGGGTGCAAAGGTTGGTCTTATGGATGCAGATCTATACGGACCTTCTGTTCCTACCATGCTTAATATCAAGGATAAAAAACCTACCATAAAGCAGCTCTACGGCAGACATAGAATACTACCTATAGAGCAATATGGTCTGCATACAATTTCTATTGGCAACCTGGTAGAACCTCAGCAAGCGGTAGTTCTCAGAGGACCAAGACTGGGAGGTATCATAAAGCAGTTTATCAATGAGGTCATTTGGCCAGAATTGGATTATCTCATTATAGATCTTCCACCAGGGACAGGAGACATCCAATTATCACTGGTACAGACCATTCCATTGACTGGAGCGATCATCGTGACGACACCTCAGGAAGTAGCTGTTGCCGATGCTATCAAAGCTATGAATATGTTCAGGCTAGAGAATATCAAAGTACCTATTGTAGGAGTGGTAGAAAACATGTCGTGGTTTATTCCTGATGATATGCCAGAAAAGAGATACAAGATCTTTGGCCAGGGCGGTGGTAAAACCCTTGCAAAAATGTCTAATAGTGTCTTACTCGGTCAGCTACCATTATTCACACAAGTCAGAGAGCAAAGTGATCTTGGCTCGCCGATAGTGATGGATGATGAATCCCCTATACAGAAGTTCTATCTGGACCTAGCCAGAAATGCTGCTTCGCAGATTCAAGTAAGAAATGAGGTCCTGCCGCCGACTAAAATCGTTGGGATGAATATGCAAAATTAAAAGTCTGAACAACTACCTTTACATTAATAATAATGAGCATGTCAGATTCTGAAAGAGCGCAGTTAGTCAAGGAAATAGACTCCCTTCTAGAGGAAGTAAGACCACATCTCAAAGTAGATGGCGGAGACATAGAAGTCGTGACAGTAACTGATGACCTCACTGTACAGGTCAAGTGGCTCGGCAACTGTATTAATTGTTCTATGTCAGCGATGACTATGAGAGCAGGGATAGAACAAACTATCAAATCCAAGATGCCTCAGATTAAAGATGTCATTGCAGTCAACGGAGTGACAGCCTAAGCTTATGAGTAGAAAAGCACTTCACGAAAACATCCTGGCCAAGCAATCTTTTCTATGTGTCGGATTAGATACCGATCTCACTAGAATCCCTAAGCATTTACTGTCTGAAGAAGACCCCATCTTTGAATTCAATAAGCAGATTATAGAGGCTACTAAAGATCTAGTTATAGCTTACAAGCCTAATACTGCTTTCTATGAAGCGATGGGACCAAAAGGTATGGAGTCCTTAAAGAAGACTATTGATTATATACCTGAAGACATCTTAGTTATAGCTGATGCAAAAAGAGGAGACATAGGCAATACATCTAGATTGTACGCCAAGAGTTTCTTTGAATACTATGATGCAGATGCGCTTACGGTAGCACCATACATGGGTGAAGATTCTATCTCCCCATTTCTAGAATATGAAGATCGATGGATAATAATCCTAGGTCTTACCTCCAATAAAGGCAGTCAAGATTTCCAGCATATAGAAGATACGCAAGGAAAAAAACTCTTCACGCAGGTACTGGAAACTTGCAGTAGTTATGGGACCGCTGATAATTTAATGTTTGTAGTAGGAGCCACACAGGCAGATTACTTTACAGAAATCAGAAAAACCATACCTGACCACTTCTTGCTAGTACCTGGTATAGGTGCACAAGGAGGAAGTCTTAGTGAGGTGGCAAAATATGGTATGAATGACCATGTCGGCTTAATCGTTAATTCTTCTAGAGGCATTATCTATGCAGGTGATGGTCCAGACTTCGCCGAGAAAGCCAGAGAGAATGCACAAGTCTTGCAAGCGGAAATGAAAAGTCTCCTCGCTCAAAATGCTTAGTCACAAGACTAAAAGTGAATCACTTCCAGCGATTCATGACTCCAAAGGTAATTACGTAAAATTAGATCTGCTTCAGGATTTGGCAATTCGTACTTAATACATTCCTTGAGCTCCTCTATTCCGTATTGACTATCTGCGACATCGACATAGCCATAACCACGATAGTGTCCTTCCTCTACAAGGAAAACTGCTCTTTCTTCTGCAGATCTACCCAGTTCCATTACAAAAAAATTCTCTTCAAAGAGTCTATTCATATAGACCATACTTTCCATGAATCGCTCATTATATTCATAAGGGGGCTCTTCACCAATACAGGCGCCCGCACATTTCTGCAACTCATAGTTAAAGCAGGTATTCTTAGAACTATCTATTTTATTGACCTTCTGGCAGAGGGACATATGCTCTCCAATTTGCTCTATGTGAGATAGAGCTGATTTTCTTGCCCCATAGTAGGAGAGTGGTTTTTCCGCCTTATCAGCCTTGACTACTTTATAATAGAAATAACCAGATTTATCAGAGTCCTTTACTACAGCATAGTTGTAGTTTTTGGTTTTCTGAATTTTATTGATCTCTGGCTGGACATCTTTAATTTCTTTAGACTCCTTGAGTAGGGAAGCCAATTCACTCCCAGTTATTTCGTAAGCGATATTCGCTACTTTCTCAAAGAGCTTATCCGTCTTCCTAGTCTGCTTAGAGAAGTGTTGTTTGACACGTTCTTTGATATTGATACTCTTACCGATATAGATTACGAAACCCTTACTGTCAGAAAAATAATAGACGCCGCAGGACTCAGGGATATTCTCTATATCGTCAGGATTGAGTGCCTTAGGTAACTTCGTCAGCTGTAGGCCTTCATTGACCAGTTGCTTGACCTCTTGCTTGTCGCCTTGTTCTCGGAAGATTTTCTCTAGGATAATAGTTGTAGCCCAGGCATCATCATAGGCACGGTGTCTATTGTCTACTTCTATCTTAAAGTATCTGATCAAGTTACCGAGACTATAAGACTTTAATCTCGGAAAGGCTTTACGCGAAAGTCTTACAGTACATAGATTCCTTCTCGTATAAGTATAGCCTAAGGCTCTAAATTCTGCTCTCAAAAACTGATAATCAAACCGAACATTATGAGCGACGAAGATGGTTCCTTTCGTCATCTCTATCACCTTCTTGGCGACCTCATAGAACTTAGGAGCATCTTCTACCATCGCATTGTCTATGCCTGTAATCCGTGTTATGTTGGGTGGGATAGATCGCTCAGGGTTTATCAGTGTCTGATATTCATCTATTATTTCAGAGCCATCGAAAAGAATGATAGCGATCTCTGTTATCTTATCCCGTTTGGGAATCCCTCCTGTTGTTTCCAGATCTATAACGGCATAAACTCTTTTCATCTCTGACAAAACTAATATATCAATAAACTTAAATATGTATTAAATCTGGAATTATACTGATGATAGATATACATTGTAGCATGAAGTCGTTTTCCCTAAGTGTTCTGATCGTCTTAATTTGTTTTGCTTGTATCAATACTACCAGCAAAGGCCAAACCTCTGAGGGTAGAATAACCCCAGCATCTGAAAGAACACAGCTCTATCTACCACAGCTTGAAGGCAAAAAAATAGGTGTCATCGTGAATCAGACCAGCACGGTACAAAACTTACACCTCGTAGACTTTCTTACGAAGTATAATTTTAAAGTAGTAAAAATCTTTGCACCAGAACATGGATTCAGAGGAAAGGCAGACGCAGGCGAACTGATCTCAGATGGGAAGGACACCAATACGGGAATCGATATAATCAGCCTCTACGGTAAAAACAAAAAGCCGAAAGCTACCGATCTTGCAGATATAGATATCCTAATTTTCGACATACAAGATGTAGGCGTTAGATTTTATACCTATATCTCCACACTGCATTATGTAATGGAGGCCGCCGCAGAAAACAATGTACCTCTAATAGTGCTAGATAGACCGAATCCTCTCAGTCAGTATATAGATGGCCCTGTCCTCGAAGATGGCTTTTCTAGTTTCGTAGGTAAACATAAAGTACCTGTAGTTTATGGAATGACTATAGGAGAGTATGCCCTCATGATAAACGGTGAAGGATGGTTACCCAATAATCTAAAAGCCAACCTTAAAGTCATAGAGATAGAAAACTATACCCATGACTCCAGCTACATACTCCCTATAAAACCCTCACCAAACTTGCCAAACAATATTGCTATTGGTCATTATCCCTCTCTTTGCTTCTTTGAGGGAACGACTGTTAGTGTAGGTAGAGGAACGTCTATTCCATTCCAACAAGTAGGACATCCCAGCTATAAAGGGGACCATAGTTTTACACCTGTATCGACTGAAGGTGCAAAGTACCCAAAGCATGAAAACAAACTATGTCATGGTTTAGATCTCAGTAGAGTAAAACCTAGCACTAACCAATTAGATCTAGGCTATCTTATAGAGTTCTATAATAAACTGAAAGCTCAAGGCGAGCCGTTTTTCAATGATGATAACTTCTTTAATCTCTTAGCTGGTACAGATAAGCTGAAGGATATGATAATCAAGGGCTACTCTGCGGAAGAAATTCGTGCTCTATGGCAGGCAGATATCTTGGAATTCACTTTGATGAGAAAAAAGTACTTACTCTACAATTAGAAGCGATGACGGATCTGAGCTTTGATATCCGTTCGTGTTCTACCATCTATGGCTTCTAACCCAGAACCATTGTTTCCTCTATCTTTTGTGGTACGAGCTATCCTGAATTCTAAAGTCGTATTTCGAAGTGCTTTATATCGTAAGTTGATATAGTATCTCATACCTCTGCCAGAGTAGGTGGGGATACCAAACTCATAGAGAATAGAATTTTCATACGCATATAGTCTGCTATTGCCATCATCAGTGTCAAACAGTGCAAACCTAGCAGTAAAGGAAAGAGGACTATTCCATGGTTTGTAGAGCACATCTTGGAAAAGCAGATACCCTTTAGATATTCCATTTGGATTCTCAAAACTGGTAAACTCCAATCTATTTCTAAGTTCTAAAAACTTACTGACCTTATTACTAAAATGAATTCTGAGCTTATGTCTTTGCTGTTGTCTACCCACATTGAGCTTAGTTGCTGCTCCTGGATCATCTAGCCTAAGGTTCTGTAATTTATCCTCATAAAAATACTGCACATATACAGACAGCTTACGCTTGATAAAGTAATCTACTCTGACAAGATATTCTTTACCAGAAGAAGGATTGGCAATTCTTGCTCGCAACCAAGGATGTCTCCATAGATCTGCGTAAGTTCTGATCTTCCATCTATTACTAGGAGAAAATTCTAGACCTAGATAGAAGCCAGACTCATTATTGACTAAACTGGATTCACCGAAGGCATTAGGGTTTATAGAATTGTATCCGACACCATAGTTCCTATAGAGCAGGGCTAAGCTCATTTTGCTATCCAAGCCAATCAAAGCACCAGATAAATGCGCAGTGCCCCCATCAGAGGAGTAGGCTGATTCTCCAAACAAATGTACATTCCTAATTCTCCAGCTGTAATCTATGCTTGTATTCGCTAGATGTCGTCCGCTGAATCGAAAAAGATTATATCTCGCATCAGATCTGACTATTGGCTGTGACAAGCTGCTATTAGAGTGATTGAGAGCGATGTTATAATTAGGACCAAGGTATTTTATAATTGAGCCAAAAGAAGTCAACTTAGCAACTCCTTTATCCTCTTTTTCTCCTATAGTCCTATGTGCACCACTGGTCTGTAATGAAGAGAAGAAAAGAATAGGCTCATCAGGGTCCTCTGTATTTTCTTGTAGATTTCCATCTCTATTTACTTGACTGCCGAATAGCGTTAACTCAAATCTATCTCTAGGTCTCAATGTTACGCCTATACCACGGTGATAACCATTTTCAGTAACTGAAGTATAGGGCCTCAAGGCTCTACCACCTCTTTTGATATCAGTCACCCAAGCACTCTTACCTGCTCCGAAACCATTATGTGCTATCAGCCCCTGTCCCATAGAAATAGAAAAATCTCCCAATGCTATGTCCTTAAATAGGGTCGAATAGTCCTTAAGGTAGACATGTGCCGTCAGGTAATCCAATCCCTTATAGATAGTATCAGAAAACAACTGCTCCCCTTCATCCTTTTCTATGATTAAACCATAGCGCAGCTTATATTCATAGTTCCCTCTGTATCGTAACTGTAGCTTATTCTTATCTCCTAGATATCTAGGGTCTTCACCTTCCTCTGAGACAAAACCTGCTTTGTCTTCTAGTGTCTGACCCCATTTTAGAAAGACTTCTTGCTTAGACCTTAGTAACATCTGATCTATAGAAAGCGGTATCCTCTTGGTATCGGCAACACTGAAGAATAACCGAATTCTGTTTATGTCTACGACATTGAAACTTGGAATAGCTTGTAGTTCCTCTATCATTAACAAATCACCAAACTGCTCTCTATGAGCTAACAAATCATTAATCTGAATCTCACTCAGTAGACGCAACTCCTGCAGTTCATCATAGCTAACCTGATTGATATCATAAGGATGCGCATAGAGCAATTCTAATCTATCAAAGAGTACTGATAGATCCACTTCATCATCTAAGTCTTCGATGTAAGATTCTACTTGATCCCAGATAGACTGAGGGAGCTCTTGCGAGTATAGACTAGAAGTCCACAAGATCAAAAGTGCTATAAAAACGTTATTCCTCAATTTATCCCAAATCTTTCTTTATCCTTTCTATAGACTGGGACTTTCCGATACTTAGTAACCAAGTACTAAAATCATAATACAGGAAAGCAACTTTGTTATACTGATGAGAACGCTGTGCTTCTACCTTTTCTACACTAGAAGAGATCATGTTCTGTATACCAAAGTTCAAAGCATTACTGCCTCTTCGCAAAAAACTAATTATCTGTTCTACTACAGCATTCATTCTATTGTTATTTTCGAAAGTCGCTCGAACACTTGGAAGCAGATTAAGTACAAGATTAAAATTGTTTATTCTATAATGACACATGAGTTGAATAAGTCTAGCATAGCTAAATATATCATTTCTAAGCTGCTTATCCGGCTGATCTATGATCTTATTAAAGTACTCTAGAGCCATTTCGTATTCTCCTCGATAACTGTATATCATTCCTAGCTTGTAGTAAAACATCAAGATTCTATGGAAATCTAGCTTATCTGATAGCTTCAGAATCTTTGCCTCCAACGACTCTCGGAAGTCCGACAGCTTGGGATATCGATTCCGTATGATCATCTGATTAATCTCAGCGTTATCATAATAGCAAAAGTCCAGTAGGAGAGTAGTAGGGTTAAAAGTATCCATGTGCTCTTTCCGGAATAACTTATACTTCTGATACCAATACAGGTACTTATCCTCCCTATTCAGATAGAAGCAACTTGTCAATATGTAATGATAGCCCCTCATATAGAGATCAGGGTCATTATGAAAAGCCGTTCCCTCCTGTTCCATTAGCAAGACCCACTTCATTGCATGTCTGTAAGTGTAGTGAAAATTGAGATTCATGTAGTGAAACCAAACGTGGGATTGATGCCAGAGAACTGTCGCCTGTATAGATGGTCTTACATATTCATAGCTCGGTATCTTGCTCTTAAAGTAGACCTGATAAATCAGGGTATCTCTTTCGTTTTTAGCAAAACCCCATTTGATATAGAGACCTTGGACCTCTAAGGATATCCCCGAAAGATTAGATTCTATATTGGTCAGTGATTGTAGCCTATTAGATTGCTCTATTAAGGATTCCATTCTGTTCCTATTCTTCCGACTCCTGGTGATATGCCTAGACTCGATTTTCTTTTTCAGTTCTGCCACTTCTAGATGGAGTAGGTGTAAGGATTCCTTTTCGGCTTCTTTAATCGTATTAAGAATAGCAAGGCTTTCATAGTATAGCCCTCTGCTGTAGAGCATATCTGCATAGTCTAGTTTCTGTCTGATCTTGAACGTCTCGCTTCTTGTAGTAGAGACCAGTCTCAGGCTCTTCAGCAGTTGGCTGTATAGATGGCGTTTGGTATAAAGGAATTGGGCCTTTGTAATCGGTTGTAACTTCTTGAAGAAAAAAGCTTCCGCTCTCTCCTCATTATTTTCCATGAGATTAAAGAGCCTTACGAACAAGACGCCTTTATTACTCTCTAATCTATTGACATAGAGCACAAAGTGTCTTTTCTCCGCTTTGGTAAGACTTGAGATCAATTTTTGTAAAGCTGAAAACTTGGCTATGGGCATTACACTAAAAATTACACTAATATATTGATATTCAGAAGATTAAAAAGGAGGAATTGCATTGAGCATTACAGTTATTGATTATTGATTTAAATAATATCAGAAATCAGAGAGTATTTTCGACCCAAAATTAATAAACACATCATGGCAACAAAACGTACAATCAAAACGAAAGTAAGATCCAAGCTAGAATACATATGGCTAGATGGATACTTACCCACTCAAAATATGAGAAGTAAGACTAAGGTCATCGAAGGCTTTAGCGGAAAACTAAAAGACTGTCCAGTGTGGTCTTTTGATGGCTCATCCACTCAGCAGGCATCAGGAAGTAATTCTGATTGTCTACTAAAGCCAGTAGCGATCTATCCTGATCCGGCAAGGACTAATGGATACATCGTAATGACAGAAGTTCTTAATCCAGACGGAACACCTCATGCCTCTAATGGTAGAGCCTCTATAGATGATGACGATAATGATTATTGGTTTGGGTTTGAGCAAGAGTATTTCATTATGGATACAGCGACCTTGCAGCCTTTAGGCTTCCCGGTTGGAGGTTATCCAGGTCCACAGGGTCTATACTACTGTTCTGTAGGAGGAAGAAATACTCACGGTAGAGACATCGTAGAAGAGCATGCAGATCTATGTATCGCAGCGGGTCTAAATTTTGAGGGTATCAATCAGGAAGTTGCTTGTGGCCAATGGGAATTCCAACTCTTTGCCAAAGGGGCCAAGAAAGCAGGTGATGAAATATGGATAGCAAGATACCTTCTAGATAGATTGACGGAGCAGTATGGCTATTACATAGAATATCACCCTAAGCCTATCAAGGGTGACTGGAATGGATCAGGAATGCACGCTAATTTCTCAAACAAGAAACTAAGAACCTCGGGTAAGAAAAAAGACTTTGAGGCTATCTGCGAGAAGTTTGCTCCTAATGATAGAATCAAGCAAGCTATCGCTGTCTATGGTGCACATAATGAACTAAGACTGACAGGTAAGCATGAGACACAGTCCATTAATAAGTTTTCATATGGAGTTTCAGATAGAGGTGCCTCTATAAGAATTCCTATTGCCGCAGTAGAAAATAAGTGGAAAGGATGGTTAGAGGACAGAAGACCTGCTTCTAATGCAGATCCCTATAAGGTTGCAGGCTCTATAATAGCAACCGTCAAAGGCAAGAAATACAACTATTAAAACATTGTTGTAATGTTGGTCAAAAAAGGTCATCGATGTTATCGGTGGCCTTTTTTATTCCTTAGTCTACTCGACTACCAGTCTTACTCACATAGAGGATAATCATCCCAAAAAAGATCAATAATAGCTTGATGACTAGACCGAAAGTTCTATTTATAGAAGAGGCGAAAGAAAGCATACTTAAGTCTAGTCCTACCAAGCTCAGAACTAAACCCAATATACCTATCAAGAACATTGAAAAGCCTAATAACGAGAGATATCCTTTTTTCATTTAACCTTGTTATGTTCTTTCTATTATGAAAGTAATGTTTGTGAAGACATTGTAATTTAATTCTTGGCCTTGATGAGGTTAGTCATTAAAGTATATTTTACCTTCATAATGTAATTCTAAGGCAAATAGATTAAATCCCATTGATTTTTAAAGACAAAATGGAATTCAAGGACACATTCATGGCACATTACGTACCTCTATGTAATTATGCTAATTCCTTATTGCATAATGATCTCGTATCAGAAGATCTCGTGCAAGACGTATTTCTACACCTCTGGAAGAATAATAATCAACTCACGATCAATGGGACTTTGCAGTCTTTTCTATTTACTTCTGTCAAGAACAAGGTATTTGAATATTGCAGGTCCAAGAAGGCTTACAAGACAGCCCTTGAAAACTGGAAAGAAGTAGATAATGCAAAGGACGAATTGTCGTCAGAAAGTAATAAATACATGAGTTTAGAGGGCCTGAGTAGTTTACTCCGACATTTGCCTCCTAAATGCAGAAATGTGTTTGCACTCCACAAACTTAATGGACTATCTTACGCAGAAATAGCATCAAAAGAAGGTATTTCGATCAAAACCGTTGAGAACCATATGTTGAAAGCACTGAAAATATTGAGAACTGAATATGCCAAAGGCAGTTAAAAGCAGACCTTATAATGGATATAGATAAAATATTATTACAAGTACTCAACGACAAAGCCTCTAAGGAAGAATATGAGGCATTGGAGGCTTGGAAAAAGGAATCAGCCGATAACATTGAATTGCTTCAGCAGTTATCTCAAAAGGGTAGCCCTGAGACAAAGCCTTACAAACAATACGATAAGCACAAAGCTTGGAAGTTAGTAGAGGCACAGATGGACAGCAGTCCTCAACCAATCAAAAAGTCGAAGAAAAGCTCGAATGTATTGTGGTACTTACTAGGTATAATTTCTATTCTTGCTATAATCGGATACTTTGTATTAAACAATGAAAAAACACCAACCGTCTACAAAGCTGATAATGCGCTCTTAGCTTTTGAATTGCAAGACAAATCGAATATTTGGCTAAGAGATGGTGGATCTAGTCTAGAACTGAAATCTGATTTCGAATCAGAGAGAAGAGTGGCTCTCCAAGGGGAAGGCTTCTTTGACATCAGTCCTGATAAAGAAAGACCTTTCGTCATTGAACTAAATGACAATGACTTTATCAAAGTCCTAGGAACTTCATTCAATGTAGTCAATCAACAAGACAAGTTTGAGATTGCTATCTATTCTGGAACAGTAGAATTCCATACTCTTAATAGAGTGATAACCTTACAAAAAGGAGATCAGGTTTCTAAAGTAATGGGATCTATCACTAAACATAAAATGACTCAGAATAATCAGTTGAGTTGGAAGAATAAAGAGCTAGTCTTCGAGAATTCTGACTTCTCTAGTGTTATGTCAGCTTTGTCTAATCACTATGGTGTTCAGTTCAAACTTGATGACCAAACTGTTAATCTGGCTAACTGCTCTATACGTACGCGATTCTCTAATGAGACCATCAACCAAGTCTTAGAAGAATTAGCTAGCCATATGAACTTCAACTATGCTATAGCTAACCAAGAAGTTACGATCTCGAATTTAACTTGCCAATAGTCCTCGCATGATCAGGAGAGTACATGTACTAGTATGTGCTGTATTCTTATCAGTAAACTTGCTGGCTCAAGAGAATGCTGATCTGCCTACTTTGAAATTTGATAGTCTTCAGGTCACCTTAGAAAGTGCCATTAAAAGCATAGAAAATCAAAGCGATTTTTTCTGCTCATACAACCCTCTCACAGTAGACTTATCAGATCAACTCCTACTTACGAGAACACAAATCCCTTTAGCTCGACTCATTGAGACTATTGAAGAGCAACTCGAAATAGAAGTCCAGATCAATCAATCAAGTAACAAACTACAGTTCTTCTCCAAGCAAAAGAGGATCATATCTGGTATCATTTCAGATGAGGCTAGTGGAGAGTCATTACAAGCAGTAGCGGTCTATCACACTAGCTCCAGCGGCACATATTCTAATGAGGAAGGCTACTACAGTCTGAGAATAACAGAGGAGGTTGACAGCCTCTTTGTAAGCTATCTAGGTTATAAAACCAAAGCGATAGCCGTCCAAAATCTACTAGGCAGCAGCTTGAATATCTCTATAACCTCAGACAATGAATTGACCACAGTTATTATTAGTGATACTATCAGATCACTGAATGATCTCTCTAATCCTACACCAATGGATTATAGGCCCGAAAGTCCCATTACGGGTATCGGAGGAAGGAGTGACCTCCTCTCAAGTGTAAGATTTATTCCCGGCGTCTCCGTAGGCTCTGAGGCACAGAATGGATTTACAGTACGAGGTGGAGGCCCTGATCAAAACATTATACTTATAGATGGATTACCAATCTATGAAGCCAGTCACCTAGGAGGGTTGTCGTCTATATTCAGTTCTGAAACTATCAAGCATGCCGACCTATATAAAGGAGATATTCCAGCACGGTTCGGAGGTAAATTAAGTTCAGCATTGGATATACGTCTGAAAGATGGCAATAGAAATACCGTAAACCGTTCAGCCTCTCTGAACTTTGAGAACTTGAAAGGATTTATAGAAGGACCCATCTCTCCCAAAACCTCTATTATGCTAAATGGCCGCATTAGCATCGTAGGATTATATGCTAATGCATTACTCCCTAAAAGTTCTGGTTTTGTTGATACGGAATTCTCATATAATGATTTCTATTCTAAGCTATCACATTGGTTTTCTCCTTCTAATCGCATCAGTTTTACAGTTTATTCAGGGAGAGATGACATACGGTTAGAAAGGGAGAAAATTGATCAAGCAGAACTTTCGTTCATTGATCTGAATGAAGTAAAATGGAAAAATCGCCTGTTTGCTATAAACTACAATGTTGCCCTTAGTGATAAGGTTTTCTTGCATTCTAAGATAGGCGTTTCCACTTTTGACTTTGACTCTAGATCAGCTAATAGTGTTACCAGTATTCAGGATCAAAGTAATTCTAAACTAGATGTCAATGCCATTTCTCAACAGTCTGACAGAATAGCACAAGTTGCCTTAGACTACTTTGGTTCTAGGATAGGAAAATTTAATTTTGGTGCAGGCATAATTAATCATAGTAGTGCACCTTCTATACTGGAAGCAAACACTTGTTTAGATCCATTCGAGAGAGTAGCGGACTCCACTTATCTTTCCAATGAGGCTTTCTGTTACATAGAAAACACCTTGGACCTTACTTCAAATTGGACTCTGAAATCCGGCTTACGTTACAACTACTTTTTTGGTCTCGAAGATGTAAGCTATAACTATTTTCAACCGAGAGTGAATTTGAAATATTCAAGATCTCGAAACCAAATCAACTTTTCTTATTCGAGTATGAGCCAGTTTTTGCATCTGCTTGTTAATCCTAGCTCTGGTCTACCTAGTGACCTTTGGGTACCAAGTACAAGTCGAGTTGCTCCAGAATCTTCGCAACTCTTTTCTAGTACCTATAAATACATCTCATCAAAAACATGGTCATTGCAGATAGGAGCATTTTATAATCTCTACGACAACTTGATTGCCTACAGAAATCCCTATGAGATCATCCAGGCTATTGTTACTGACCACCCCGTCTTCAATAGAGATACTGATGAGAAAAATTGGGAAGATCGGGTGGAAATAGGCAGGGGCAGAGCTTACGGTTTGGAGTTTCAATTTAACTATGAAAGAGGCAGGTTTACCTACCTTCTAGGATATACACTGAGTAGGTCAGAAAGGACATTTAAGTTCTACGCTAACGAGCCAGAAATTACTTACCCCTATAAATATGACCGACCCCATAATATATCCAGCTACCTAGAATATAGATTCGATGAAAATCATAAACTCTTTGCAAGCTGGGTATTCGGTAATGGAAACCTGTGGACATTAGCAGAGTCTGCCATTCCAGACATTGAAGGCAATCCAATACTGGATGAAAGAGGACGGAACAACATAAGACTTTCAAATTACCACAAATTGAATCTTGGATACTCAGTCAGAAGAGAACAAGCTAATGGTAATTACTTTGAATATACCTTAGGTATACATAATGCCTACAATAATCGTAATCCTTTTTTTAGCTACATAGAGGAGCAACCTGCTGGATCTAATCCTCCAATAGCTGTAAAAGAGGTATCTCTTTACCCAATCTTCCCTCAAATTAATGTCAAGTACTCTTGGTAGTACACAGAGTTATATTTGTAATAGTCTGACATTAACGCTATATTAGTGTATCAAGCGATGCGATACAACTTTTACATATTACTTATCTTAGCTTTCTCAGCCTGTGAAACTGAAATTCAGGTGGACCAAAGTGAGTACAAGCCCTTTGTAGTTGTAAATTCTATAGTATCTGCTGATTCAATGTGGGTCGTTCAATTAAACTACTCTAAGTCCATTTTTGACAATAGTGACTTCAAGCCCGTAGAAAACGCCTCTGTGCATATTGCGGTAATGGCAGACACCGACTCTAACGTAGATGAGGAAATTCAATCTTTCTACCTACAACATGAAGGCAATGGTCGATATACTAGATCTAATAGACCTGCAGAGGGAAGAAACTACCAGCTGACAGTAGAAGTAGATGAAGAAGTCATTACAGCACGTACTTATGTGCCCAAGGTATTGCATGCCTCAGCAGAAGTAATAGAACTTACCCCAGACTCTAAGCATATTTCTATAGAAGTAATAGAAGATGAAGCAAGAGAAAACTTCTATGCTTATGAACTGTTACCAATCGTAGAAGATAAAACAGAACTTGATCAAACAGAGGCTCTAGGTGGAGGTGATTCTGATACGAACAATGATGCAGCCAGTTCTACAGAAGAGGCTAATTTCACTCAGCAATTTGGAAAGTTTAATGGTTTTAAGGGAGCAGTGCCTGCTCAAAGTGATCAATCAGGATCTATAATTGTTGATCTAGATAATATTACAATTAGATCAGATCAATCAAGTACTTCTACTCTGCCAGGTGGAGATACAAGCTCATCTTCAAATGCTTCAAACAAATACACCTTGAAAGTATGGGCAGTATCTATAGATTATTACAACTATCTCATCAGTGTACAAGAAAGCAGTCTTCCAGATAGCGAAAAGACTTTCTATAACTACCATACCAATATCACTAATGGTGGAGGTATTTTCGCTGGATACAATCTAGAAGAAATTCTAATCGAATTCTAAGCGGTTCCGCCGAAAAATTTTCCCTTTCAATCCAACCCTTTTACTTTTAAGTTCTGGTGTATCACACCACAACTAACCTTTAGTCAAAATCTTATTATTTCTGTTAGTCTGACCGTATAAATATGCAGGCGTATTTGAAAGTCATACAAAGATCAGTTTGCCTCTAATCATTAGGTATCGGACCTTTGATTCCCAGTTTGATTTTACTCTGCTATGCGAAATGCTAAGACGAGCCTAAACCCAAAAAATATCTAGGCCATCCCTAAGAAAAGGCTCTAATAGTAATTAGAAATTAGGCACTTATAAATGTATAACCTCGCCGTATGCCGCTGCTGAAGCTTCCATAACTGCTTCACTCATAGTTGGATGCGGATGGACTGCCTTGAGTAACTCATGTCCTGTCGTCTCTAGATTCATAGCAGCTACTATTTCTGCTATCATCTCAGTCACATTGCTACCTATCATATGAGCTCCAAGAAGTTCACCATATTTAGCATCATAAACCATCTTGACAAAACCTTCTTTTGCTCCAGAGGCACTGGCCTTACCAGATGCTGAGAAAGGAAACTTACCGACTTTTAGTTCATGCCCTGCCTCCTTAGCTTGAGCCTCTGTCATACCGACACTAGCTACCTCAGGTACGCAATAAGTACATGAAGGGATAATATTATAGTTAATAGGACGGACATCCATTCCTGAGATTTTCTCTACACAAGTAATCCCTTCTGCAGTAGCAACGTGGGCTAGGGCAGGTGTATCTAACACATCTCCTATGGCATAAATGCCTGGGACTCCTGTGTTGTAGAATTCATCGACCTGAATTCTTCCAGCCTTATCCTTTTTGATTCCAAGGGCCTCTAGGCCTATGTCTTCTGTGTTAGGCATGACACCTGTAGCACTGAGGACGACGTCACATTTTATTTCTTCGATCTTTTCGGTCTTACGATTGAGGACTTTGACCACGATCTCTTTGCCAGATATATCCACTTCTTGTACAGCAGTATTACCGAGGACATTAACGCCATATTTCTTGAAGACCTTACCGAGTTCTTTGGACACATCCTTATCCTCTCTAGGTAGTAGTCCTTGCTCTAAGTACTCTACTACTGTCACCTCAGTACCTACTGAATTATAGAAATAGGCAAACTCTACACCTATAGCGCCAGCACCTATAACTACCATTCTCTTAGGTTGTTTCTTCATAGTCATTGCCTTTCTGTAGCCAATGACTTTCTCTCCATCTATAGGAATATTAGGCAAGGCTCTTGATCTGGCTCCTGTCGCTACTATGATGTTGTCAGCGGCATATTCTTTTCTAGATCCTTCTTTATCTGTGACCACAACTTTCTTGCCCCTTGCAAGCTTTCCATCACCCTCTATTACTGTGATCTTATTCTTTTTCATTAAGAATTGAATCCCTTTGCTCATTCCATCTGCTACCCCTCGACTACGATTGATCATTCCATCAAAATCTGCTTTGGCAGACTTAACAGAAATACCGTAATCGGCAGCATGGTTTATATAATTGAATACTTGTGCTGATTTAAGTAGCGCTTTAGTAGGAATACAGCCCCAGTTAAGGCAGATACCTCCTAGGTTCTCTCTTTCTACGATAGCTACCTTCATTCCTAACTGAGAAGCTCTAATAGCTGCAGGATAACCACCTGGTCCACTCCCCAATACGATCAAGTCAAAGTTCATTTCTTTAAAATTTTGTGCAAATATAACCTTCTAGCTCTACAACCTATTCAGAAGTCATAATGTTATTAGAAGGTCTGGAATCTGGCAATACCATTTCTGAAGTCTCTGACCTCTAAGAACATGTCCTTGACTATCATTTCTCCTTGAAGATTAATAAATCCGACACCTCTCTGGTCTATGACACGAGCTCTATCGTCATGAAAGTCCCAAGTCAGTACAAATCTAGGCTTGATTACTTCTTTCCCTTTATCATCTAGAAAGCCCCAAAATTCATTGACCTGAAAAGCAAGTCGATTACTTGAGAATCTATTGAGTAAGTTGTATTTAGCCTGAGTCAAGGTGTTACCATTCTTATCTAGTAGCCCCCATTTACTGCCTTCCTTGTACTTCCAAGTCTTATTTCCTACATAATCCACTTTGGTGTAGGGGAGAACTTTTTCAGACCGTAGTTCTTCATCAATTAGAACATAGCTATTACCATCGTGTACAATGGTCCTATCATAGTGAAAATCAGAAGCTTTGTAGAAATAGGCCTTATTAAGAGGCTTAAGATTAGTTGCATTTAGATAGGTGTACTGACCATTTTGTTTGACCTTTAGTATATTATTAGACGGGGAATAGACTCTATCATAATTATAAGGCAGGAGTACTTCTTTCGTTGTAATATCCGTAATACCATATGAGCTGGCCTGGACGCCAATGAAGGTATTATTATCCAGGAGTTTAATGCTAGAGTATTCTAGAGGGATGACCAGCACTGCTTTCTTATTGACTATGCCTTTAAGATTGCCCTCACCAACTACAACATAATCTCCAAGATATTCTCCATAAGTCTCATACTGCATTGTATCCACTATGGAACCCATCTCATCAATGAGTAACCAGTTGTTATCAAAATCCTGAACGAAGGTTCTCTGCGAGGAAAAATTCTGAGCCTGCTTGTATTTAAAATCTACAACCTGCTGACCTCTATCATCTAAGTACCCCCATTTGCCCTCATAGTTAGCGGCGACTCTATTATCCCATACGTCTTTGACATCATCATAGACAGGCTTTATCACAACCTGACCTGCTTCATTGATAAAACCCCATTTATGTTCTGGGACTTCATAATCTTCGAAATATTCTTTTTCAATTGCAGAAGCAGTGGAGCTGACAGCACCGTCCTCCCTACAACCACCTAAGACTATAAAACCAAGCAATAAGACAAGTAGGATGAATCTATTCATAAGCAGAATGAAGGAATGTCTAAGCAATAAGGATAAAGAAATTCATTGCTGCACAACATATCAAATAATGAATAAAATTGTACATATATTAGCAAAATATTCATATGAAAAACTCATGAAGATTGCCATTTTTCCTGGTTCATTCGACCCCATTACTATAGGACATATAGATCTAATAGAAAGAACAATTCCGCTATTCGACAAGGTCATAATTTCTATAGGTCAGAATAGTCAGAAGAAATATCTTTTTACGCTGAAGCAAAGACAAAAGTGGCTCAATAAAATCGCGGCAAAACATAAGACTGTAGAGGTAGATACTTACAAAGGCCTTACTGTCAATTTCGCAAAGAAAAAAAAGGCAAAGTACTTAATCAGAGGACTGAGAAATGCCTCAGATTTCGACTATGAAAAAACGATCTCCCAACTCAACAATATCATAGGTGAAGGGCTAGAGACCATCTTCTTTATAGCACAGCCAGGCTATAGTCATATCAGTAGCACAATAGTCAGAGAAATAATAAAAGGTAAGGGGGATGTAAGTTCATTTGTTCCTGACCTCATCTATAAAGACATAAAATCTAAATACTACAAATAAAAAAGTCCCAATGGCAAACGCAATTTATAAAGTACCAACACCGAAAAACGAACCTTGTCTGCACTATGCGCCTGGTAGCGTAGAAAGAGCCAACGTTAAGTCTGCTCTGAAAGCAATGAGAGCTAAAAAAGTAGACATTCCTATGGTCATCAATGGCCAAGATGTATACACCAAGAGTAAAGGAAAATTACATCCACCCCATGACCTAAAGCATACCTTAGGCACTTACTCTAAGGGATCTAAAAGCCACGTGAAATCTGCTATCGCAGCAGCACTTTCAGCTAAAGAAAAATGGGCTAAAACACCATGGCAAGACAGGGCTGCAATCTTTCTGAAAGCTGCTGATATCATCACGGGACCATGGAGAGCTAAAATGAATGCTGCAACCATGCTTGCCCAGTCTAAGAACATCTGGCAGGCAGAGATAGATGCTGTATGTGAGTTTGCAGATTTCTTGCGATTCAATGCGCATTATATGACGCAAATTTATAGCCAGCAGCCTGAAAGTTCTCCTACTGTCTGGAATAGATTGGAATACAGACCATTAGAGGGATTTGTATTTGCGATTACGCCTTTCAACTTTACAGCGATCTCTGGTAATTTGCCAGCTGCGCCTGCGTTGTTAGGGAATACCGTAGTATGGAAATGTGCAGATAGTCAGATCTATTCAGCACATATGGTGATGGAAGTATTTAAGGAAGCAGGGCTTCCTGCTGGTGTCATCAACTTAATCTATGTAGACGGTCCTAAAGCTGGAGATGTTGTTTTCTCTCATCCAGATTTTGCTGGTTTACATTTCACAGGGAGTACAGGTGTCTTCCAGAAACTATGGAAGCTTATCGGTCAGAATATACATCTCTACAAATCTTACCCTAGAATAGTAGGGGAGACCGGAGGTAAGGATTTCATCTTTGTCCATCCATCAGCCAATTGTGATCAAGTCTCTACAGCTATAGTTAGAGGTGCATTTGAATACCAAGGACAGAAATGCTCTGCAGCTTCACGGGCATACATACCCGCTTCACTATGGCCTAAGGTAAAAAAATCAATAGTAAAAGACATCAAGAGTCTGAAGCTAGGTCCTGTAGAAGATTTCAGAAACTTTGTCAATGCAGTCATAGATGAAAAATCTTATGACAATATCGCTAGCTATATAGCCCATGCTAAAAAAGCTAAGGATGCGAAAATACTGATCGGAGGTAAATGCAGTAAGAAGAAAGGCTACTTCATAGAGCCAACTGTAATCGTCGTTACAGATCCCAAGTATAAATCTATGTGTGAAGAGATTTTTGGACCAGTGATTACTATCTACGTCTATCCTGATAAGGATGTAGAAAAGCTAATTCCTATCATAGATAGTACTAGCCCGTACTCTCTGACAGGTTCTATCTTTGCTAAGGATAGATATGTCATAGAATCTCTGACTTATGCACTAAGAAATGCCGCTGGTAATTTCTATATCAATGATAAACCTACAGGAGCAGTAGTAGGACAGCAGCCTTTTGGTGGAGCTAGAGGGTCCGGAACCAATGATAAGGCAGGTTCTATTCTGAACTTATACAGATGGATTTCCCCTAGGACGATAAAGGAAAACTTTGTTGCGCCGACGGACTACAGATATCCTTTCTTAGAAAAGGCTTAAAAGAAATTAGGCATCGATGGACCTTGCATCAATTCATTGAAGAAGTGTCCTATCATCCTAGGCTGAGTGCCAAAGAAAAAGACGATACCCCATAGTGCACCATAAAGATGTGCACTATGGCCTATACCATCCGCACGATTAGTTCTATCTGCCCAACTGGAGTAAAAGATATATCCTATCCCAAAGACTATAGCAGGCACCGGTGGATATATAAACCAGTTCCAGGGAGCAATCAAGCAATAAATGAGCACGAGTGCAGATGTCGCTCCTGATGCACCTACTGCAGAATATCTAGGGTTGTCTTGATGCTTAAAATGTGAGGGGAGATCCCCAGCTATGATAGCCGTAAGATAGAGTACCAAGAAAACCATGGGGCCCATCGTAGAACCATACAGTTGTGAAAATGTACTCTCTATCATCCCACCGAACATATATAATACGAACCCATTAATGAGGAGATGATTCATGCTACCATGCACAAAGCCCGAACTCAGTAACCGATAGTATTCTTTATTTCGTTTCTCAGAATAGGGATGATGCTTTAGCTTCTCTACTATGCTATGGTTTTGCAACCCCTGATAGGAAATAAGACCTGTAACAATGAGTATGGCGATAGTTAATGACATGTGTTAATTATTATGGTATGGCTCGTTATTGATAATAGTAAAGCCTCTATAAATCTGTTCTAATAAAACTAAACGTGCAAGATGATGTGCAAAAGTCAAAGGAGACAATGAGATCACCTGACTATAATTCTTTTTCATCTCTCTTGAGAATCCGTAAGCACCACCTATGATGAAATTTAATTCTTTGCTTCCAGAGTTCATTTTCTGCTCCAGCAATTTTGAAAAGCCCAATGAATTCAGTGATTTACCACCTTCATCTAAGAGGATGGTTTGGGCGCTAGCATTGATATGCTTTAAGAACAACTTTTCTTCACTGGCTTTGACCTCATCTATACTTAATGAAGAAGATCTTTTAGGCGCAGGAATTCTAAGGAGTTCTATAGATATATAGTGCTTGATTCTGGATAGGTAAAGTTCTTCCTGAGCACTAAAAAAGTTCTTCTTTTCCTTTCCGATATAGATGACCTTTACTTTCAAAGGATCTATTTACGAAGCCAGCCTTTGACATCTGGGTCTACTACAAAGAATCTTCCATTGATTTCAGAAACTATAAAAAGCTCTCTGGAATTCTCGCCCACATTCTGCTGAATGATCTCCATCTTTTTGCCCTTAGATACAGTCACGATGCCTGTATGACCATAAGGGTTCTTATAGTTAGGTCCGAAAACGAGAATGTCTCCTGGTAGAGGTCTGTACTCTGAACCATTTATAAACTGATAGAGGTCTCTCTTCCTATTAAGTTTCTTATCCGGAAGAGTCTCATCGAAGAGCTCTTTTGCATGACCATAAGTGTTAGGCATCCGATGACCATAATGGATCAGATAAAACCGCTTGACAAATTCCACACATTGGTATTTCAGACCTAGGTTGTATCTATCAGCAGTCATGTTCCTACCGAAGACATTGGTATGATCGCCATTATAGTAGACATTCACGCCATTATAACTATCTATTACCTCTCCAATCTGTGGAGCAGTATCCACGACTTCTAAGAAGATACCTCTTCGATCAATAGACAGCTCCGAGCCCTTAACTGAGAAAGTAGGCTTCAGGACTATTGGTAATGATAAAAGAATGAGAATGAGGCTCTTGAACATGAATATTATATATCAAAAAATCGCAATATGTCTCTTTTAGTAGTAATTATCCAACTTTTAACTCAATTTATGATTGAAATAAGAGAATAATGGTGCAATCAGTTTTTATAAATTTGTGTCCACAATCAAGAAAGAAAAAATATGTTCGAAAGCTTAAGTGATAAACTAGATCAGGCCTTTAAAGGTCTCACAGGAGATCATAAGTTAACAGAAATCAATATTGCCCAATCTATAAAGGAGATCAGAAGAGCTCTAGTAGGTGCAGATGTCAATTACAAAATTGCTAAAGAGTTTACCGATAAGGTGAAAGAACAAGCATTAGGCTCTCGAAACGTACTGAAGTCAGTGAAGCCTGGAGACTTGATGGTCAAAATCGTCATGGACGAAATGGTCTCTCTCATGGGAGGTCAATCTGTAGGTATCAATGCAAAGGGCAAACCGGGAGTAATTCTAATCGCCGGACTACAAGGATCAGGTAAGACAACCTTTACAGGAAAGCTTTCTAAGTTTCTGAAAGATAAGAAGAACATGAAAGTCCTTGTGGCCGCCTGTGATGTATATAGGCCAGCAGCCATAAATCAACTTACAGTAATCGCTGAACAGGTAGGCGTAGACATCTATAAAGACGAAGGCAATACCAATCCGATAGACATTGCTGGCTCTGCAGTGGCATATGCTCAGCAGAATCACTACAATGTCCTCATAGTAGATACAGCTGGTCGACTAGCTGTGGATGAAGACATGATGAAGGAAATAGCAGGCATCAAGGAGGCGGTCACACCGACAGAGACCCTGTTCGTTGTTGACTCCATGACCGGTCAAGATGCCGTTAATACGGCCAAGGCCTTCAATGAAGTCATAGATTATGATGGGGTAGTCCTGACTAAGCTAGATGGTGATACGAGAGGTGGTGCTGCGCTATCCGTAAAGTATACTGTAGGAAAACCCATAAAGTTTGTCAGTACTGGCGAGAAGATGGAAGACCTCGATGTGTTCCACCCAGACAGGATGGCCCAAAGGATATTGGGTATGGGAGATATCGTCTCATTTGTAGAGAAAGCCCAAGATCAATTTGATGAAGTAGAAGCTAAGCGATTAGAGAAAAAAATAAAGAAGAATAAATTTGACTTCAATGATTTCCTAGGCCAGCTGAATCAAATCCGAAAAATGGGAGATCTAAAATCCCTAATGGGTATGATCCCTGGGATGAGTAAGATCAAAGACCTGGATATAGATGACTCAGCCTTCTCTAAAGTAGAGTCTATCATCTTATCTATGACCACTCTAGAAAGAACCAACCCTGAAGTCCTCAACATGAGTCGTAAGAAACGAATAGCTAAAGGCTGCGGAAGGAATATTCATGAGATCAATATGTTCATAAAGCAATTTGATCAGATGCGTAAGATGATGCACATGATGTCCAAGGGCAAAGGCATGAATCAAATGATGCAGAACTTTGGTAACATGCCTGGCATGAAAGGCTTCAAGTAGCCACCTCAAAACAGTTCTCCTGAGCTTCAACAAGCTAGATATTAGTATTAGTCGTAATATATTATAACGAACAGACGTCGTATTTATGACAATTTTCGTTATATTTATTTATTGATCACTTTCAAACTCAAATGAACATGAAACGACTTTTACTCTTTTCATTTGTCATACTCTCATTTAGTCTTCATGCAACACTTCCAGAGGGAGCGATAGCAGAAGACTGGACTCTTGATGATATAGATGGAAATACACATTCGCTTTATGCGGATTACCTGGACCAAGGCTGGTCTGTAGTCATAGATATGTCTGCAACTTGGTGCGGTCCGTGCTGGACTTTTCATCAGTCTGGAACAATGGAAGACATCTATGATGATTATGGCCCTTCAGGCGAAGGTATAATAATGCCTATGATGATAGAAGTTGATCCCAATACAAACCAAGCTTGTTTTTATGGATCTACTGGATGCAACAGTAGCACGACAGGTAATTGGTCTGCAGGAGTTGATTATCCATTATTTAATCCTCCATCATCAGAAGCCAATACAATCAACAATGATTATCAAATCACTGTATTTCCAACGATGTATGTCATATCACCTAGTGGATATGTAAAACCTTTTACGGGCTCCAATACATCATATGAAGACATAGAATCTTGGGGAGCTTTTTCTTTCCAGATGGAAAATACTACATACACTGTGGATGCACAAGGCTGTGGAGATGACAGTATTGATCTCCACCCAGAAGGTGGTCTTGGATCTATATCTTACCTATGGTCTAATGGTGCCACTACAGAGGATATTAGTGGGCTTGTAGGTGGTGAGTATTTCGTCACTATGACGGATGACAATGGGTATGAGTGGGTAGTAGGTCCTATAGATGTAGATGGATTTGATCCTATCACAGTGGATGATGTTACAATCGTCGAGGTGGATTGTTATGGCAACAATACAGGGTCTATTGACCTTGATGTAAGTGGTGGCTCAGGAAACTTAAGTTATGAATGGGATAATGGAGGCAGTACAGCTTATATCTCAAGTTTATATGGTGGCAGATACGACCTTACAATTACTGACGATGTTTCAGGTTGTGAAATATTTGATTCCTATTCAGTGTATGAACCAGATGAAATAGAAGTTGAGTATGAGATCACTCCTGCTGAATGCGGAGAAACTGTCGGAGAGATAGAATTTGATAATGACGGGGGCACTTCTCCATTTACATACCTAATTGATGGGAACACCTATAATTATGACGTCATAGAGCTACCAGTAGGATCGTACACAGCTGATATCACAGATGCAAATGGTTGTATGGAATCTGCTTCGTTTACAATAGATGCAGCACCTACACCAACCTCAAGTTCGTCTGCGACAGGCCCTATTACTTGTACAAATACAACTACAACACTAAATAGTGCTGGATCTTCTACAGGAAGCAACATCACTTATAATTGGTATGATTCTAATGGAACTAACATAGGTACTGCAGCTGCCATTACCGTTTCTAATAGTGGTACATATATGTTGGAAGTCGCTGATACAAGCAGTGGTTGTACTTCAAGCTCAACTGTGTCTGTCACTAGCAATACCAGTGCTCCCACAGCAATGACTTCTTCTTCTTCTAATAATCTTACGTGTAGTACACCGACAAGTTTATTAAGTGGAAATGGATCTAGTGCAGGAGCTAACTTTGCTTACCTGTGGTCTTCATCTAACGGAACTATATCAGGATCAATTACTACACAAGATATTACAGTTAGTTCAGCAGGTACATACAACTTACAGGTGACTGATACTTCTAATGGTTGTGTCAGCAATTCTAGTGTTACCATAACTCAAAGTGGTGTTCCTTCTATAGCTGCTACAGGAAACGCAAGTTTCTGCCAGGGGTCTTCTACAAATATATGTGTGCCTCTCTCTGCTAATGAAACTATAGAATGGACTCAGAATGGAGTAGTCGTCGGTACTAGCTCTTGCTTTAGCACAAGTACTTCAAGTACGTATATCGTACTATTAACAAATTCAGTCACTGGATGCACATCGACAGAAACCATTCAAACGACTGTTATGTCATTACCTAATGCAGACATTTCCGGTAATACAAGTTTCTGCGCAGGTGCTTCTACCACACTATGCTATACGCCTTCTGAGAGTACTAGCTATGAATGGATGATAAACGGTAGTGTAATGACTACCACCTCTGAATGCATTACAGTTAACTCTCCAGGTACAGTTGGACTAAATGCAAACAATGTAGTAACAGGCTGCGGAAACTTTTCTTCTAAGACAATAACACAAAATGCACTTCCTACAGCAAGTATTGCTTCATCTGGAAATATAGATTGTTCTACTTCAGAATCTACCTTAGATCTGACGACCAATGCACAAAGCGCTACCTATGCCTGGTATGATCAGGGAGGTACTCTAATAGCAACAAGCGAAGATATTACAGTAAGTCAAGCTGGAACCTACACAGCATACGTCACAAATGGTAGTGGCTGTCAAACTCAGGCTTCTGTCGCTGTGATAGCTGACACGTCTGTACCTGTTATCAGTATAGATCCACCAGCAGTGATAGATTGTAACAACTCTTCTGCTATGCTTAATCTGAATGTCAATAATTCTAATTATACCATTAATTGGTATGATATGAATGGAAACATTATCAGTAGTAATGAAGATGTAACAGTAACATCAGCAGGTCAGTATACAGCAGTCGTAGCTAATACCTCTGGCTGTGAGACACAAGCTTCTGTAGTAGTAGAAGCAGACACAAGTCTACCTACGACGAGCATTGCTCCTCCACAAAATTTGGATTGTAATAATAGCTCAGTGCTTCTTGATGGAACTGTAACTAATGCGACGGCCATTTCATGGTTTGATGAGAATAACAATGTTCTTGCCTTCAATGAAGATCTTATGGTTACTACTGCAGGAACCTACTATATGACCGCAACAAACGCGGCAGGATGCGAAACTAGTGTTTCTATAGATGTTGTTCAGGTTGATAATGCCGCACCAGAAGCAGGTTTTGAATACAATAACACAGAATTTGATTTCAACTTCACGAATACTTCGACAGGTACTGTCACTTCATACCTGTGGACTTTTGGAGATGGAAACGTTTCTACGGAAGCTAATCCCGTGCATGCATACACTACACCAGGTTACTACACCGTCACGCTAGAAACTACAAATGAATGTGGAAGCACAACTGAAACTTTTGAAGTGTTAGCAGTAGCGAATTTAACTTCTGCAGTAGACTATACTGATCTAAGTTGTGCTGGATCTAACAATGGTTCAGCCACTATTAATACTACGGGAGGATTAGCCGGATATAATTTTGAATGGTCAGATGCAACGCTTTCTGGAGCTTCAGTTTCAGACTTAGCACCCGGAGTCTATAGTGTCATTGTTACTGATCAGGCAGGTGCACAGACGACTGTAGAGTTTACGATAGCAGAACCTGCACCTATCACAATAAGTGCTGACGTAGTCAATACTATATCTACAGCTAATGATGGATCTATCGTACTCGCGATCACAGGTGGTACTGGTAACTATACAGTAGTATGGAGTGATGGAGGTGATGGAACGAACTTGGCTCAGGGAGAATACACTGCAACCATCACTGACGAAAACGGTTGTGAGTACTCCGAGACTTTTGTTGTACAAGGCACAAGTAATGTCAATGATATAGAGGGCTTAGTGAATTACACAGTAAGCCCTAATCCAGCGTCGACAAACTTCAGAGTTCAAGCACAGTTTGAAAAGCAAACTGTAGTGACAGCTTATCTTGTAAACATGATAGGTCAAAGAGAACTACTAGGCAATTACAATACTAATAGAATAGATCTAGATGTAGATGCTTCAGAGCTTACACAAGGTATCTACTTCATAGAATTGCAAAGTGCCAACCAGATCGCTTTAAAAAGAGTATCGGTTATCAAATAACTTAGATACGTTAGGATATAAAAAAGACCTGCATATTATTCATGCAGGTCTTTTTTTTTATAGCTCTTCTTATTTACGTGGACTTCTTAATAAAGTCCTTCAGCTCTTTCAGCTTAAGCATGCATTCTATAGGAGTCATAGTCTGCAGGTCTATAGCTTTTATAATCTTAGTCAGTTGTCTAACCTCTAAGCTATCCTCATCAAAAATCTGAAGTTGATGTTTAATTTCTACTTGTTGATGTTCTACTGCCTGGCCTACTTTTTCATTAGAGGCTATAGATTTAGCTTCTAGACTTTTGAGTAGGGATTGCGCTTTATTTACAACATCCTTAGGCATTCCTGCAAGTTGAGCTACATGAATACCAAAGCTCGCCTTGGAGGCACCCTCCACTAGTTTTCTAAGGAAGATAATCGTATCTCCGACTTCCTTTATAGCGACATTGTAATTCTTGATTCTATCGTAAGTGTTTTCTAATTGATTCAGCTCATGATAATGTGTAGCAAATAGAGTCTTTGGTTTTGGCCCTTCGTCATTATGCAAGTACTCTGCTATAGACCAGGCTATAGAGATACCATCATAGGTACTTGTGCCTCTTCCTATCTCATCTAAAAGTATCAAACTCCGACTAGATAGATTATTCAGGATACTCGAGGTCTCATTCATCTCTACCATGAAAGTAGATTCCCCACTTGAGATATTATCTGAAGCGCCTACTCTGGTAAATATTTTGTCTACGATTCCAATCTGTGCTGACTGCGCTGGAACATAAGAGCCCATGTGGGCTAATAAACATATCAGAGCAGTCTGCCTAAGCACAGCTGACTTACCTGACATATTGGGTCCAGTAATCATTATAATCTGCTGTGTCTCCTTATCCAAGTACACATCATTAGGAATATACGGATCATCAACACTAAGCTGAGATTCTATAACTGGATGTCTTCCTTGCTTAATATCTATAATGAAGCTATCATCTATCTCTGGCTTAGAGTACTGTCTGTAATCAGCTAGGTGTGCAAATGAGAGATAGCAATCTAGCTCAGCTAAGACTTTTGAATTACTAAGTAGAGTAGAGACATGAACCTCAGCTTTATCTATAAGCTCTTCATAAAATTGGGCTTCGAGAAGGCCTATTTTTTCTTGTGCTTGTAATATTTTATTCTCTAAGATTTTGAGTTCAGGAGTGATATATCTTTCAGCATTCTTTAAGGTTTGCTTTCTAGTCCAGTCTTCTGGAATGAGATCTTGATCCTTATACTTATTGGTAACTTCCAAATAGTAGCCAAAGACATTATTGAACCCAACTTTCAATGAACTAATCCCTGTCCTTTCTGTCTCATTTGCTTGCAACTCCGCTAGAAGGTTTTTACCGTTCTGAGCTATATTCTTCCATTCATCCAGTTCTTCATTGAAACCTAATTTGATGACTGACCCTTTATTGAGACTGACTGGAGCTTCTTCTACTAATGTCTGATTTATGAGATCTTTGAGCTCATGACAATCAGAGATTCTATCTATCAGAGATTTTATATCAAGGTCAGCGTTATTATTGAGTGACAGGATTATCTGTTCCTTTTTCTCTATGGCTCTAGCCACAACCTGAAATTCCCTAGGATTTATTTTTCTCAATGGAATCTTAGAGGCTAGACGTTCTAGGTCACCAATTGCTTTTAAGAACAGGCGTAGGTGATCTCTGACAGTTTCATGCTCTAAGAAAAAGCTTACTCTATTTTGTCTAGCATGAATCTCTTCTAGATTCTTCAAAGGCAAGACTATCCACTTATCTAACATTCTAGCGCCCATAGGACTAGAGGTATGATCTATCACTTCCTTCAGACAAGTTCCAGAGTAATGGTTACTACGTACCAGCTCCAAGTTTCTTATCGTAAACTCATCCAACCACATATAATGATCAGACTCAATTCTTGTTAGCTTCTGAATATGGGCCACATTACCATGCTGGATCGTAGACAGATAATGCAGTATACTTCCAGCGGCGATTTGCATTAAAGGTTTATCATCTAGAGAGTAGCCTTTAAGTGAGAGCACCTTGAAGTGCTTCAGTAGAATGTCCCGATTATAATCAGCATCATAGAACCAATCATCCATCCCATACTGATAGACGTCATCATTAATAAGAGATTCTAGTTTTTCTTTTTGCGCCTTAGAGTAAATGACCTCATTGGGGTTAAAACTTCTAATGAGTTTTCCTATTGAATTTTGGGTGCCTTGATGAACGATAAATTCTCCAGTAGAGATATCTAAGAAAGCAACACCTAATTTATCACCCTTAAAAACGATGCTGGCGAGGAAGTTATTCTGATTAGCGTCCAAGAGGGTATCGTGCAAAGTGACACCAGGGGTCACTACTTCTGTCACATCTCTCTTTACTATCTTTTTCTCTTTACTAGGCTTTTCTAATTGCTCACAGATCGCTACTCTATAGCCTGCTTTGACTAGTTTGGGTAAGTAGACATCTACAGAGTGGTAAGGAAAACCAGCAAGTTCTATATCAGATCCTCCGTTGTTTCGGCTAGTCAGTACTATACCTAGAATCTGGGATGCTGTCACGGCATCTTCACCAAAGGTCTCATAAAAGTCCCCAACTCGGAAGAGCAACAAAGCATCTGGATATCTTTGTTTGACGCCAAAATACTGCTGCATCAGTGGAGTAACCTTCTTGTTGGGCTTTTTCTTGGTCGTCTTGATAATGCTTAGTTTCGTCTTGAATATGTAATATTCGATAGCAAAGATACCCAAGTGTATCTAGATGCCTTTATAATCACATATATATTCTACTATCTAATTGCTTATTTACAATAAAGTGATATCTTTGCGCCCGTTAAAATTCTGAAGTCTGATGTACAGATTAATCAGGAATGGCTTAACCACATAAATTTTAACCTATGCCAGTAAAAATAAGACTTTCAAGAAAAGGTAGAAGAAAGAAGCCTTACTACCACATCGTCATTGCAGACGCAAGAGCGCCAAGAGACGGAAAATTCATCGAAAACATTGGATTCTACAATCCTAACACTGTTCCAGCAACTATCGAAATAGATAGAGAAAAAGCTTACGAATGGTTGATGAAAGGAGCTCAGCCAACTAATACGGCTAAAGCTATCATGAAATTCAAAGGAGTATACTATAGAAAGCACCTTATGAGAGGTGTAGCTAAAGGTGCTCTTTCTGAAGAAAAGGCTACAGAAATGTATAATGCATGGATCGAGGCTAAAGAAGCTAAGATTGCAGCAAGAGTCGAAGAGACTAAGAAGAAAAAAGCAGAATTTTGGAAAATGGTCTCTGGAGAAATCCAAGCAGTCAAGCCAAAAGCAGATAAAGAAGCAGGTGATGCTTTTAGAGAAACTGAAGTTACTGAAGGTGGTGAAGCCACTGAGGAAGCCGCTCCAGAAGCACCAGCTGCTAAGGCAGTTGCTCCTGAGGCTCCTGCACCAGAAGCTCCAGAGCCAACACCAACTCCTGAACCTGAAGCAAAAGAGCCTGAACCAGCTCCTGTTGTAGAAGAAAAAGTAGAAGCAGCTGCTCCTACACCTGAACCAGCATCAGAAGTGAAGCCTGATGATTTAACAAAAATCGAAGGAATCGGTCCTGCTATCGCTAAGTTACTAGGTGCTGCAGGTGTGATTACTTTTAGTGATCTCGCAGCAAAGAGTGCAGACGATGTGAAAGCCGTTCTTACTGAAGCAGGTTCTAGGTTCCAAATGCATGATCCATCTACTTGGGGCAAGCAAGCAGATATGGCTGCAAAAGGAGAATGGGATGCTCTGAAAAAATGGCAAGATGAATTAGACGGTGGCAAGCCTGCTGCTAGTTCTGAAGAAGAATAACTATATTAGAGATATCAAGACGCGGTCTTGAAAAATTTATCGATACTAAAAACCTAGTAAAACCCCGTTGTTTTACTAGGTTTTTAACTTAATAAGTCAAAGTCATGAAACAAACATTAGATCCGAGGTACACTACAGTTCTTGATAATATCAAATCTAGTATCCAACTATCAGACGAGCTCAAAAACTATCTTGACACAGAAGAAGATGAAGACTACAAAGCACTGGTGCAAAAGTTTGAAGGGCAAATTCATGAACTTTATACACAGGTGGCTAACCAAAGCCCTCTACAGCTAGAGTCTTTTGAATCTTACTTACTTGATGAGCAGTTCGAAGGGTTGTACCTTCCTAAAGCCTTAGGTTACGCTGTACTCAGAGGTAGAGTCAATGAATTTATCAAATACTACAGACCTCAGAATCACTTTTCCAAAATCTTAGATTTCATTATCGGCTCATCAAACTTCGAGCAGATAAAACAAAGAGTGGGTCAGTCTATTAAAATCGGATTTGCTTTAAGTTCAGATATATGGATCACAAATATCTTGGCTGCTGTTAACAATAAGAGAGTTAAAACATTTTTAGAATCTCAGAAGTCCAATGAACTCAGAGATCAAAAACTTAGAAATACAGCACTCGTAAAATATAGAAAGCAATTCCAAAGTTTGAATTTTCAAACTGCGACTTTCCCGGAAACAAAAAATGACTTGATCGTAGAAGCAGGTTCTCTAAAGAACTTCCTTATCTACAGAGGGCTGAAGGACTTTCCTAACGACTCTCTCATGCCTGTCTTCAATGATTTCATCAGCAAATCAGAGTTCTATGACAGCAAGGACTTTTATGAGCTTTGTCTGATCACAGGTTTGCACTTTGATCTAGATGACAAAGGTATTAGTACACTTAAGCAAGCGATGTCTGATATGAGATCTAAAGAAGATCAGGATTCTTATCACATATTCGAGATACTAAACAACCATTCTGATAAGATAAATGGCATCAGTGTAGATAGTGAAAAAAGACTTTCTAAGGTGCTAGACAGATCGCACAACGATGAGATCTCATCTTACTACAATATGTTAGATACAGTCAATGCACTAGGCTATGTTCATCAAGACGCAACTAACGCTATAAGAGATTACTACTACCAGAATGAGGGGCTATCTCAAGAAAATGAGGCGATAAGAAAGTCGGTCTTATCTAAGCTGAAGGCATTTCTAGATAACCTATCTGTAGAGGAGTATACAGAGTACTTTGAGATCAATAAGATCTTCGCTGAATATATGGACATTTTCAGCAATCAGAAGTTTAATCAAGATCTAAAAGACCTTAGTCTTCGCTATGTGAAAAAGTGTTTGAAAAACTACAAGGACAAGAGAAGCAAGGAATATCAGGATATCAAGAAGTTTGTAAAGACAACCTTTGTCGATTATGGCTTCATGACTGATAAGCAAGTAACTGAACTATTCAAAACTAAGAGAAAGCCTAAGACAGCTTAGTCTTAGTTATCAAGCAGTAGTACTTTCTCTATCCATTGATATTCCTGACATTGGATAAGTAGGTAATAGACACCAGGTCTATATTCTTTTAGGCTCAGTGTTTGAGAACCTGATTGGATAGCAGAACTATAAAGGAGTTGTCCTCTAAGATTCATTAAGGATAGCTGCCCACTACAGGCTAAGTTCTCAATATGTACATCTCCAGTCGTTGGGTTAGGGTAGAGTGCAACAGTATAGTTCTGAACATCAGACACAGCTGTCAAAAATTCCAATAGAAGGGTTGTGTCTATCGTACATCCTAAGCCATCAGTTAAGGTAAGCGCATAAGCCCCAGCTGTTAAGCCTTCGATGTCAGGTCCTGAATAATTCTCTAGAGGATCCGCCCAAGTATACGTATACATACCATCTCCTCCATCTGCAGTTAATGAGATAGAGCCTAAGCTCCCTTCTGTCGGATGCACTAGTGCAGCATGAATAGTTAACTGAGGATTACTCGTTACGCTGATAGGGGATGTTTCTAGGAGGCAACCTTCTCTGTCAGATACCATTGCTATGTATTCCCCATTTCCTAATTGACTGATTCGTGTTCCAGTCTGACCACTAGACCATTCTATATCATAAGGAGTGACACCGCCTACTACTGCTATTTCTATTACGCCACTGCTATCTTGCCAACAATCATTTTGAGCTCTATCTGTGATTGTAAATTTTATCTCAGAATTAGAGCGGACACTAATTGAATCTGAGATGCCTTTACAGCCTTCTGCATCGGTAATAGTAAGATTATAGCTTTCTGAGAGAAGACCGTTCAGGGTATCTCTTGTCTCGAATTGGACGACCTTATCACCAGAACTCCAGTTGAAGTCGTAGGGCGCCAACCCATTAAGTACCTCAGCACTAATTCTACCAGTGGAGTCGCCAAAACAGATAATGTCTTGCAGTAAGGTGCTATTAATATTAAGAGGGATATTAAGGTTACTGACTTCGACAGAAAAGGCCCTTGACTTGCACCCAAAGTCATCCACGACGGTCAATGAATAATTTCCTGCTTGTAAAGAATCCAAATAATTTTCTTCAATATTCGATCCATCGAAAAGGCCCCAGTTATAAACATAGTCTCCTGTACCACCTTCCACATCTACGCTTACATAGCCGAACTTGCTTCCCGAACAATTGACATTTACCACAGAGTCTACCTCTATGACCACAGGGGCTGGTTGGAGTATTTCCACGTCAGACAACACTGCACTACAAGACTTTATATCACTCACTGTTACAGAGTATAAGCCAGCTGCTCTATTGACCAGGTCTTGATCATTGGTACCATCTGACCAAAAGAATGAATAGGGTGCAGTACCTCCTCTAACTGTCACATCTACAAAAGAATTAGTCCCACCCGAGCAGGTTATATGCTCTATGCTAGAAAGCTCTACTGCTAGAGTCATCGGCTCTTGAACTTCAATATCTGAGATTACATTCTGACAGTTGTTCTGATCTGTCACTGTTACAGAGTATAGCCCTGAAACTAGTTGGTTTATAAAGTTATCAGAGGCCCCATTACTCCAAGAAATATCATAAGGTGGTAATCCCCCTAAGATCCCTATTCTTATAAAACCAGTACTTTCACCATTACAATCATTGTCTCTTTTATCAGCTACACCAGTCGTAAGTATTTGAGGGCCGTTAATCAAGATACTATCTGTCACCACGGCACAACTAGACCTATCTGTAATCGTCGCATGATAATATCCATCTACAAGATCATCTATGCTACTCCCTCTAAACCCGTTATTCCAAGTTACTGAATAGGGAGGGATGCCTCCTTCGATTAACAGCTCAATAGCACCATCGTCAGCCCCTTTGCATGAAGAAGCCAAAATGGTATTTACGCTATAGACCACGATGTTTTCGAAGTCTACGAAGATCGGATCTGTTACAGACTGACAGCCATTAAAATCTGTAATCGTACAAGTATATATTCCAGACTCTAGATCGGTGACTCCCTGACCTATACTACCATCACTCCACTCGTACTGATAGGGTGGTGTCCCATTGTTGGCTTGCAAGGTTATAATTCCGTCAGCGGCTCCCTTACATGATTCATCGATTATATTTCCCAAGAGATACGTAATATTCACATTGCCGATATCATCAGCCATTCCATTACAATTCTCATCTACTTGATTACAGGCGATTTCTACTGCTCCAGGAAAACTAGTAGAATTGTTATCATCACAATCATCTCCATTCTCAGAAAAACCATTAGTTACAACATTAGAACAGACCAGTCTAGGTACTGCGCCATTGCCAAAACCATCTCCATCAGTATCCTCATAGAGTAAAAGGGGCTCTATAGTATCGATGCCTATCAGCTTAATGTTATCGATAGCAATATCTCCTCTAACACCACCATCCAATCGTCTAGCAGAAAATCTAAATAATCCTCTCTCAAAAGATGAGTCAAACGCCACTTTAGCAAAATTCCATTGATTAGATTGACTGCCACTTTGTGACCATATACTTATCCAAGAGATGGAGTCTTCAGAAAAAAAGACATTGAGTAAACCTACATCATTACCAAACATATGGTAGGAAAAGGAAAGGGCACAGGCTTGATTATCAGGTTTAGTTAGACATTTTGATTCTAAGATAACTTCAGAAGAAAGCTCACACTGTCCTTCTTGAGTCTCTATGTATAAATAATTGCCAGAACCTTTACGGTCTGCCTCAGGTCCAGTAAATGTTGTTTTGGTAGGACCTGAATGTACTATCCATTCAGTGTTAGCAGAACTAACGTTTCTCCAGATACCATCTATTTTACATAGGTCTTGGCAAGCAGTACCGCATAGATCTTTATCATCAAATTCTTCTCTGAAGAGACTGTTACTACAAGCTGTTGTAAATAAGGTCACGCAGCTAAATGGAGAGAATACTCCAACACCACAATCGGATCTCACAGAAAGCTCATATGTGGTATTAGGCCTTAGCTCTTGAATATTAAAATTGCCCTCTGTACATACTATGTAATCTGAAGAAGTACCCTGTATAGGTGCACTTTGTTCTTTATAACTTATTTCTAAAGCCTCACATACTGCTCCACTATCCCAAGTCACTGTGATATTATCAGCCTCTATGTCGGAGATTGAGAAACTAGAGGGAACGACACAGGCTTGCTCAGAAAAATTCAAACTAAAATATTCTAACTTCCCAAAATCACCATTCGCTCTATCACAGATACTTAATTCCCATATACCGTTAGGATCTATGCCTTGAAGTAAATCTGACATAGATTCTTCAGGACTAAAAGCACCTACAAAAGGTGGTACAGCCTCTTCTATACTAAAACAAGCATTATCAGTAAAGGCTACTGTCTCCGTACAACTAACATCCTTAGAGTTACCATAATCATCGGCACCAGTGCCATTAAATTGACTCAGAAGTACTTCTGTTCGATCAGGAGCAATAAGTGTCAGCTGAAGGTCAGGGGGCCAGGTATGCGCTATAATTAATTCGACATTTTCCAAAATGAGGTCCGTGCCTAATTCCAATCCATCATAATCCTTGACTTCTATCTTGAATAGATCACTTAATGGGCAATTGTTATCTGAAATATCTAAGTCTAGCTTACAGGCTGATTCGTTGGAGATAACAGTATTAGCAAAGTAAGGACCATTCCAACTGCTGAATTCATTATTAGCACAGTTTGATCTAAGGTATAATTCATAGGTAGTTCCAGATTGTAGTCCAGAAATAGAAATCGTCTTTTCTCCAATGCCAGCAATAGTGGGCACGCCTAAAGGTGTAAAATCCTTCAATCCATATTCTACATCCCAGCTTACTGTCCCAGAGTTGAAATCAATCCAGCTTACTGAGAAGCCTTCAGTAGTAAAGTCTGAAAAAGAGGATAGGATAGGGAGATCACAATCTTGGCCTAGGAGCAGGTCCATAGGGAGTAATACGACTATACATAACACCACAAATCGTGCTTTCAGAAAATGCACCATGATTTGACTTATTAATCTATCTACTTAACGACTATATTGACCATTCGTTGAGGTACAACTATGATTTTCGCGACATTCTTACCTTCTATCCATTTTTGAACTTCCTCGATAGCTAGTGCATCCTTTTCTATTTCATCCTTTGGCATTGTCGCAGGATACGCTTTTGTCGTACGCTTCTTACCATTGATACAAATAGGGTACTCAAAGGAATCCTGACTTAAGTACTTCTCTTCAAAATGAGGGAAACTAGTCGTATGGACTGAAAAGGCATTGCCTAGGAGACTCCATAACTCTTCACTCATGAATGGTGCAAAAGGTGCAACCATTACTGTCAGAGGCTCTAGGATAGCTCTCTTGTTACAGCCCATCTTCTTCAGTTCATTGACACAGATCATCATGGCACTGATCGCTGTATTAAAGGAGAACTTCTCTATATCTTCAGCAACTTTCTTTAGAGCTAGGTGCAATGATTTCAACTCTTGCTCGGTAGCCTCAGCTTCTGATACTGCAAACTTTTCATTTTGGAAGAAGAGTCCCCAGAATCGTCTGATAAATTTATTGACACCTTCTATACCTTGTGTATCCCAAGGCTTAGATTGCTCTATAGGACCTAAAAACATTTCGTATAAGCGGAAAGTATCTGCGCCATATTTTCCTACGACATCATCGGGGTTGACCACGTTGTAATATCTCTTGGACATTTTTCCTACTTCGGATTTAGTCCTCATTTCTAAGGGCTTCCCTGCAGAACTAATATTATTCCACGAGTCTCTATGACCAGAGGCATCTACAAAACTAGCTTGCTTATACTCAGGCCTCCATTCCACAAACTTCTTTAGCCCCTCAAAACTCAAATGAGAATCAGGGTTACCGTAAGAAGAGACAAAATCTATATGTACTGGAATCATCGCAGAATACTGCTCCTCATCATCCTGATTATAACTGACAAAGACGTTATTTTCTCCTTCTTTGATCAGAGGAAGATATTCGATCACTCCCTGAATCATTCCCTGGTTAATCAGTTTCTTGAATGGCTCTTGAGTAGGCACATACCCTGTATCGTTCAGGAACTTATGCCAGAATCTTGAATAGAGTAGATGCGCTACTGCATGCTCTGACCCACCGACATATACATCGACATCTTTCCAGTAGTTCAAAGCCGACTTAGATGCAAACGCCTTTTGGTTCTGAGGATCCATATATCTCAGGAAATACCATGATGAGCCAGCGACTGCAGGCATGGTATCCGTCTCGCGTATTCCATCTTCGGTCTGGACCCAATCCTCTACTCTTGACAAAGGTGACTGGCCATCTGCTGTGGGCTTGAAGTCATCTGTATGTGGCAACTCGACAGGTAATTCTGAAAGTCCTTGCACCGAAGGGACACCATCTTTATAAACAACTGGAAAGGGTTCTCCCCAGTACCGTTGTCTACTAAAGCCTGCATCTCGCATCTTATAATTAATCTTTACCGCACCAATACCTTTCTCTTCTATAGCTTGACACATTTTCTCTATGGCTTCTGGGACTTGCAGTCCATCCAAGAAGTCTGAATTAATCATGACACCAGTCTTGTCTGCTTTCGTAGAACCTGGAAAGTCTGATTTATCGACCACTTCCACTATCTCTAAATCAAATTTAGTCGCAAAAGCATGATCCCGATCATCATCAGATGGTACAGCCATAATAGCTCCCGTACCATAATCCATAAGCACATATTCACCTATCCATATAGGAATACGTTTATTATTGAATGGATTAACAGCATAGGCACCAGTAAAGGCACCGGTTACCTCTTTGACATCAGACATTCTATCTCGCTCAGTACGTGTATTCACATACTTTAGATAATCAGAAATAGCGTCCTTCTGATCGGCAGTAGTGATAGCTTCTACTAAAGGATGCTCTGGAGCAAGCACCATATATGTCGCTCCAAAAATTGTATCAGGACGTGTTGTAAATATTTCTAGAGATCTATTAGAACCCTCAATCTCAAAGAACATTTGTGCGCCTTTAGATTTCCCTATCCAATTTCGTTGTATTGTTTTCAGAGAACTCGTCCAATCTATATTTTCTAAGCCAGACAGTAGTCGCTCTGCATAGGCTGTCGTCCTTAGATACCATTGTGTCATGGCCTTGCGTTCTACAGGATGACCACCTCTTTCCGAAAAACCATCCTTTATCTGATCATTGGCTAGGACTGTTCCGAGACCTGGACACCAGTTTACAAAACCGACTTTTCGATAAGCTAATCGGTAGTGCGAAAGAACTTCAAACTGCTCTTTACTTTCCATGGCTTTCCACTCGGCGTCTGAATAGGACTGCTCATTAGATGTGAAAGCCTCTACATTCTTTGTACCTCCTGCTTCCAACTTAGCAACCAAATCGGAGATCGGTTTCGCTTTATTTTCATCGAGATCATAGTAGTGCTCAAAAAGAAGAGTGAATATCCACTGTGTCCACTTATAGTAAGCTGGATCACAGGTTCTTACCTCTCTACTCCAATCATAACTGAAGCCTATATTAGCAAGTTGTTCCTTATATCTTTCTATGTTTACTGCAGTAGATTTAGCAGGGTGGACGCCTGTAGCTATAGCGTACTCTTCTGCAGGTAGTCCAAAGGCATCAAAACCCATTGGATGCAGCACATTATATCCACTCAACCTTTTATATCTAGAAAAGATGTCTGAAGCAATATAGCCTAACGGATGTCCTACATGTAAGCCTGCCCCTGAGGGATAAGGAAACATGTCTAACACATAGAACTTCGGCTTATCAGACTCATTAGAAACTTTATAGAGCTCTTCGTCTATCCATTTCTTTTTCCACTTGGCCTCTACAGCACTAAAGTCATACTTCATCTTTATTCTCTTTATATCTGATTAATTACTGTAGCTCTTTCTATGGAAAGATGAAGGAATATTGTTTTTGTATCCCCATCTTTCGACCCACCTATTTTTTTCATCTGACTTAGTGATCAGGTACGTTTCTGTGCTGGTCTGAGTGCCGGTGATATCAAAGTGGCTGAATTCTATTTCATTGCCATGCTCATCATATTTCATTGCAAACTTTGCAACCTGCTCTCCATTCTCATTATGGATAGCCTTAGATGTTCTATTGCCCTCCCCGTCATAACTGTAATGCTCTGATCTTAGTATCTCCTTGGAGTTACCATCATAAGCAGTCCTCTTAACTATTCTATCCTCCTTGTACTCCAGATTATAAATAGCTAACAGTACTGAGTCTTTATTGTAATAGTTGGTGACTGCTTTATCTCCTGACTTATTAATAAACTCGTAAGCTTTCAAGGTATTATCTACCTCATAGAAATACTGCTGAGATAGATTGTTGTTTCCATCAAAGTGCTTGACATCTTTATAGCGTAGTGTAGTCGGCTTTTTATCAGCTTCACTACCAGTCACTTCATATATTTCATGGATGACCAGGTAAGGTTCTTCCAATGAATTATTACAAGCATATAAGACCGCAAGAGAAGGAATAAGTAGCGTGATTAGGTAGAGTATTTTTCTAGATAGTATCATAACTGCAAAGATGAGGTTTTTATCCTTGCTATTGGAGCTCAGAATATAATTTGATGACCCTATCTGGATAATCGCTGATTATTCCATCCACTCCTAGAGATATCATGTTTAGAATGTCCTTGTCTTCGTTTACTGTCCAGGGGATTAGAAGTATACCGCTTTTCTTACAATAGTGCACCAGTTCTTCATTGACAAGTAGGTAATTAGGACTGTAGATGGTAGGTATAAATCCCAACTGGCTAAAGTTATAGGCTGTAGAATGCTTGTTATCTACTAGAAAAACAAGACGGACAGAAGGGTATTTCCTTTTGATATATCTCAAAGTCTCGGTATCAAAGCACTGGACCGTGGTCACAGCAAGTATCCCCAGCTCTATCACTTCCTTAATGAGTAAATCAGCAAATTCTTGATAGGGTGGATGGAAAGTATTATCCCATTCTGTTCTTCTCTTTATTTCTATGTTGTAGTTAATGCTCTTTCTATCTAGAGAGGCCAACTTTGAGTTCACGGCGATTACTACATCTTTGAGAGAGGGTTTATGGGTTCTAAGCTTCTCTTGATCAGGAAAGCGATCAATATATTTAGAACCAGAATCATACTTTCTGATCTGCTCATAGTTAAGCTGATAAATGTTATGCTTTTTCTGATCTTTTTCAGAAATCGGCCTGCCATCTGAGGTAAAGCAGATTTCATGAGACATATAGGGTTCATGTGAGATGATGATTCGCCCATCTTTAGAAACTACGGCATCCATTTCTAAAGTTGTTACATTCAACTCTATGGCCTTTTCAAACCCCACTATGGAATTCTCTGGAAATAAGCCTCTGCATCCTCTATGTCCTTGTATGTCTAACATAATCCAGCTTTATCTACAAAATTCAGTGTTTCCCCTGACATAATAGATCACATTTATCTAGTTTATCTTCGGAATGCACCCATTTTGTAAACTTAACTCTTTGACGTTATTAGAGTTAAATATTTAAGCAGATATTAGATGATTAAATCCGTTATCTTAGGGAATCGGATAACCAACTATAGCATTAGTGTCTGGAAATCGGCTTTTTAAGTACGATTTTTGCTACTACTGAATAAACTTATAATATGTATAACTGATTGAGTATCAAAAGTTTCTGTAATTCAATAAGTTATACATTACAAATTTTTCTAATGCAACATAGAGTGATACTAGAAAAGCTAAAATCCATTGGTACAATTGCGACGATTGTATGCATAATGAGTGCATTTCAGCACTTAAATGCTCAAGATTTTCATTATTCGCAATTTTATAATGCACCAATGTCTGTAAATCCTGCTCTCACAGGCATCTTTAATGGTGATGAACGACTATCAGGTTCACTAAGAGATCAGTGGAGGTCTGTTCCAGTGCCCTGGTTTAATTTTAGCGTAGGGTACGATAGAAAATTCTACTCTAAAAAGAGCACCAAAGGCTTCTTTGGTGGTGGTGTATACTTCAATTACGATAAGCAAGGGGATTCTAATCTTACCCTAGCAAATATTAATCTCTCAGGCTCTTATACGAGAATCTTAAATAGAAACAATCTTTTGACCTTAGGAGCTCTCGTAGGTTATTCTTCTAGAGGCTTTGATCCTAGTGGACTTACTTGGGATAGACAGTGGGATCAAGCTCGTAATGAAGTTGTAAGGGGTGCAGGATCTGGAGAGACATTTGAATTCGAAAGATTTGGGTTCGTAGAGACCGGTTTAGGTCTTAACTATAGATGGCAGAAGAGCACAAGAACAAAACTAGACTTAGGACTTGGCGCTTTTCACCTGACCACACCTACTGCTAAGTTTAATGTGGCTACTAACGAGCAATCTCTTCCGATCAGATTGTCCTTTTATGGAATCTACAGCAGAGAACTAACGGATAAGCTAGACTTACAACTGGATGCTCTATATCAAAATCAAAGTCCCTATGATGAGCTCCTATTTGGGGGTTACCTAAATTTCTATTTGAATCAGCAGAGAGGCAAGGAATTCCAGTTTAGAGTAGGAGTAGGATACAGAACGAGAAAAGCAATTTTCCCTAAAGTTGGCCTTGAGTTCAATAACTTTTTTATTGCCGCGAGTTACGATATATATCTTGATGAATTCTCAGCAGAACATGGTGGAGGAGGACCGGAATTGCATCTGAGATATATTATCAAACATGTTAAACCTCTAGGCAAATTCAAAGCATGCCCAATATTCTAATGAACAGAATTACCCAGTTAATGAAAAAAGCGATTTTATTCTTTCTGATTCTTGCATGTGTAGCTCCTAATCTTGAAGCGCAAACACTAAAGGCGTTTCTCACTGCTGCTGAAGAGGCGACACAGGATAAAGACTTCTACAATGCCCTCTACTACTACCAAGAGGCGACAGAGTTCGATACCACTAATCTTGAAATCAGAAATAAGTACGGTCTATCTGCGCAAGCATTTAATGCTTTCACGATTGCAGAGCGAGAATATCAATTCATCGTAGATAACGATGAGAGCAATACCTACCCACTAGCAACTTACCACTTAGGTACAGTGCAGCAGAAAATGGGCAGTTACGATGATGCAAAAAGAAATTTTGAACTATTCTTATCTGAAACAGAAGGAGAACAATTCGAGATGGAAAGAATGCGTGCAGAAAAGGAAATAGAGGCAATAGAGTGGGCTATAGAGAATCAGGAAAATCCAGTCCAAGGAATAGAAGTTTCACATCTAGAAAATGGTGTCAATACACCTTATTCAGATTTTGGAGCAGTAAAGAAGAATGATGAATTATATTTTTCCTCTCTGAGGTTCGATCAAAAAGATCAGAGCAATACCAAGAAACTATACAGCAAGATTCTCACTGAAGGAGATGTTGATTCCATGACAATGGACGCAGATCAAGATAACAACAGATCTAATGAGGCTGGAGAAAAAGAAAGTGCCAACTATACACATGAAGCTCATACAAGTTTCACTAAAGATGGCTCCAGAATGTACTATACCTTGTGTGAGTATCTAAATTCGCTAGATATCAGATGTGATATTTATGTTAGAGATGTGATGGATGGGAACACCTCAAAGAAAGGCACTAAACTTCCAACACAAATCAATAACACCGCTAGCACAAATACACAACCTAATATTGCCTACGATATCGATGGCAATGAAATCCTATACTTCGTATCAGATAGAGAGGGAGGAAAAGGTGGCTTAGACATTTGGTATAGCAGGGTAAATAACAATGAATACTCAGAACCAATAAATCTTGATGTTGCAAATACAACATCGAATGAAGTAACTCCATTTTTTCACTCCAATTCCAATACTCTCTACTTTAGCTCTGATGGATATATGGGGATGGGAGGATACGATATCTTCGAGACTGTTATGGTGGAAGATGAGTTTACAACGCCTGTAAATCTAAGAGCCCCTAGGAATACCAGCTTTAATGATCTTTATTACACCTTAAATGATGAAGGTACCGAAGCCTATTTTTCATCGAATAGAGTGGGGTCTTTATATCTAGAAGAAGGCTTCGAAGCTTGTTGCTATGATATCTACAAAGCAGACATAGAGGAGATAGAGGTGGATTATAATGCCATTACCTTCGATGGCTTGACGCAAGAAGACTTACTCGGTGCACGAGTGAGGATCTTTGACGCAGTCACTGGAGAGCTTCTTCATGAGCAGCTTAATGATCTGGGTAATGACCACCAGTTTAAACTTAAGTGCGGCAAACAGTATACAATAATCACAGACGCTGCTGGTTACGAGTCAGACACTACTAGCTTGAACTTAAAGCAATGCGACAAACCAATAACGAAGAAATTATACTTATCACCAATAGAAGGAAGACTAGATGTTCTAACATTCTTTGAAAACGAAGAGACTGCTCTTAATGGTGCAACAGTGACACTGTACAACTTATCTGACCCTGACGCCGCTCCGATAGTCATTACGGATCTGGATAAAAACCTTTCACAGTTTGACATTATAGGAGGAAGAGAGTATAAAATAGTCGCAGAGAAAAAAGGCTACCAGACTAAAGAAATAACATTCAAAGCTATAGACTTCAATAATGGTGTATTAACTAAGAAAATAATCTTTGATAAGACAGTTATTAACCTTAATGAATACCTGCCAGTAGCTGTCTATTTCGATAACGACAGACCTGATCAGCGTACTAGAACTTTATACACTGCAAAGTCTTACTCAGATACTTATTACCCCTACATAGAAAAGCAGCAAGAGTTTAAAACAAAGTACACTGCTAACATGAGAGGTGATACTAAATCTAATGCTGAGTATGAAATCGACAATTTCTTTGATGTAGAGGTAAAGGGCGGTTATCAGAGAATGCGATTGTTCATGGACAAACTTGTTGAAAGACTGCAAATGGGAGAGATCATTGAGCTTTCTCTCAAGGGTTTCGCCAGTCCAAAAGCAGCTAACAAATACAACCTAGCCTTAGGGCAAAGAAGAATATGGACTCTTAAGAATGAGTTATTGACGCATGGTGGAGGAATACTGAAGCCATTCGTAGATTCAGGCAAACTACAAGTATTAGAAATTTCTTACGGTGAGGAAGCATCGCCAAAGGATATTTCAGACTCTTATAGCAATAGAAGGCTTTCTGTATACAGCGTCGAAGCTTCTAAGCAACGAAAGGCTGAAATAGTAAGAATAAGAGTAATTAATTAGAAGATTTTCATTGACTTGGATAAAGTATAGAATATGTCTATTCTAAAAAAAATAAACATCTTTTTCAGTTTGATAATGGCCTTTTTGCTATTTCCAGCAAGCACTAATGCTACACATATTGTTGGAGGTGACATGACTTACCGCTGCCTAGGTGGAGACCAATATGAGATCACGCTGACAGTAAGAAGGGACTGCTTCAATGCAGACCCAGAGGCAATATTTGATGACCCCGCAACCTTAGGGATTTTCGATTATGCAGGTAATCTTCAAGTCGGACTAGGTCAGCTAGGAAGAACCTATGTAAAACCAACCTCAATAACTACTATAAATCACTCAATAGTAGAGGAATGTAGGGTAGCAGATCCTGGCTCGATATGTGTCGAAGAGGCCATCTACAGAGATACTATCCATCTTCCGTATAACAAGAGAGGGTACTTTGTTGCTTACCAAAGATGCTGTAGAAATATCTTGTTGAACAATATAGAATCTCCATTAGAAACTGGAGCAACATACTTTGTGGAAATATTAGCGAATGCCGCACTTGAATGCAATAGCCAACCAGTCTACAAAGAGTGGTCTGACATATACATCTGTATAAATGAGCCTTTCAGTTTTGATCATTCAGCAATAGACCCAGATGGTGATGAAATAGTCTATAAATTATGTAATCCTAAGCAAGGAGCAACTATAGACAACCCATTACCGCATCTACCATCAAGGCCTCCTTACAGTGATGTGATTATAAGCTCAGGATATTCTATTGATAACTTCTTTGGAGGTGGTGATGCACTCTCTATAGATCCAAATACTGGTGTTCTTACCGCGACACCTGGGATAACAGGTACTTTCTTGGTTGGAGTATGCATGGAAGAATATAGAAATGGAGAATTAATCTCAATAGTCAGAAGAGATTTCGAAGTGAATGTACTAGCATGTACTACACCAATAACTCTTGACTGCGAAATAAATACAGGTTCATTGTGTAATGGCAATAACACCGTGAGCATGACAAGTCAGGTAGCAGGTGCTGGTTCATTCCAGTGGTTCTTTGATTATCCTAATACTGATCCTGCTTTTACAAGCACTGCTGCTAATCCCACGTTCACTTATCCTAGTCCGGGAACTTATACTATAAGATTGGAAGCTACAAGAGGAGCAGATGGCTGTACAGTAGGAAAAGAAACAGTAGTTACAATAGGTGGTGTTGCCCCAAAAGCAGAGTTTACCGCAATACCTTTGAGTTGTAATGGAGATCAGGTAACTGTTCAGTTTAATGATTCTACCATCGGAGGCAATAGCACTTATACGCAAAGCTGGGACATAAATGGCATGACTTTCAATTCTAGTCCCTTTGTGATGGTATTCGATAGAGATCAAACAATAACAGTAAACTACTCAATAGTAACAGCAGAAGGCTGTGAGAGCCTACAGAATCAAGCTGTAAATCTTGAGGATTTAATCAATTCGCCTTACTTCGAAGTCAATCTGGTAGCTTGCGCTCCTGGAGCTAATACTATAGAACTAATCAATCCATCAGGCGCTCCTACAACTTGGACAGTCATAGATGGAATAGGAACACCAATAACACTAACAGGTAGTACGGTGTCAACAACTATCAGTTCATCAAATTTTGAAGTTACAATGGCTAGTGATAATGGCTGCAACGTAGCTCCGATAACTGAATCATATAATATAAATGACTTCTTAGATGCGGCAATAGATGTACAGCTTATCTCGTGCTCGCCCAATGGCAACACTTACAGCTTTACAAATACCACTAACGCCAATGCACAGTGGGTTATTCAAGATGGTGGCAACACCATGAATTTTTCAGGTAATTTCTTTACAGCAGTGATTAATTCACCTAACTTTTCAGTAACTACTACTTTTGACAATAGTTGTTATGGTTCTATTACCAATAACTACAATCAGAATTCTTTCTTACAGCCTGATTTTGATGTGGAACTAGTGACTTGTACTGACAATGGTACAATCTTCAACTTCATCAATCCTGCTGGGACTGTAGCCGATTGGACCATAGTGGATGGGAATACAACTACTACGCAGACAGGTCATATTATATCAGGTACTATTACCAGTGACCTCTTCACAGTGACTATTGACTTAGACAACGGCTGCTCTGGACCTTATTCTGAGACTTTCAGTGTAGAACAGTTCAAAGTACCACCTGTCGCTGAGTTTAGCGTCGTTCCAGTAAATTGTACAGGAGATCAAGTCACTGTAAGATTTATTAATCAGACAATTTCTAATGTCAACTATACGCAGTTATGGACTATAGAGGGGAACTCCTTTACCAGTAGTCCTTTCGAACTAACTTTTGATAGGGATCAGACTATAACTGTAGATTATGAAATAAATACTACCAGCGGTTGTGGCAAAAGTCTCCAGAACCAAGCAATAAACTTAGAAGACCTGATTAACTCTCCTTATTTTGAGGTAGACCTATTGTCTTGTGATGCTTCTGGAACATTAATCTCACTTGTTAATCCATCTGGCAATCCTACTACTTGGACAATTACAGATGGTAGCAATGCCCCAATAAACATTTCAGGTTCTAGTATAACGACTACGATAAGCTCTCAGAGTTTTGTTATTTCTATGACAGATAACAATGGATGTAATGCAGGTCCGATTTCTCAGACCTTTAACCTGAATGACTTTTTCGATAGCGCAGTAGAAGTTCAGCTAGTCTCTTGTCTGCCAACAGGCAACATATATAGCTTTACAAATTATACTAATGCCAATGCTAGCTGGACTATAACTGGTAGTAATGGTACACAAACATTTACAGGTGATTATTTCACAACTTTGATCAGTGGATCATCATTTACTGTGACGACTGAATTTGATAATAGTTGCTATAATACAATTACGAATACATACAATGCAGATAGTTTCTTACAACCAAACTTTGATGTAGAACTCGTAGCTTGTACAGCAAACGGCACTATATTTAATTTTGTAAATTCCTCTGGGACAGTTGCTAACTGGACTATTGTAGATGGAGCTAATACGAGTACCGATGTTGGTCATATTGTTTCTGGTATTATTACAAGCAACACCTTCACAGTGACCATGGACTTAGACAATGGTTGTTCAGGTCCATACACAGAGACCTTTAATCTAGATGACTTACTACCAGGACTTAGTATCGCTAACAATTTATCGGGTGACTGTATTGCTCCTACAGGTGAGACGATTTCCTTGAGTCCTCAATATACAGGTATCAATACCAGTGCTGCACTAAGCTACCAATGGACTTACCAAGTCGCAGGAGCTCCAGTACAGACTTCTAATAATCCTACTGTAGCAATAACAGTTCTGCCAGGCCAACAAGTAGAGGCCAGCTTGACTGTCAATTTTGCTAATGGTTGTAGTGCTTCTGGCTCAACAGCATTCACAGTATCAGGAGGATCAGGCGGCGATGTATCTATCACCAATGATGTTAATGGACCATGTATCGCTTCTGGAGGACAGACTGTGACTTTCTCAGCAACTACTAACGGAACTGTAAGCACTTATAGCTGGACCTATACTGTCTCAGGACAAGCAACGCAGAATGCTTCAGGACAATCTATAGCTGTTACTGTACTTCCAGGGCAGACTGTAAACAGTACTGTGACTGTCACTTCTACAGATGGTTGTGTAGCAACTGCTACTAATACTTTCTTAGCAGATACTGCTCCGACTCCAGATATTAGAGTAGACGAAGATTGTAGCAATCCAGACGAGACAGTTGTCACTCTAACTGATGTGACAAACTCAGGAGGACTTACTGTGGACTTATATACTTGGACAGTAGGTGGTGTCGCAGTTTCTAATACATCAACTGTAACTTTCTCAGTAATAGATGCACCTGTGAATGTAAGCTTACTAGTAAGCTACACTAATGGCTGTAGATCGTCTTACAATAATACATTCAACCCAGAAGATTATACACCAACTTTAGACTACACTACTGAAGCTATAGAATGTATAGATGACATGGTTGTAGTAGAGATTACTTATACCGGTTTTACGCCAGAATGTATGGATATCTCTATGATAGAATGGACGATAAATGGTATGCAATATACTGGACCAGTAGTACAAGTGACTCTTCCTATCAATGCAACCATTGATGTTGGACTGACTGTAACCTTTACTAATGGGCAGGTAGTCACAGCAACTGACCCAGGTCTTACAACAATAAACACAGGTGACTTAATAAACAATGTAACTGTTGATATCCAGAACAATCAACCAGGAGGCTGTAGTGATTCTCTAGATTTAGAAATAGTGAATCCTGTTCCTGGTGGAGATTATACTTGGTCGACTGATCCAGACTTTACAAATGTAATCGGAACAGGTACTACTTTCATGGGTTCAGATATAGATGGATTTACTGGGACGATTTACACCATGCTAAATGATCCAAGTAACTGTACTTATGGAACTGGTCAGATCACTCCAATAACAAACTTTATCAACCTAGATTACGACAGACCATTCATAATCTGTGCGGGTGACACTGCAGAATTTTCTGTTCAGAACTTAGATCCTAATCAGACATTGACATATTTATGGAAAGATGAAAACGGCTTTATCGTAGAAGGTGGAGATACAGCCTCACCAGTAATTGGAATTCCTACGGATCAAACCGATGATTTCTTCATGGTCTTATGCACTGAAAACAACTTTGGTTGTACTAGTGCGGATACAATATCATTTATGATTAGTGATCCGACTGAGACTTTGGACTTCTCATGGGTTACAGATAGCTGTGGATCTCTGACTGTGATTTTTGATTCAGGCAATGACTTCGGCCCAGGTAACACTATGTGGGACTTCGGTGATGGAAATACTTCTAATGAGGAAGACCCAACCCATACCTATGAGATGGAGGGCACTTACCTTGTAACCCTTTCTAATGAATCGGCAGTATGTGCTGGTGACAGCATTTCTCAAGAGATCACTCTACCAGATCTGCCTACTATAGTCTTACCTTCCGATACAATTATGTATGGCCCTACAGGACCAGCGACTGTGACAGCAGACACTTCGGAAGGAGACGATGCCGTGACTTGGTGCTTACCTGATACTACAATAATGGGTAATCCTTTAGTCTACGAGCCAGAGCAAGATACCGTACTGGCTATAGCGAAAGTAGTAGACGAAAACGGTTGTACAAATCAAGATAGCACTATACTTATAAGGATGTTTGCTCTGCCACCATCAATCATGACAGATGCTCCTGACAGAGTCTGTGCAATGGATACTTTCATGCTAGGTCTTGATTTTGAAGGTGATGTAGATGATTTCGCTTTTGTATGGTCTCCTGAAGGATGTATCCTTTCTGGTGGAGATACACCGACACCTACTGCTACGGCTAGTGAGACTAAAGACTTCACTGTATTGATGACGCATATAGCTACAGGGATAGATACTCTTATCACTGTGAATGTAGATGTGGATAATCCACAAGTATCGATCTTCCCAGATAATGGCCATCCTGATCAAGCTGGACAACCAATGGTATGTCTAGGTAGTGAAATAAACTTAGCGGCAGAGCCATCTGATCCAGATTGCGAATATGAATGGAGTACAGGTGAGAATGGAACAGATATCACTGTCTCTCCAGAAGAGAATACTACTTATACACTGAAATGTACTACAAGCATAGGTTGTGAGAGTGAAACATCTTTAGATATAGAAGTTGTTCCACCGACTTGTGGGACTGAAGATGTATTCGTTCCTAATGCTTTCTCTCCGAATGGAGATGGGGTAAACGATGAGCTCCTAGTCAGAAGTAAGTTTATCAAAGAAATGGAATTCTTTGTGACTAACAGATGGGGACAAGAGGTATGGAGAACAGAAAACCAAGAAGAGGGTTGGAATGGCGTCTTTGATGGAAAAGAACTGGCACCTGACGTCTATGCTTACTGCCTCAAAGTAGTCTGTGTCAATGATGCTTCATATACAGTATCTGGAAATGTTTCCATACTAAAGTAAGAGAGATAAAAAAAAAGAAAATAAAAAAAGCCAAGGCGATCTGCCTTGGCTTTTTCTTTTGGGGAGAATGTATAATCCTATTCAGAAGGACTATTCAGTTTCTCAGTAAGTTCTTTGGATATAGCTCCTTTGACTACTCTTATAAAGGTTTTCTGGTCTACCTGTAGTTGAATGACCTCATCTTCTATTTTATTGACACGACCGATGATGCCGCTAGTGGTGACCACTTCCTTGCCCTTTGTTAGTTCATTGCCAAAAGATTCTTGGGCCTTTTGCTTTTTGACTGAAGGTCTGATAAAGAAAAAATAGGCTATGGCGAAGAAAGAAAGTAGAAACGCCATATTTATCACTCCGCCTATAGGAGCTTCACTTTGTAAAAATATCATTGGTAATTTTTTAGCTGGATAAAAATACATTTCTATTCGCACATAGGTATATATTTAGGAAGTGCATTCATTTTCAGAACATAGAATCTACCTAATAGGCTACATGGGCTGCGGTAAATCCTCAGTAGCTAAGCAGCTCTCCAAGCAATTGGGCTTCTTAGAGCTAGATACTGACACAGCGATAGAGCAGCTTACTGGTCAGAGCATCCCAGAGCTCTTTGCTAATAAGGGTGAACAGAATTTCAGGGCCCAGGAAACCAGAATCACTAAATTTCTGAACAGCTTAGATAGGATCGTTGTAGCGACAGGAGGTGGACTACCTATCTATAACGATAATATGAACCACCTACTACGGACGGGCTTAACCATATACTTAGCTTGTGATGAAGAAACTCTAGCAGAGAGAATCCGTAAAGACCAGAGGGCAAGGCCCTTACATGCTAAAAGCAAGAATTTAGTAGCAGACATCACTCAAAGATTAAATTCAAGAAAACCAATCTACAATGAAGCACATCTAGTCATAGATGCTAATAACACAGTTCAGAACATTGTTGGCAACATCATAGATAAGATCAAAGGCTCTAGATAGGCGTCTGCCTAGTACTTAGTTCTAGTTTTGGGGTTGAATCCTAGAGTTGTTCTCTAAAGAAGAGTTCTAAGGCTGCTAAAGGATCGACTATCAACTGATTGTTCTTCCGAGTTGCTGATCTTTGGAGTAGGGCATATACTTCCTTAGTTTTTAGATCAGGCTTATATGCTTTCATGAGTCCTACTAAACCACTCACAAAAGGTGCAGCCATGGAGGTACCATTGAAGGCTTTATATTCATCATTAGGAAAAGTAGAGTAGATACTAGTGCCAGGAGCCGCTATGCCCATCTCTATTCCAGAGACATCATTGCCAAAATCTGCTTTGTGCATTAGTGTATCAAGAGCAGTCACAGTGATGACACCTTTCGTATTGGCCGGAGAATAATTACGAGCATCTCTGCCTGAGTTTCCTGCTGCAACGATGACGATACTGCCTTTCGCATTTGCATACTTTACAGCCTCAGCATACGCCTTCTCTTTACTATCAGAACTGATACCCCCTAGAGATAAAGAGATTACAGAACAACCTTCATCAGCCGCTTTTATAATTCCTGAGATGATAGATTTTTGAGAACCCATGCCTAGATTACTAAGGACTTTGACACTGGTAACTTTGACTGGTGCTGCTCTTGGTATGAAAGAAGCAATACCAACTTTATTTCCAGTTACTGCCGCGGCTATACCTGCACAATGGGTACCATGCCCTTTGACATCAACGTCATATCTATTAGAAGTACTCACATAATTTTCTTTTAAGTCTTCATGCTGAGCATCTACGCCAGTATCCAGAATAGCAATCTTACTGACTCCACCTTGGCTTTTTATCCTATGCTTCTCGGCAAGCTTATGAAATTTATCCAGCTTATACTGTTCAGCTGTCCACTGCTTATCCACATACGGATCATTAAAACTCTTAGAGACCTTATTGGTTCTAAAGCTGTGGGTGATAGGCATCTCTAGAATCACGGGGTCATTCAACTCTACGTGCAGGATACCAGCCTGATCAGATACCCTTTCTAAAAAATCTCTGGATAAATCTGTAGGTATTGATACCAGAACATATTCATCTAGTTGGAAACTTAAATCTTCTGGACTGAAGAGTGGATAATTAATCGTGAGATTCTCAGTATTACTCTCAGCAGCTATCCACTTCTTCAGAGCTTCCTTACTCACAAACTCTATAAAGTACTCTGCATGTTCAGTCTGATTGATCACACTATTATCATTAGCCGACTTTTCAAATTGAAGATGCCAGCCAAAGAATCCAGCGATACCCAGCATCAGAACGAGTATCCTAAGTGGTCTATGCTTTGTAAGAGTAACTGCAAAAGAGATTGCACCTATAGCCATCAGATCCACAGCACTATGCAACAAATTATCACCTGTCCCGAAAGCATAATTCCAATAGCACTCTAGTCCAATCAAGCCAAGGACCAAGTAATAGCCCCAGTTTACCTCTTTTATTACACAGTAGACCAATAGAAGTAAGTAGCTGATGAGCAGCAAAGTGTGGGGTAGCGCTATTGTAAAGGCAGGAATCATGTATTAAAATAAACTTTATTAACCCATAATTAGTTTCATACGACGGTTAAGGGCCAAGACTTTAGTAAAGTAACCTTATTTTTGCACATCAATTTATATAAGATAAAAAACAAATATGTCTGAAGAGATTAGAAACTGTACAATCATTGGATCTGGACCCGCGGGATATACTGCCGCTATCTATGCTGCAAGAGCAGGATTAAAACCTCTTTTATATACAGGGAAAGAACCTGGAGGTCAGCTTATGATTACTACAGAAGTAGAAAACTATCCAGGCTATCCAGATGGACGTACAGGTCCAGAGATGATGGAAGACTTTAAGAAACAAGCAGAAAGATTCGACACAGAGATCGTAGGAGAAATGATCACAAAAGTTGACTTCTCAGGACCTGTTCATATATTGACCTCAGAGACAGGTACAGAAATAAAAACACATACGACGATCATCTCTACTGGAGCAAGTGCTAAATGGTTAGGCTTAGAATCAGAAAAGAGATTAATGAATGTAGGTGTATCTGCTTGTGCTGTATGCGACGGCTTTTTCTTTAGAGGTCAAGATGTTGCAGTAGTGGGTGCAGGAGATACAGCTGCAGAAGAGGCGACCTATCTCGCTAAGCTCTGCCCTAATGTACATATGCTCGTCAGAAGAGACGAGATGAGAGCTTCTAAGATCATGCAGAAGAGAGTGCTCAATACCAGCAATATTACTGTGCACTGGAATACAGAAACAGTAGAAGTACTAGGTAAGGAAGGTGTAGAAGGCGTAAAAGTCATCAACAATAAGACTCAAAAAGAGTCAGTAATAGACGTTACTGGATTTTTTGTTGCGATTGGACACAAGCCGAATACTCAGATCTTTGATGGCTGGTTAGATATGGATGATGCAGGCTATCTAATTACTAAGCCAGATAGCACCAAAACTAAAGTTGACGGCGTATTCGCTAGTGGAGATGCTCAGGATAATGTCTATCGACAGGCGGTGACAGCTGCTGGTACGGGTTGTATGGCAGCCTTAGATGCTGAAAGATATCTTGCTGCAAAAGAAATAATATAACTTAGCATCTCATTACAACACAAAACACAAGCTATGTCTAAATTCAGAAAAGGTGTACTCCATGGAGATGAGGTAACCGCTCTTCTAGATCATGCCAATGAAAACAACTACGCTATCCCAGCAGTCAATGTCGTAGGTACTAATACAGTCAATGCCTGTCTAGAAACAGCCAGAGATGTCAATTCTCCTATTATCATACAGTTTTCGAATGGAGGTTCTACCTTCTTCGCTGGAAAAGGACTGAAGAATGAAGATCAAAAAGCTGCCATCTTAGGAGGGATCTCTGGTGCACAACATGTACACCAGATGGCTGAGGCATATGGGGTCTCTGTTGTCTTACATACTGACCACTGCGCTAAGAAACTATTGCCATGGATAAGTGGTCTTCTAGATGCAAGTGAGAAACATTTCGACAAGCATGGACATCCTCTGTATTCCTCACACATGTTAGATCTGTCTGAGGAACCTATAGAAGAGAACTTGGATATCTGTGTAGAGTACATGAAGAGATTCCATGAAGTAGGTATCACTTTAGAGATGGAATTAGGTGTAACGGGAGGAGAAGAAGATGGTGTAGACAACACTGATGTGGACAGCTCCAAGCTCTATACTCAACCAGAAGAAGTAGCTTATGCTTACGAAAGACTCAATGCTATTAGTGATAGATTTACAGTTGCTGCAGCCTTTGGTAATGTGCATGGCGTATATAAGCCTGGTAATGTAGAACTCAGACCTATTATCCTTAAGAACTCTCAAGATTATGTCAAGCAAAAATTTAATCTAAGCAGTGACCAACCGATAAAATTTGTCTTCCATGGAGGCTCTGGATCTTCTCAGGCAGAGATCAGAGAAGCGATAGATTATGGTGCTGTAAAAATGAATATAGACACTGATCTACAATGGGCCTTTTGGGAAGGAGTACGTGACTACTATGAACCAAGAGTAGGGTATATGCAAAACCAAATCGGAAATCCAGAAGGAGATGATAAGCCCAACAAGAAAAACTATGATCCTCGTAAATGGCTAAGGGAAGGAGAACTCACTTTTAAGAAGAGACTCACCAAGGCTTTTGAAGATCTTAATTGTATGAATAAAGCAGTCTAAGAAAAAAGGCATCTCTCTCACTGAGGTGCCTTTTTTTTTGTCAGTCTCTGTCTACTTTATGTAGAGATTAAGCTTTACAAGATCACATTCCCCAACTTATCTGATACTTCCTTCAGTTGCTCTTGCACTTTCATAAAAGCAAGAATAAGAAGTTCCTTCTTAGACTCATCGCTTTCTTGGGCAATACGTTTTTTGATATCCTCTTTGATTAAGGTTGTTTTCTTTTGCTTGAACCTTAAGACCGACTGCATACTATCATCGGTAAAGTTCTGATCTGGCATCTTTTGATTAAGATAGACACCGATATTATTCCAACTAGCAAATTCATAGGGTGAAGACATTGAATCAACGGTAAATTTTGCGATGACCTCATCAGAGTGATTGACAAAATAATTAGTCAAGGTCCCTTGCTCCTGTTCTGACTCTACATATTTAAAGGCGTCTTCTATAATTCTCTGGTAGAGTGCATTATCAAAATACTGAAATAAGGCATTAGTATTCACAAAGACAAACTCCGCTACAGACATCTGTTCCTCTTCGATATCTAGCATTTCATCGCCAGAAAGTATAACTATTCTAGCGAGATCTTTCTCCTGATACTCGTGTTTTATCTTTTTGTAAGTCGGCTGCTCATGGCTTATTTGTTCTTCCGGATAATGATCCAGCTCATGATAGTTTGTTGGCATTTCAGCCTCGCCTGAAAAGGGATATGGCTCATTAGGAAAAGGGACATCAGAAGGAGGTGGTGCCCCAGGTGCACTATTATCAGCCCTTTGTTTCTGTCGCTCTAACCTTACCTTCTCTAAGTCCTTCTGTTTTATCTCCTTTCGGATCTGCTTATTGACCTCTTTGACAAGGATCGCTTCATCGATCTGTAGTCGTTCGCTACAGCGTTGTACATAGAGAGATCTCTTTATCGGGTCTCTGAGTTTAGCGACACTACCTATGATATCCTTGATCAGTTTGGATTTCTGAATAGGATCATCAGCAGCTTCGCTCAGCAACAAATCCATTTTGAAGAAAATGAAGTCCTTAGCAGAACTCTTGATATATTCTTCAAATCTTGCATTACCTACGGACTGAATATAAGAATCTGGATCTTCACCTTCTGGCAGAGAAACAATAGAGACATTCATTCCATTTTCTAGAACTATATCAAGACCTCTTAGCGCCGCTTTGACTCCTGCGGCATCTCCATCAAAGAGAAAGGTAATATTGTCAGTATATCTTTTTATCAATCGTACTTGCTCCTGTGTCAGAGAGGTCCCTGAAGAGGCCGCTACATTTTCGACACCATTCTGTACGAGACTGATAACATCTGTATAGCCTTCTACTATCAAACAAAAGTCTTTCTTTCTGATGCTATTCTTGGCCAGATGCATGCCATAGAGGACCTTCCGCTTATTGTAGATCGGTGTCTCGGGCGAATTGATATACTTGGGCTGAGACTTATCTGTACTTAGTGTCCTTCCTGCAAAGCCTATGACCTTGCCCGCTATACTATGTATAGGAAACATGACACGACTTCTGAAAAAGTCATAGCCTTTCTTAGAGGTCAGACCGAGTTCCTCCAGATACTCTGGCTTGAATTGTTTCTTAATTGCTTTTTCGGTCAGTGCCTTGGATTCTGATAAGGCATAACCTAATTGGAACTTCTCTATGGTAGCATCTATATAGCCACGTTCCTTAAAGTAGCTCAGTCCTATCAATTTGCCATCTTGAGTATTTCTTAGGTTGTTCTGATAGTACTCAAGAGCGAAATCATTTATGATGAAGTAACTTTCTTCTAGTTTACGCTGCTCTGCATATTTCTCACTGTCTTCTTTGGAATCTTCTTCTAAAGTGAGGTTATATCTACCTGCCAGTAGTCTTATAGCTTCTGGAAAGGATACAGAATTATGCTCCATGAGAAATTGTACAGGACCACCACCTTTTCCACAGCCAAAACACTTGAAGATATTCTTGCTCGGAGAGACAGTGAAAGAAGGTGTCTTTTCATCATGAAAAGGGCATAAACCCAACATATTCACACCACGTCTTTTGAGCGAGACATAGTCTTCTATGATATCCTGAACCTGAGCCAGACCTAATACTTCTTGTATGCTTTTCTGTGAGATCAACTACACTGTAAATTTTATAACTATTTTTAGCCTCCAAAATTAACCTAGCTGATTAAATATGGAGATTCAAGGTATTAAAATTTTAGACTTAGTCCAGCAATATAAGGCCCCCTTATACATTTATGATGGACAACAGATCACAAATAATTACAATCGCTTCGTACAAGCATTCGATGTACCTCAACTGAAGGTCAATTATGCTTGTAAAGCACTCAGTAACATTTCTATCCTTAAGCTATTCAAGCAGCTTGGAGCTGGCCTGGATTGCGTTTCTATTCAAGAAATTAAACTAGGGCTGGCTGCAGGATTCGACCCTGAGGATATCCTATTTACTCCTAACAATATCTCTGAGGAGGAATATGCTGATGCTGTATCTCTAGGAGTAGGCATTAATGTGGACAACCTTGAAATGTTAGAATACTTCGGTGCTACCTATCCCGATATACCTGTCTGTGTAAGAATAAACCCACATATGATGGCAGGCGGCAACCGTAAGATATCAGTAGGACATATTGGTTCCAAGTTTGGAATCTCTATACACCAACTTCCGCATTTAGAAAGGATAGTTTCTAGCTTCAATATGAATATCAATGGCGTCCATGTACATACTGGTTCGGATATTCTAGATTCTGAGATATTTATCAAGGCCGCTAAGTTGATACTGGAAGTGGTGGATAGATTTGATACAGTTAAATTTGTAGATTTCGGGAGTGGCTTTAAAGTAGCTTACAAAGAGGGCGGACTAGCCACAGATATAGAAGAGTTTGGAAAAGAATTCAGTAGCACTTTTAATGCCTACTGTAAAGACAGAGGAAAAGACCTCATCCTGAAATTTGAGCCCGGCAAATACATGGTAAGTAATGCAGGTTACTTCTGTGTCAAAGCAAATGTCGTCAAGCAAACACCTGCTACGACCTTTGTAGGAGTAGACTCTGGACAGAATCACCTGATCCGACCGATGTTCTACGACGCTTATCATGAGATCAAAAATATTTCTAATCCTTCCGGAAAGAAGAAAATCTATTCTATAGTCGGCTACATCTGTGAGACGGATACGTTTGGTGCAGATAGACAACTCACTCAGGTCAGGAAAGATGACATACTCATATTCAAGAATGCAGGCGCTTACTGCTTTTCTATGTCCTCTAATTACAACTCAAGATACAGGCCACCTGAAGTACTGATCCATGAGGGCAAAGCACATCTAATTAGAACTAGAGAGACACAAGAGGACATATTAAAGAATCAGATAGAGATCGAATTCTGAGAATCAAAAAGTATAAAACAAAAAAAGCCTCTACAACTTGCAGAGGCTTTTTCTATTTCAATATTTCTTTTCTACTTTCCTTTTAGATTCTCGAGATGCTCGGATCCATTAAAGTTTAAGTTCTGAGCGAGCTTACCTAGTTTATCTAGATGTATCTTTCCAGCGAAACTCATTAAGACAAAATCTTCGTCGCCACCTACTAGTAGGAGTAACTCATTAACGATATTCCCACCGTCAGAATCTTTTACTAAAAACTTTACATCAGAGTCGCCGTCTCGTATCGTCATGAGCTCTTCATAACTCGTCGTCTCTACTTTTGCAAGGAAGTCGGTGTAGAATTTTCTAGGCGTCTTTTCTGTAGTCAATATCTTCAGCCCTGTGAGAGACTTTACCATCTCTAGAGTTTCGGAATCCATCTCAGTTTCAGTATCCATGCTCGCAAACATCTCAAACATCTTAGGACTAATATTTATCTGAGTGAAGTCTTCATCTGCACGATGATCCTCAAAAAACTGATTTATAGCATCCAACTGTCCCCACATAGGACTGATAGAAATGATGCTGACTAAAATCAAGGTTATGAAATTTTTCATTGTAGCTATTGTCTAAGGCTTAATTAAATTTAAAAATGTTTGTTTTTTCTAATTGCTTAAAGTGCTTCATTGGATTAGCACCTTTATCATAGTTATGTCCTAGATAGGCTAGTGCCTCCATCGTCATCGCTAATGCTTCTTCTTTCTCTGCTTCCGCCAGGACTTGAGTATTAGAATTGGAACCCTGAAAATATCCAAAAGTGAACATCGCAAGCACAGCGAACGATGCAGCTATAGCCGCTACTTTAGGGAACATTCTTCGGACCTTTGGTTGCTCTACTTTGGGTTGCTCTACCTTGGGTTGCTCTAAATTTGGAACCTTATCTTCGGAACTGGACTCAAGAAAATCCATATTGAGTTCCTTGGTCATGATCTGTCCTTCTTGTTCCTTAAAGAAACCAAACAAGGGCACTAAATCGAGATGCTCAGGCTTTACCTTTTCAGAAGCAAAATATGCTTTCAGCTTTTCCTCTTCTCCTAGGTCAGTTTCTCCAGCTAGATACTTGTCTACAAGACGATCTATACCTACAGTGACCTCAGCCAAAAGGCTAGATCCTGTGTACGACTTTGATACATGCTGGGACTCTGAGGCATAAAACTGAAAGAGGGGCACATACTCCTTATGCTCCTCAGCAACTTCATTAGATAGAATGTAAGATCTCAATTGAGCTTCTTCTTCTAGAGAGCTCTGACCTTCCCAGTACTTGGCTAATATATTATTGATATTATTAATCACTTCTTCTAATCTGTTGTCTTAATTTAGTTCTGGCTCTATGTAAGTAGACTTTTACTTTTTCTATTGAGTAACCCGTCATCTCACTTATCTCTTTATAAGTATAACCTTCTATATCTCTCAGCTGGATGACTGTACGGTGGTTTTCGGGTAAGCTATTCACTACTTTCATAACATTATTCAGTTCTTGCTTAGCTACAAGGGTTCTCTCTGGATCTGCAGTTTTGGATTTTATATCAAAATGGTTATCGATATCCGAGGTTTCCATTTTTCGAGCTCTCAGCTTATCGATGCCCATGTTTCTAGCGATGGTCATACAATAAGCATCTGGATTATCGATTTCAGCAAGTTTCTCACGTTTATTCCAGACTTTTATAAAGGAGTCTTGGACTACATCATGAGCTTCTTCTTCATTTTTGACTACTCGGAGGGCTAATCTGAACATCTTATCCCTCATCCGCTCTACTAACTTGTTGAATTCTTCAACCTGCATTACTTTCTAATTGACGATCTATACTTAGTATTGTTACACTAAAAGGAGATATTTTTACAATATGCATCTAATATACCTCTACCTTTCGTTTCAACCGTTCTATAAGTAGTTGAAAAAGATAGATAAACTCATATTACTGGATTTCATTCCTCCTTATTTGATAGCCTTCTTTGTCGCAGAATTTGTGTTGGTGATGCAATTTCTGTGGAAATACATAGATGAAATCGTCGGAAAAGGGATTTCATTAGGGGTATTGCTAGAGTTAATCTTCTACTTTGCTGTGAGGATTATTCCAGAAGCGGTACCTGTCACTATATTAATCGCCTCGGTGATGGTTTTCGGTAATCTAGCAGAGAAATATGAGCTTTCCAGCATGAAATCAGCAGGTATCTCGCTGACTAGGATCATGTTAGCTGGGGTACTGCTGGCATTTTTAACCAGTCTTTTCTCGCTATTTGCCTCTAATTATCTCAAACCAAGAGCTAATTATAAGTTTTTCAAGCGCTTTCTGTCGGTTAGAAAACAAGACGCATCACTCAATATAGAGGAAGGTGTCTTCTCTTATGACTTTAAGAACTTTACTATCCGAGTAGGAGAGAAGGATAAAGATGGCGAGGGCATTCAAGATATCCTGATCTACGACAACTCAGATAGCGATAAGAAGAAACTCAATATGCTAGTGGCCAATGATGGTCGCATGTACTCACCCCCTGAATCAGAACTCTTTGTAATGGACCTCAATGATGGAGAGCAATATAGAGAACTGAATAATACCAAGAAGAAAGATTCTAAAGCCTTCATTCGTACCAAGTTCAAATCCTGGACGAAAGTCTTTGATATGTCTGACTTCGATTTTCAAGCGGCCAATCTTAATTCCTCCCGAAAGAAATTCGACTTACTCAACTCTAAACAGCTGAAGATGGGTATCGATTCCTTTGAAAGAAAAAAAGCAGAAAACCTTCAGAGCAACTTCTATAATCATTCTGGCATTCTAGACATAGAGGAGCAAGTAGAAGAGGAGGAAGATAAATCAAAAGAACAGATAACCCTTCCGAAGAAGGTCTCTGAAGCCATAGCAAAAAAAGACAAACAAGTCAAAGACAATAAATCCAGAGCAAAACAAAGAGAACCAAGACAGCAGCTCGAAGAATACTCTCTAGATACCCTAAGCAGTCTGATCTATACCTTTAAAGAATCTGATGCGAAGTCTATCGCAAGGTCTACAAAATACCTTTCTGACAAAAAAGAAGAAAAGGTCAGTTACACCTTAAGAGAAGATAGATCATTTACATATACTAAAAGCCGTTATACTCTAAGATTACATCAGATGTACAGCTGGGCACTCATCTGTATCGTCTTCTTATTCATAGGTGCGCCGCTAGGGAGTATCGTCAAGAAAGGGGGCTATGGCTATCCCTTACTTATTGCTATCGTATTCTTTATGACCTTCATCGTGCTCAATATAATGGGTGAGAAACTTAATAAAACAGGGCAACTAACAGCTATACTTGCTGCATGGCTACCAAACCTAGTCTTGATTCCCTTTGCAATATTTATTAGCTACAAAGCTCTGAATGATTCTGATTTTAAAGGAGTGAAAGCCTTTACTGGTAAGCTTCTGTCTAGATTTAAGTCGGGATAGAGAATCGGACACCTGGCACCTCTGTGTCGTCCTCTATATCTTGGAAGCTACGCTTGAGTAGTTTAGCCTTGATGTTTGTTACACAAGCTTCTACTTCAGATTTGTTTATCTCTAGACTTAAGTTGGGATTCTGAGCCAGGTCTTTCTTTATGATCTTATAGTCTAATTGCTTCAGCACATTCATTAAGGTGCCCATGACACTGTAGTCAAAAGAAATCACTAGAACCTCTGTCTCATATTTGGTAATGATCTGAGCGGATTCCACAGCATATTTAGTGGCGAGCTTATAGGCATTTATAAGTCCAGAAACTCCTAGTTTAGTACCACCAAAATATCGAACCACAACACAACCTACATCTACCAGTTCTGCACTGAGTAACTGATTAAGTATAGGTTTGCCAGCACTGCCTGAGGGTTCCCCATCATCACTAGATCGGCTGAGTCCTGTTCTAAGTCTAAAAGCAGGACAATGATGTCTGGCTTTGAGATGTAGACTTTTGAGTTCCGTTATCTTTTCTGCTAGCTCTTCCTCGGTAGTCATCGGAAATAAATAGGCTATAAACTTTGATCCTCGATCTTTGAATTCTGCTTCTACCTCTGTTTCTATAGTCCTGTAATCATCTGCCATTATCGAGAGATTAGCATGACAGCCAGTATGGCCAATAAGAGCCCTGCCTTATTCCAACCATTCAGTCTTTCCTTAAACAAAAATAAACCCACAAGGGCCGTAAAGAAGATAACCCCTACATTATTAAGTGGGAACAGTACCGAGCCTTCCCATCCATCTGCGAGGCCTTTCATGATAAGATAGATCGTAAAGAAATTGGGAATTCCAATAGCTACACCTCCTAAGAAATCTCGTGAAGTAAAGTTGAACTTCCTAGTGACTAATAAAAACAAAATACCCCAGCAGCCCGCCATCAGAAATAAGTTAGAGGTAAAGGCTAGACCAGCATCTTGTACCTTGCCAGATTCTTGAGCATAGAAAAGAACCATCTCTATCAGACCACTACCAAAAAATACTAGCAGTGGCCAGTACCAATACTTCTTCATAACAGCAAGCATCTCTGTGTCTTTAGAAGAGGTGTAATTAATCAAGACAATAGCTATAAGGGTCAGAACTATGGCTAGATATTTTAGAGCTGTACCTTCTTCATGGAAGATAGCAAGGCCTAATATTACGGGAGCAACTAAGGACAACTTTTGAAATACTGAGGTTATAATCATCCCTACTTTCTGAATAGTGTAAGCATTCACATTAAAGAAGAGAATAAAAGTCAAGCTCAAAAAAGCTGCATAGGGAAACCACGTTTTCTGAAAGCTATCTAGATTCATGGTCGGCTCACCATAGAGTAATGAACCTACGGTAAAACAGGTAAAGTAATTCACGATTATCGCCTGTAAGTTTCTTACACCGTAGGAAGGAAACAATCTGAAGAGAATTGTCAATAAAACATTACAAACAATTAGAATTACTATTAACAGCTTATTTGATTTTTATGGTGAATAACTTAAGATTAGCCAAACAGTTATAGACTAATATTGTAGTATGATTACAGCCTCGACGCTAGTTATTGAGATATAATGTGCAAGGGTCTAGTTATCAGATACTTATAAATAAGGATAAAATTAGTTTTTATATAGTGTCACTGTATATTTGCCAAAAATAGTTAATTGAGTAAGACAGATTCCCAATACGATAAAGTTATCTCAGCCTGTAAGCAGATTTTTGATCTAAAGACCAAAGATTATGGTACTGCATGGAGGATACTCAGACCGTCGTCACTGACGGATCAGATCTTTATAAAAGCCTCACGTATTAGAAGCATTCAAGAAAAAGAAACCAAGCAGGTAGATGAAGGTATCGAAGACGAATTCGTTGGAATAATCAATTACAGTATCATGGCGATGATACAATTAGATCATCCGACGACCAATGGTAAATACGAGATGGAAGCTGAAAGAGCTATAGAATTATATAAACAATACGCAGCAGAGACCAAGTCTTTGATGCAAAAGAAAAACCATGATTATGGTGAAGCATGGAGAGACATGCGAGTAAGTAGCATCACAGATCTGATCCTCATGAAAATATTAAGGATAAAGCAGATCGAAGAAAATGAAGGGAAGACCCTCATTTCTGAAGGCCTCAAAGCCAACTATCAAGACATACTCAACTATGCTGCTTTTGCACTTATCCTCATAGCCGAACAATAATAGAAATAACAGTACCCACAACTTAAATTTTAGCTTTATGACTTTGACCACCTTACTTATCAGAATCGGAATCGCATCAGTCATTTTGACTCTGTTGATGTACTTTGGTATCCTCAAGACTAGAAGGGTATACAATGCCGATACTCTCAATACAGAAAATGATTTCAAGCGACCGATGAACTTACTCATGAGTTTATTTCAGAACTTTTGTGGTGTTCTCTTTTTATTCTCTGGTTGGGTAAAAGCAGTAGATCCGCTAGGTACGGCCTATAAGATGGAGCAATATTTTGCAGAGTTTGAAAGCACTTTTGCGGCGACTTGGATGAATTTCTTAGCACCACTATTTCCATTTCTATCGAAGTATGCTATTGGATTTTCAGTAGCTATGATCGTCTTAGAAATCATCCTCGGACTTATGCTCATCATGGGAATGCGTGCAAAATTTACAGCATGGGCATTCTTCTTACTTGTGGCCTTCTTTACCTTCTTGACAGGATTTACTTACCTCACAGGATATGTGCCTAATGGTGGTAACTTCTTTGACTTTGGTAGCTGGGCAGAATATGATAAGAATAACATGAAAGTAACCGACTGCGGTTGTTTTGGAGACTTTATAAAACTAGAACCCTACACTTCTTTCCTTAAGGATGTATTTCTTTTGATCCCTGCTATATTCTTTCTTTTCAGAAGTAAGACTATGCATCAGATGTTCAATAAGCCAGCTAGAGCAGGTATTATAGGACTATCTACTGTAGGGCTCTTTGTCTATTGTATAAGTAATTTTTCTTGGGATATACCTCATGCAGACTTTAGACCTTTTAATGTCGGTAAGGATGTCAGAACCCAAAAGCAGATAGAGCAAGATGCTCAAGGGGAAGTAAAAATCACGGATTGGAAATTAAAGCACAACGAGAACGGACAGGAAATCACCATCTCAAATAGTGAGTATCTAGGCAACTACAAAAAGTACAAAGGCGTCTACAAAGTAATCGATCAGATAAAATCTGAACCTTCTATTCCTATTACAAAGATCAGTGACTTTACTATCGAAGATGCTGATGGGAATGATCTTACAGACAATATCCTTCAGGAGAGCGGTCCGAGCTTACTCATCGTCAACTACAAGCTCAAAGGAGGAGAGGCAGTAGAGAAAACCAGAATAGTTAGAGACTCACTCTGGAAAGTCGATACTCTAGATAATAATGTAGAGAACATTGTCAAGACTTTTGATAGAGTAGTGGAGCGCACAGAAACTTATAAGGACTATATCTGGGACGCAGGCTATCTTGAAAAGCACAAAAAGCTAAAACCCTTTACAGATGCTGCCAAGCAAAAAGGTCTACCCGTAACTATGGCCATAGGTGGTGCTGATGAAATGCAAATCAAAGACTTCAATGAAGACACTGGACTGAATCTTAAGTATGGAATGGCCGATGATATACTATTGAAGACTATAGTCAGATCAAACCCAGGAGTAGTTTTGATGAAAGATGGAAAAATCATAGACAAGTGGCATATCAGTAAGTTACCAGACTTCAATGAAGTTTCTAAAGCCTATCTAAACTAGGCTAGCTATAAACAGAGGATAAAAAAGACAGATAGCAGCCATTATTCAAGTCTACGAATCAGGATGTAGAGCCCTTGTAGTAAGGTACATACTTCTTGTAGTAGTGGGGATTAAGTGCAGAGAAGCCAAAATTGGTCTTAGTAGTACTATGACCAACTCAATGAAAAATATAATAACTCCTTTTGTAGCTCTTATTCTAACAGCTTCTACAGTATTTGCTAGTACAACGCCTGAGGTAATTATTTCTAACAATTATATAGAAGTTATCAATCTTGGCGCTGAAGACTTTTTTACTGCCGCGGAGTTCAATTCTAAAGACAACTTAGCGTTCACAACTACTAAAGAGATTACCTTAGTTCAGATCTACAACGAAGATGGGGACATGGAATTTCAATTGCCAGTAAGGTCAAAAGACATAGAAATAAGTATGAACCTTTTTGCTTTTGGAGAGTACAAATTGGGATTTATATTCGAAGGTCAATCAGACATCCATTTTACTCAAGTGAAAATTAAATAAAATAAAACTGCCTTAACATGAGGCTTAAATAAGATAGAGTATTTAAGGAAGAAGAATTAGTCACTCTTCGAAAAACAGGTTTCAAATATTCGGGACCTGTTTTTTTTATGCAACAATTAGACATCTAGCTTTTACTCTCGTATCCATATTTACCTTTCCATAATCGTCCTAGATAGTCTGCTAGTTTATTCTCTGCACCATTGCTACCTGGTTTGTAAAGGGCAGTGCCCTCGATACCTTCTGGTAGATACTCGTCCAAGACAAAACTATCATCATGGTCATGAGCATAATTATAGTCCTTACCATAGGACAGTTCTTTCATCAGCTCAGTAGGAGCATTCCTTAGCTTTAGAGGAACTGACACATGTCCAGTTTCTCTGACTAAGGCTTGCGCTTTATTTATAGCCATATAGGCAGCGTTGCTTTTAGGGCAACCTGCTAGATAAATTGCACACTGAGACATAATGATTCTTCCCTCCGGCATTCCTATTTGATGTACAGCCTGGAAGGTATTATTTGCGAGTAGGAGAGCATTAGGATTAGCAAGTCCTATATCCTCGCTTGCAATAATGACCATTCGTCTACAGATGAACTTAGGATCTTCACCGCCTTCTATCATACGAGCTAGGTAGTAGACTGCAGCATTGGGGTCGCTGCCTCGTATTGATTTTATAAAAGCAGAAATCACATCGTAGTGCATCTCTCCACCCTTATCATAGACTGCAATATTCTTCTGTATCCGCTGCTCTACCAGCTCATTGGTAATGACGATATCTTCTGTCTTGTCAGAACTATTGACTATAAGCTCTAGAACATTGTACAGTCTACGGCCATCACCTGAACTGAATTTTAAGATGGCATCATACTCAGATACAGTGATATTGAGGTCCTTGAGATACTCATCATTGTTGATCGCTTTATCTATCATCGTGATAAGCTGCTCCTTGCCGAGTTGCTTTAGAATATAGACCTGGCATCTAGAGAGTAAGGCAGAGATGACTTCAAAAGAGGGGTTTTCTGTGGTCGCACCTATGAGGGTAACAATACCTTTTTCCACTGCGCCAAGTAAGGCATCTTGCTGAGACTTAGAAAAGCGATGGATCTCATCTATGAATAGAATAGGCGAGACCTTATTAAAAAGTGTTCGCTCTTCTGCTTTCTTTATAGCTTCTCTGACATCTTTGACACCAGAATTTATGGCGCTCAATTGAAAGAAAGGTCGGTTAGAATTATTGGCTATGATAGAAGCCAGTGTTGTCTTACCTACACCAGGTGGCCCCCATAGAATCATAGAGGGTATCCTATCTGCAGCGATGACCTTAGACAGTGCACCATTCTCACCTAAGAGTTCTTCCTGACCCACATAGTCCGATAGGGACTGAGGTCTCATTCTTTCTGCTAGAGGCTGCATATCTTTAAGGTGAATAAATAAAGGTATTCTAATATGGCGACAAAGATACTTCTTGACTTCTTTACAGAAGAACTTATACTTCAAAGGAATGAGGAAGCGGCAAAAAAGATGTCAGCTTATATGAAAGACTTATTCCCTTTCTATGGTGTCAGTGCCCCTTTACGCAAAGACATGATCTCACGGCTATGGCAGACAGAAAAGAAACTCATCCATCAGGAGATAAGGCCTCTAACCACAGCCTTGTGGAAAATGGAGAAAAGGGAATATCAGATGATAGCTCTAGACCTCTTAGGAAGAACCAAGAAGCAATTTGCCAATGAGGACCTTCCCTTTATAGAAGCGCTTATTACCACAAAATCTTGGTGGGACACGGTCGATTTCCTAGCGTCTACTATGATAGGAGAGATACTCAAAAGTGATGGTAAGCTAGCTAAGTCCAAAGCTCTTGAGTACATATCCAATCCCAATATGTGGTTACAGCGGACAGCACTCATATTCCAGCTGAAATATAAGGACCAAACGGACATAGACTTGATTTACCAACTTATCAGGCAGACTAAGGGCTCCAAAGAGTTCTTTATTAACAAAGCTTCAGGCTGGGCCCTGCGTCAATATTCAAAATTCAACCCTAAATCAGTAGGCGACTTTATCGATTCCAATAGAGCTCATCTTGCCAGCCTAACCATTAGAGAAGGATCTAAGTATCTGTAAATCAAGGGCTAACAAAATTTTTAATGATCTGAAGAAATATCACAGTCGGCTATTTGATATTGCTAGAAGGTGTAGTATATTTGCCATCCCTTAGGAAATAGCTCTTAGGGTTTTTTATTGAAATTACGCGAAAGTAGCTCAGCTGGTAGAGCACGACCTTGCCAAGGTCGGGGTCGCGGGTTCGAATCCCGTCTTTCGCTCCACTTTTCGGATGTCTAGCATTCGAAATCCACTCTTACAAAAGGCCCGGGTGGTGGAATTGGTAGACACGTTGGACTTAAAATCCAATGACTTCACGGTCGTGCGGGTTCAAGTCCCGCTCCGGGTACTTTTTTCTTCTTCTCTAATTATACTTTAAATCAGCTTTGTAAGCTGTCTCTTAATCACGGTAAACTACCGTATAAACTTGGGTAGTAAACTATCTAATTAGAAGACTTTTAGAACTGCATATCAGGCACAGACGCAGGCACGACTAACTCTCCCTTAGTTGCATCCATAATTTCCTGTACAGTAACACCAGGTGCTTTTTCTATTAAATGAAAAGCATTATCCTTCACTTCCAATACAGCTAAATTCGTTACGATTTTGGTGACGCAGTTGACACCGGTTAAGGGTAGAGTACACTTATCTAGTATCTTGGATTCTCCACGCTTATTGGTATGCATCATGGCGACTATTATATTCTCTGCAGAAGCTACGAGATCCATTGCGCCTCCCATACCTTTCACCATTTTACCAGGAATCTTCCAATTGGCAATATTCCCATTCTGAGCGACCTCCATTGCCCCTAATACTGTCAACTGGACATGCTTGCCTCTGATCATGGCGAAGCTGGTGGAGCTGTCAAAATACGCTGCACCTGGCATTGCTGTAATCGTTTGTTTGCCGGCATTGATAAGATCTGCATCTTCCTCGCCTTCATAGGGAAAGGGGCCCATACCCAGTATACCGTTCTCTGATTGGAACTCTACGTTAATCCCTTCAGGGATGTGATTAGCAATCAAAGTTGGGATTCCTATCCCCAAATTAACGTACCAGCCATCTTGTAATTCCTGAGCTATTCTTTGTGCTATTTGATCTTTACTGAGCATATTTAACTTGTTGTTGACAACTAGGTGACGATAGATTTATCATCCTTCGGTTATCATTCATTTATCTTAGGTTCTAGGTCTAGTAGTGACTCTTTCTATTCGTTTTTCGTAAGCCTCTCCTTGGAATATACGTTGTACAAATACTCCCGGCGTATGAATATGATTAGGATCAAGTTCTCCTGCAGGTACGAGTTCTTCTACTTCAGCGACAGTGATTTTACCAGCCATTGCCATGACGGGATTGAAATTCTTTGCTGTTGCTTTATAGATTAAGTTTCCTGCTGTATCACCTTTCCAAGCCTTGACAAAAGCAAAATCTGCATGAAAAGCCATTTCCAAAATATGAGGCTTACCATTGAATTCTCTTACTTCTTTACCTTCTGCAACTTCTGTCCCATAACCTGCAGGTGTATAAAAAGCTGGAATGCCTGCTCCAGCAGCTCGACATCTTTCTGCGAGCGACCCTTGAGGCACTAAATCTACTTCTAGTTCTCCAGATAGCATCTGACGTTCGAACTCTTTATTTTCTCCTACATAAGAAGAAATCATTTTCTTTATCTGCTTACCGACTAGTAGTAGTCCCAATCCAAAATCATCCACACCAGCATTATTACTGATACAGGTTAGTCCAGTTACTTTACGACGAACCAACTCTAATATTGCATTCTCAGGAATACCACAAAGTCCAAAGCCTCCAACCATAAGAGTCATATCACTTTGTACACCTTCGAGCGCCAGCTCTGCATTTTTCACTACCTTATTTAATGCCATCTTATAATTTGTTGTCTCTTTGAAATCTTATAAAGACTAGTCATAAAAAATTCAAATTAGCTATTATTATTTACACATGTTATTCTACTGCTTGCAATTTCAAAACAATCAGAGGCTAACCCATAATTACGAAAGCCACTTGGTTACAAAAGCGAACTTTTTAAGTTTCCCCTTAGTATAGGGAGGGTAGAACTCCTTAAGTATATCAAAGGGTGCCCAATGGCGCTGTACAGCTTTAGCATTAGAAAAAGCTTGAAAACCAAAATAGCCATTGCCCTTACCAATGCCACTGTTATTGCTTCCACCAAATGGCAAATTAGGATTAGCATAATGCGTGGCAGAGTAATTGATCACCATGCCACCTGCACGAGTATTATTTTCTACATTCTGAATGTTCTTCTTATTCCTGCTGTAGATGTAGAGTGCTAAAGGTTTTTC
>CAKZVK010000074.1 GCA_937921825.1 uncultured Saprospiraceae bacterium
CCTTAGCTGAAAACTCTTTATTCTCAGGAAGCAATGTACTTATAGGTACTCCTGGAGAAACAAACACTTGTACTGAAATCCAGACATCTTCAATTAATAATACTGAATCAAAGAGAATAAACATATACCCTAACCCGTGTAGCTCAGTTTTGAAAATAGAAAGTGACCAAGCTTATGAATCAGTAGCCGTCTACAATGGAACAGGTACTGAATTGTTAAGATTCAATTATTCGCATAAGATAGACGTATCGAACCTAAATTCAGGTTTTTATATTTTGGCTATCAAAGACAAAGATCAAACAATCATAAAACACTTTTCAAAGATTTAATAAGAATTCTTTTACTCAATTATCTTCATAAAACATTACAACTTCTAAATCCCCAATGTATCATTAGCCACTAATCATATGTGGAAGATCATTGATAGGCATCCCATCCCCGCTACCTTATCTCTTTCAACTTAAAAAAGTCCATATCCGTAAAGTCTTGGTTCTCTCCAGCCATCGCCCAAATAAAGGAATAACTAGATGTACCAGACCCTGCATGAATAGACCACGGCGGAGATATTATCGCCTCATTATTCTGCACCCAAAGATGCCGCGTCTCTTGGGGCTCACCCATAAAGTGCATAACACCATGATTGGCAGGTACGTCAAAATAAAAATAGGCCTCACTCCTGCGATCATGTGTATGAGGAGGCATAGTATTCCATACATTACATTTCGACAATTGAGTCAGTCCCATCACTACTTGGCAACTTTTGATGCCTTCAGGATGGATATACTTGTATATGGTTCTTTCATTTGAGGTTTCTGGAGCCCCTAAGTTGACTGGCGATGCATCTTTCATAGAGTACAACTTAGTAGGATAACTCTTGTGGGCAGGTGCAGAAAAAGCAAAAAACTTAGCAAGGCTCTTCTGGCCTGATGACTTAAAAGTAATCTTTTGTACACCTTGACCTAAGTAGAGACAACTCAGCTTATCCATCGTATAGGACTTGCCGTCAGCGGTTATTACACCTTTGCCACCCACATTTATGATACCCATCTCCCTACGTTCTAAGAAATACTTACTCCTTAGGGTATCATAGTTGCCCAACTTCAGCGCACGTGTAGAAGGTGAGATACCACCGATCACCATACGGTCATAGTGGCTATAGACAAAATTGGCTTTGCCCTTGACCATCAATTTCTCCAAGAGGAAATTTTCTCTTAAGGCTTGGGTATCCATCGTCTTTACGTGGTCAGGTGCGGATTCGTAAATTTGCTTCATTGTATTTTCGTTTGTAAATTTTTTAATAATTAATTATCTGCCCATCCAACCACCGTCTACGACAAGGATTTCTCCACTCACGTAATCGGAAGCCTTGGATGCTAAAAAGACTACAGGGCCTTTGAAGTCAGCTGGACTTCCCCACCTATCCGTAGGGATTCGTTCTAGTATGGCCTTGTTGCGAACTGGATTTTCTTGGAGTGCCTTGGTGTTGTCTGTAGCTATATAACCAGGAGCGATGGCATTGACACAGACGCCTTTGCCAGCCCACTCGTTAGATAATGCCTTTACTAGACTGCCGATGGCCCCTTTGCTAGCGGCGTAACCTGGGACTGTGATACCACCCTGAAAGGTAAGTAGAGACGCAGTAAAGATGATCTTGCCACTTCCCCTTTCCAGCATATCCTTACCCAGTTCTCTCGCTAAGACAAATTGGGTATTAAGATTGACTTCTATGACCTTATCCCAGTATGCGTCAGGGTGCTCGGCAGCAGGCGCCCTAAGTATGGTCCCAGCATTATTGACCAGTATGTCTATTTTCTGATTATCGGACCGAAGCTTATTGATAAAGTCGTAGACAGAATTTCTATCAGAAAAGTCTGACTGGTAAGCCTTAAACTCTCTACCCAATCCTGTAACATCTTCTTCTACACCACTCCCTGACAACTTGATAGACGCCGATACACCTATAATGTTAGCACCAGCCTCAGCCAATCCTATCGCCATACCTCTTCCGATACCCCGATTACAACCCGTAACGAGTGCCGTCTTTCCAGTCAAATCAAATGCACTTAAAATACTCATATCAACTATTTCTTATTTCTTTATATCAAATCAAATAATCGTGGCAGCCATAAAGTGATGTCTTCAAAAAAGGTAATCACAAATAATAAAGCGACCATCGCTAATAAAAATGGAATCAAAGGCTTAATAACATCAGAGACGGAAATATTGGCAACGCCTGCTCCTACAAAAAGTATCGTCCCCACAGGAGGTGTACAGAGGCCTATGCAAAGATTAAGCACCATTATGATTCCGAAGTGTACTGGATCCATACCCAGCTCAGTAACGACAGGAAGGAAGATCGGTGTAAATATCAATATGGCAGGCGTCATATCCATAAAGGTCCCGACGATAAGTAAGGTTATATTGATGATTAAAAAGATCAAAAACTTATTGCTTACAGTATCTACTAGAAATCCAGTCATCATCTGTGGGATACTCTCAAACGAAAACAACCACGACATCGCCATAGAGGTACAGATCAAAAACATAACGATCGCTGTAGTCTTGGCACTCTTGAGCAATATACTGCCGAGATCACTGATAGCAATAGTCCGATAACTGAAACCCAATATAAGCGCATAGAAGACAGCTACAGCTGCTGCCTCTGTCGCTGTAAATACGCCTTTCACGATACCACCTACAATTATAACCAGCATCAATAAACTGAAGATCGCTCTTCTAAAATCAATCCATAGCGTACGCTTAGACGTACGATCTGTACGATCATACTTATGCTTAGTCGCAATATAAGCTGCTACGATCATCAGTGTGACGCCGACCAAGATTCCCGGCATATAGCCTGCAATAAACAAGGCCGCAACAGAAGCTGCTCCGCCACTTGCCAAAGCATAGACGATCAATACATTGCTCGGTGGTATAAGTAATCCAGTTGTAGAAGATGTAATATTGAGTGCTGCGCTGAAGGGCCTTGGGTAGCCTTCTTCTTGCATACGGTCCGTCATTATGCTACCGATAGCAGAAGCAGCTGCCACCGCTGAGCCTGATATAGCACCGAAGAGCATCGCTGCCAGTATATTGACATATCCTAAGCCTCCTGGCAAAAACCCTACTAATGATTTTGCAAAATTGATGAGCCGATTAGCGATGCCACCTCGATTCATAATTTCTCCTGCGAGTACAAAAAAAGGTATGGCTAATAAGGCAAAACTATCTATACCTGTCGTCATCCGCTGTGCCACAGTAGTGATGCCAGGTAGTAGAGCAATATTAAGGGCTATAGTCAGTGTGGTAGAAATACCGATGCAAAAAGCTACTGGTACACCATAAGCCAACAAGGCAAAGAAACTCGCAAAAAGAACTAATATACTGATGATCTCTATAGGCATACTTCGTTGGTTTTATAGTGAGATCTCATTCGCGTAAAAAGCATAGTTGTAACAAGCATAGAACATTATGAGCAAGCCACTCAAGGGAACGATCGCATATATGTACCCTAGAGATATATTCATAGCTGGTGACACTTGACCCAAATACAGGGTCGTATACACAAGATTACCA
>CAKZVK010000075.1 GCA_937921825.1 uncultured Saprospiraceae bacterium
AAGATAGAATGTGGTGAGCCAGGAGCAGAAGAGTTTACACATAGAGTTACTAGGACATACGTAGCAACAGATGCACTAGGAAATACTGCAAGCTGTGAGCATACGATTATGCTAGAAAGAATAGACCTGAGTGGTCTAGAGTTTCCACTTAATGCTGTAGTAATGTGCAGTGATTTAGATAGCTTTATCATTGCTGATAGCGGAGCACCATTACCGTGGTTGACTTCAGGTCTGACAGGAGAGGGACTTTCTGGAGTACCTGTAATCTGTTACCCAGACCTTTATACGACTACAGGCCTAGTCTGTCCGAGTACTGGATCTGGTACAGGCATACCATTGATACCACAGACGGGAGCAACTATAATTACAGAGAACGGTCCAGAGCTTATGGCTGGAGATGTCGTAGGTAACTGTAGTGCAGCGATCACCTATACAGATGTAGCTTTACCTCAGATTGGCTGTACTAAGAAAGTACTAAGAACATGGGAAATAAGAGAGTGGTACTGTAGTACAGAAATTCCGATTGGTCCTTATGTACAACAAATAGAAATTGTAGATAATGTAGCGCCAGTAGTTGAGTGCCCAGCACCATTCATGGTCACTACTAATGATGATTGTGCAGGTGATATTGATTTACCATCGGCAGTCACTAGTGATGCTTGTGACAATGGTACGAATGTAGTTATTGAGCACCCTTGGGGTAGAGTAGAAGGCAATGGCGGCATGGCTTCTCTAGAAGTAGGTACGCATGTATTGACATACAAAGTTTCTGATGATTGTGGCAATAGTACACAGTGTACGACGACGGTGACGATTAGAGATAATACAGAACCTGTTGCTATATGTGAGCAGAATACGGTAGTAAGTATTAGCCAGAATGGCAATACAATAATAAGCAGTGATGTCTTCGATGATGGTAGCTGGGATGAATGTGGTGAAGTCACTACTTGTGCTATGAAAATGGATGACGTTCTAAGATTTAGAGGTCTATCTGTAGATACTGTTTTCCAAGGAATAGATTATGTAGAAGTCAGCAGAATGGACAATGGCTGCTTACACGAATATGTTTCAGGAGTAACCTTAGATGGTATAGACTATATCAGTGAAGCTGATCTTTGTGTACCATACATTAGATTCTGCTGTACAGATGTAGGAGTAGATCAGATGGTTATCTTCAGAGCGAAGGATCATGGAGGCAACTCTAGCGATTGCATGGTGAATGTAGAAATACAAGACAAGGCGATACCAAGTCTGACTTGTCCAGATGATGTCACGATTGATTGTAGAGAAACATATGCCTTAGATAACCTTGGATTACAGTTTGGTGAACCAGTAATCAATGATAACTGTGCTGATACACAGCCGATGAATGACTTTGTCGATGCAGATATTAATCAGTGTGGTATAGGTACGATTACAAGAAGATTTGAAGTGACTGATGCATTAGGAAATGTAGTAAGATCATGTAAGCAAGTAATTACAATAGGTAACGATACGCCATTTGCTGGAGATATCGAATGGCCACTAGATTTCGAATCTGCGTGCGGTACTGCAGGACAGCTTGTGCCAGAAGCATTGGATGAGCTATTTGCATACCCTAGATTTATAGTAGGAGATGATCAGTGTAGTCTACTCGGCTTCGATTATGATGATGAGTACTTTGCAGAAGATCCATTGACTGGCGAATGTGGCGTAATCCGAAGAAGCTGGACAGTAATAGACTGGTGTAATCAAGTGAATGGTCAGTTTGTAACTTATCCACTGAGTGGACCCTATGTACAGACGATCAAGATCACGAATGATGTAGCGCCAGAGATAGTCGCACAAGAGGATCTTGTATTCAGTTCTAATAGTATCGATTGTCAGAATGGCGATATCGCAGTAAGTAGAACAGCTACTGATGACTGTACACCTACTGCAGGTATAGATTGGAGTTATGTAATGACTAATTCTGCTGGTAATGTAGTAGAGGCAGATGCTGATGGAACAGTACTTTCAGGAGATACAGCTGGATTTAGTGGCGTCTTTGCAGCAGATACTTATTCTATAGCATGGACAGCTTGTGATGGATGCGGTAACTGTACGAGTACGACACAAGTACTAGAAGTCGTCAATACTAAAGCACCAATTCCGATTTGTATGAATGGTCTGAGTATTACACTAGATAATCAAGGCAATGCGGAACTATGGGCAAGTGATGTCGATGGCGGTAGTTATCACCCATGTGGTAATGAATTCACAGTTGGCTTCAATGATACAACTAGTGAGCAGGTCTTATTCTTTGATTGTACGCATGAAGGCGAGCAGTTAGTCAGATTGTACCTACGAGATACACGTACGGGTATCAATGACTTCTGTGTTGCAAGGATAGAAGTACAAGATCCACTGAATGTCTGTGTACAAGAGCGAGTAGTAGTAAGTGGCGAGGTATTCACAGAAGAGATGAATTCAGTCGAAGACGTCAAAGTAGAGATGGCAGCAAGTATGCCACATGTGATGACGAATGCAAATGGAGAATATGCTTTTGCAGATATGCCTATGGGTGGCAGGTATGATATCAAGCCAGAGAAAGATACTGATTACCTCAATGGAGTGAGTACGCTGGATTTAATCTTGATACAGAGACACATACTTGGATTAGAAGTATTAGATAGTCCGTACAAGATGATAGCTGCCGATGTAGATGGTAACAAAAACATCAATGGAATCGACTTAGTAGAGTTGAGAAAACTGATACTAGGTATCTACATGGACTTACCGACAAATGATAGCTGGAGATTTGTGGATGCAGGCTATGAGTTTATAGATGAGCTGAATCCATGGAAAGAAGGCATATCAGAGAACTATGAGATAATCAGTTTAGATTCCAATATGGATATAGACTTCATAGGCGTGAAGGTAGGAGATGTCAATGGAAGTGCAGAGACATCTAGTGCCTTGAGAAAGACAGAGATAAGAGGTAATAGATGGCCTGTTGTTCTAGAGATGGAAGATACGAAGTTGAAAGCTGGCGAAGTAGAAAGCATCGCCTTCTATGGAAGAAACTACGAAGGTGTAAGTGGCTGGCAGACAACGTTTGAGTTTGACTACAGTAAGATGGAGATAGTAGAAGTAATTTCTAAGTCCTTAGAACTTACAGAAGCGAATATCAATCTTAGTGCGCAGACGGAGGGTTGGGTGACAGTAAGTTATCATAACCTAGAGGTAGAAGATAAGGACACAAGTGAGCCCCTCTTCGAGCTAGTGATCAAAGCGAAGGATAATCTTGATAGCAAGAATCTACTGGAAGTAAGTTCTAAAGTGACATCAAATGAAGCCTACAGAGGATACGATCAGATAGTAGACATGCAGTTAGATGTACGCGTAGAAGAGACGACAAGAATAAATTCAATAAATCCTAATCCATGGATAACAGAGACAAGCGTAGAGTTCCATATGCCTGAGTCAGGTGTAGGAGTATGGGAGTTCTATGATGTAAATGGAAGAGTGATCTATAGAAAGACAGGCCAATATGAGGCTGGCACACAGGTCATGAAGCTGAGAAGAGAGGAGATAGAAGGCGCAGGGATCATCTACATGAAGTTGACGACAGATCAAGGTATTGCAGAACACAAGATGATCTTAGTGAAGTAAGCTGCTTAGAATAGGCAGAGAGAATGTAAGATACTGAGTAAGCTCAGTAAAGCAAAGAGTTTTCGTTAGCACTAAATA
>CAKZVK010000076.1 GCA_937921825.1 uncultured Saprospiraceae bacterium
CTTTATCAGAACTTCTAGCTAAGATTAAGGATATACAGATACTCTATTTCTTATCACCAAAAGGCAAGCGAGAGAGGGCTTTGATTTCTTTAGCGACATGATCAATCTGGTAGCCATACGTAGACTCTCCATTACTTAGAATAATATAGGGCACCTTGAGTTCCATATTATAGTGTGCCACTTGCTGAGCGACCTCGGAGGTCAATTTATTTTTATAGCTTTTAAATTCGAATAAAATCTCTGGAACCCCCTTATGATAGAGCACTAAATCATAACGTCTAGAGACAGATTGAATCTTAATCGTCTTCTCTACGCCGAGCGCTGCAAAGCCGATATTATGTTCCTTATGTAAATATTGTATCCATAGCTGACGGATAAACTCTTCTGGTTGCAGCAAGTACTCCGCCTTACGTACAGGGTCAAAGAGATATTTCTTTCCGTCCTTGACTGATAGGCTTAGGTTCTTTTGATAGACTGAAAGGTCTATATCTAACTGCATAGATTTAGTGTGCTACTGATTCGGATATTTGATGAGCAACTTTCAGCTGATCTATGATCTTATCGAAAGGTGCATTCTCATCCATGATCATCTTATAGTTATCTAAGGAGAGTACAGTGATACCTGCCGTTCTTATCTCCGCTAGTAATTGCAACTGAGGGACCAGCTGAATATCCTCCGACCATCCCAGTAATTCATCTTCTATGAGTAAGAAAGTTTTTATTTCCTTATCTACTAGGAGGCCAGGAATAAGATTTACTCTGACGGCTGAATTCACTATTTCTTTGAGACCATAGTCTGCTAGAGCTGCTACTAAGCGTGCATTCTTAGAAGCGTCCCACAGAGAGATAATTGCAGTATTCCTAGATTGGAATATTCTATATCCATTGCCCTGCTGTTCTAGCTCTTGGCTTAAATATCTTGCACATCTAGTGGCATCAGATAGGTTGAGTTGATTGAGATTTCTATTGACATTGAAGTAGATGGCATCATCCTCAAGTGGTGTGGCCTTAATGGCCTTCTTTTCTAATTGGGCAGTATACATGGCATTATACCCAAAGCTGCTGTAGTGAAGCCAGTCTTCATCGATCACCGTATCTGGAACATCATTCCAAAAAATAAAGTGCTCTAGCGTCCCAGATAATTTATCCTCATGTGCATTATAAAAGTCCTTAGTCACTATCAGCAAAGGATAAGTAGAGGTCAGCGCATTGCCTTGCTCTTCTACAAAGTGCGCCCATGACGAACTCTTTCTAAAATCTACATCCATTGGTGCTGCGTTATGCGCCTGGTAGACTTCAGCACATTGTAGTTTTTGATATCGCTCAAGGTTCTCGCCTAGCTCAGTAGATTGATCTACATAGGAGTCTAAAGAAGACTTCGTATGATTAAGAAAATACTGAAGGAAAAGATTCTCAAAGTTCTGACCCCAAAATCCTTCCTGCTCTGATAAATAGCCTATTATTTTTTTGTCCTCTTCTGTGATCTGCTCTTCAAAGATCAACCATGCGATATACTCTTCTTGTTCGCCCAAGAAATAAATGCCATGGCTGAGCTTGGTGACGAGTTCCTGAAGATTAGCTTTTTGGAATGCCAGAGTGACGCTGCGTTTCTGCTGTAAGTTTTCGAATAAATTTAAGTCTACTAACTCTGCAGAGAACTTATTTGTTTGCTCGATTAAATCTTTGAGGTCTGCATTATCAGAATTGCTTGGCGTCATCTGCTCTAGGTAGAGCTTCAGTTCATTTTGGATTTTTGAAAAGTGATTCTCTAGTTTATGGTCAGCGGCCTCTTCTATTCTCATTAGTCCTTCATCTAGCTGCGATGCCTCAGTAGGAGGATCTACATTTATTTCTAGTGACTCGAAGAGGTTCTTCTGATGGAAGAGCTGCTTCTTTATCTCCGTATCGGTAAGGTTGGTGCTAGAGGATAACATAGTAGAGACCGTGTCTATATCCTTTTTTATGGTCTTTAATTGAGTGGCATATTTGGCATCTATTCTGCGCTGCACTGCTTCTTCTAGCTCATCGAATCTTAATAGGATGGCTTTTGCTTTTGCGACTAGGTCTTTGAGTAGTACTCCGAGAGAGTCTTTTTCAGTGTCTAGAAGCGCGGACAGCTTGAAAGGATTCTCCTCTTTTAGAAACTTAAAATTGGGCTGATAGATTTTCTCCGCCTTCGTATAGGTCTCTTTCTTGGCTTGATAGTCGAGATAACTATAGGGCGGCTTTAGGATTTTCTCCGAGGTATCTATCCTTCCTTTTTTGTTGATGGTCAATAGATCATTAATCTGGACTACACTTTTAGGAAAGAGCTTTTTTCTGTGCAGATTATTTACCGCTCTGGTGCTGCTATTGAGACTGTCAGAAAGCTTTTGCTTAGCAGAAGTACATTCAGAGTAGCTCTCTTCTGCTTTGGTTCTAAAAGCAAGGTCATCAGCAAACTTTGTCTGAAGACGATGTGCATCATACTGCCCCGCATCCGAGGCAATGAGGGTGAGTGCACTCAATTGATATCTAGAAATCAGGTAATTCAGTTTTTCTAGATGCTCCTGATCATCCATGACCAGCATCATTCTTTCTCCACCGTTCAGCTTATTATGTATCGTCCAGAACAGTGACATGAGACTCTGTTCTTTGTTTTTGCACCTATGAAAATTCACAGGTTCAGCTAAGGGTTGCACCATTGTAGGTCTGACCAATCTAGACAATACATCTACCATACTCTTTCTTTTCTTCCTCAAAGATATATATAAATTTATGTAATATGTAATTGATTATAAATAAGTACTCTTCTAACGAAACCAATGCATGATATGTGAAGCTTATGATTGATAACTATCAGAGAAAAATCAGGTAAGCCCTATGACCGAATAGTGGAAAGAACCAGGATTTATAGATAATATAGCTCTTGACATATTGTACAAATACTTGTACATTTAGGCGTACTAAATTACTATTATGAAAGCAATAACAATTTCAAAATTACGATCAAGGATTAAGTACTATTTTGACGCCGTAATAAATTCTTCCGAAATCTTAATAGTCCCTAGAAATAACGACGAAGAAGATGAATCAGTAGTCATAATGTCACTAAAAGAGTACAACTCACTTAAAGAGACAAATTATTTATTGTCTACAAATGCTAATAGAGCACGACTCTATGAATCAATAAAACAAGCAGAATCTGGTCAAACAAGAGAGGTTAAGTTGGACGAGCTACTTGAGTCATGAAGATTGTGTTTACCGAAAATGCATGGGATGATCTGACCTATTGGGTTGAAAATGATCTTGACCAAATAAAGAAAATAAAAGAACTAATCAATTCAATTAAAACAGACCCATTCAAGGGAATTGGAAAACCCGAACCTTTAAAACATCAATTGAAGGGCTATTGGTCAAGGAGAATTACTCAAGAACACAGACTGGTGTATGAAATATCAGGTAAGAAAAAATCGGATCAAATTTGTAAAATTATCCAATGTAGATTTCACTACAAATGAAGTCCGCTAGCTAGCTAAAGTTAATACTACTAGATTAAGACCGATTATCATATAGTTATAAAAGCAAAAAAAAAGGCCGCCCAGAGAGGCAGCCTTAGAATTTATTTTTCGCTTTTGGTTTTAAGTCTTATTTGCTTTCGACTATGCCACCACTGACTTTTTCTCCATTCTTGTATTCATATTCCATAGTCACCTGTCCTTCTTCATTATACCACTTCATCACACCATGCTGCTTACCGCCTTTGAAGTTGATCTCTTTTTGGATCACACCATCAGAATAGTAATCTATAGAAGTACCGTCTAGCTCATTGTTTTTATACTCCTTGATAGAAGTCGGTCTGCCGAATTTATATTTAGTGGTCTTGCCATGGTACTTGTTATCTCTATAATTGACTTCTGATTCTATCTGGCCTCTATTATTGAAAGAATAGAAAGGACCATTAAGAATACCTTTAGTATAAGATGCCAGAGATTTCATTCTTCCAGCGTCTTTACCATCAGTGAAGTAATTAACCCACATGCCTGACTTAGCACCATTGACTAAGTTGCCAGATTCGATAAGATTGCCACTACCATCTTTTTTATAAACATAGCTAACGCCGTTACCTACATTCTCAGATGAAAATCCATCTAAATTCGCAGTGACTCCACCACCACCGCCAGCTGAACCGCCACAGGCCATCAAACATAAAGTAGCAAATACAAATAGTATAGATTTCATATTATTAATTTTTTGAATACGAAAATAAAGTAATGTGACTAATCTTTTTAAAAATTCAATGATTTTTAATCAGTTTTGCAGCAAAACTTAAGTCCTTGACGAATAAAGAAATTGCTCGAAAATTCAATCTGCTCGGAAAACTTCTAGAACTACACGGCGAAAGTTCCTTCAAAACTCGGTCATATACCAATGCCTACCTGACGATTAGAAAATGGCCTGATCCCTTAGCAGAACTCTCTCCTCCACAACTAGCTGAGATAAAAGGCATAGGCAAAGCCATCCAAAGTAAAATCCAAGAACTCGTCCAGACTGGCGAAATGCAAAGCCTCAATCGCTATCTAGATAAGACGCCTATCGGTGTACAAGAGATGCTAGGGATAAAGGGATTTGGCCCTAAGAAAGTGAGAGTCGTCTGGGAGGACCTAGGGATAGAGTCTACCGGAGAACTGCTCTATGCCATCAATGAAAACCGACTTGTAGAGCTCAAAGGTTTTGGTGCTAAGACCCAAGCGTCTCTAAAGCAGCAGTTAGAATATCATCTAGAATCCAAGGACAGATACCATTATGCCTCTGCCCTACCCCTTGCTAACGAACTACTTCTGAAGATAGAAAAAAACTTCCCAAAGGAACAGATAGAACTCTCGGGACAGATCGCTCGTAAGTGTAATATTATAGATAGCATAGACCTAGTGACGACCTGCTCAGAGTCTAAGCTTCTAAAGTTCCTTCAGAAAGATCAGGAGACGGTAGAGCTAGAGGGAGCATGGTATTACAATAATATCAAACTAACGTACATCACTACCACAAAAGCTAAATTCAACTATCAGCTTGCCAAAGCCAATTCCTCGGAGCAGTTCTGGTCTGCCCTAAAAATACCAGAGAAAAACTATACGAGCCAGGAAGCGGTCTTTAGAGAAAATAAGCACCACTATTTCATCCCAGAATACAGAGAAGATGAAAACCTAGAGCACCTAGACAGTTATATCGGAGCCCATAATATTATAACTGATGACCAGATCAGAGGCTGCATACATAATCATAGCACCTATAGTGATGGTATGAATAGCCTGCAAGAAATGGTAGAGGCCGCTAGCTCCAAGGGTTATGAATACTTTGTAATAACAGACCACTCTAAGTCCGCCTTCTACGCCAATGGACTCACGGAGGCACGCTTAATGCAACAGCTAGACGAAATCAGACAGCTGGATCAGGACAATGCTGACTTGAAATTTTTCTCAGGCATAGAGTCAGATATTCTTTCAGATGGCTCTCTAGATTATGCGGATGAGATACTGGCAGACCTAGATGTCATAGTCGCTTCAGTGCATTCCAATCTTAAAATGGATAGTGACAAAGCTACTAGGAGGCTCATCACTGCGATAGAGAATCCCTACACGTCTATCCTTGGTCATCCGACTGGTCGTCTATTACTCAGCAGACAGGGGTATCCCATAGATTACGCCAAGGTCATAGAGGCCTGTGCCGCTAATCATGTAGCCATAGAACTCAATGCCAATCCTAATCGACTAGATCTCGACTGGAGATGGATAAACTATGCCATCAACAAGGAAGTCCTCATTTCTATCAATCCTGATGCTCATAGCACAGCAGGGATAGAAGACACTTTCTATGGTGTTGCTAGTGCTCGAAAGGCAGGATTACCGACCAGTTATTGCCTCAATGCAATGGATATCGATGAATTTGAAGAATGGCTAGAGCAACAGCATTCTAAGAGATAGCTCATTTGTCATAATGGGCCGTAAAAGATTGTTAATCGGTTGTTAACAGTCATAAATACAGATACTCAAAGCTTTACATAGAACATTTAAGAAATATATTTGTACTAGATTAATAATAAATAAAAACACAGACATGAATAAAATTGGATTATTTATCGCAGCAACTATGCTTATGATGGCTGCTTGCAAGAGTGATTCTGCTACGACATCTGCAGAACCTACTGCACCTTCAGTACCAGCTACTACTAAGACTGAGGTATCACCTATCGCTGATCCTACTAAAGGAAATGAGCCAGCAGTACCTGTAGGACCTATTACTTCTATCGAATTTGCTAAGACGGAGTATGACTTCGGTACAGTAATGGAAGGAGAGAAAGTAGTACACGTATACAAGTTTACTAACACTGGAGATGAGCCACTTATCATCAGCAATGCAAAAGCAACTTGTGGATGTACTGTTCCATCTTGGCCTAAAGAGCCAGTGGCTCCAGGAGAATCTAGCGAGATCAAAGTACAGTTCGATACTAAGAATAAAGGTAAAGTTGGTGGACAACTACAATCTAAGAGAGTTACAATTACAGCGAACACTGATCCTGTAAACACTTACGTAACGATCAAAGGAAAGGTAGATAAGGAAGAATCTGCAGAGACTAAGAATCCAAGCTAAGTCACTGTAAATCAGCAATATAAAAAACCTGCATAGTTAATATGCAGGTTTTTTTTATGCGTTATATAAAGGTTTTATACCACTTGGCTTAGTTCTTGCATAATACAAAAACGTAATATGTTTTAATACCTATTTAAAGAATGTACCATGGGAAAAACCATAAGTATTTGGGCAGTATGCCTCACTTTATTGCTAGCTGGATTTTCATACACGAATTCACCATCGACTAACCCTGATAGCGAATTTACTATCATCGACAGTGAACTTCTAAGAATCATTGTTGATTCAGATGAAGATTTTAAGTTCTTCTTAAAAGCTGAATTTGATGAAGTCCAAGAAGAAATAAAGTTCCTTACTCGAGAGTCTACGACTCAGATTCGAATATACAATGACTTAGGAGACATGGTCTACCTATTGCCTGTAGGTTCTGATAGAGTGAGTATAGGAAAAAGCTTGTTCGACAAAGGGGACTATAAGTTCATCTTTGATATCGAAGGAGACAGAAAAATGTACACTTCAAAATTGAAGGTTCATTAAGCCCTAGGCCAGATATATTGAAAACAAAATCTAGTTTCTTATAAAATTTATTAGACCGAAGACAGCTCCTTGACCAGAGTTGTCTTTTTTTGTCTTTTTGAATTTGACTGCTACTCAAGATAATTTATACCAAAGTCCTATGTAGCCAGCTTTTCATCTGCATCACTGCTCTGTATCTGTGACTGATACTATTCTTAGTGGCAATGGTGAGCTCCGCAAAGGTCTTATCATAACCATAAGGAATAAAGATGGGATCATAGCCAAAACCTGTTCCTCCCCTTTTTTCAGTCGCTATAGTCCCATTTACTATACCTTCAAAGAGGTACTCCTCCCCTTTCCATATTAGAGAAAGTACTGTCTTGAATCGTGCCGTCCGATCTCTACCATCACTTAGTGCCTCTAGTAGCTTAGCCATATTATCATCTGCATTCCGTTGGGGTCCTGCATATCGTGCCGTGATCACACCAGGCGCCATTCCTAGAGACATAACTTCTAGTCCCGTATCTTCAGAAAAAACATTTGCCCCCGTGGTATCAAAGATGGTTTTGGATTTGATCGTAGCATTAGCAGATAAGGTCGCTCCAGTCTCCTCTATTTCTTGATCGTAGCCGATATCTTTTAGTGACTTCAGCTCTATCAGCTTGTTATCTAAGATTGTCGTGACTTCTTCTAGCTTGTGCGCATTGGAAGTGGCAAATATCAAGGTCTGTGGAGACATAGGCTTATAAGTTTAGGCTAGATAATGTGCTTGCAGAGCAGTCCAGAGTGCTTTCTTATGCTCCTGACTTTCGGCTAGTTTCTTCAGAGAATGGCTCAGGAGTATCTTGAAGGTTTCTGTGGAGTACATTCGATAAGCTTTGAATTTGGCATTGATACCTAACTTATCCTGACCTATACCGAATGAAATCACTTTCACCCCTTTCTGAGTTATCAATTTACCCAGATTAGCAGACTCTCCTTTCGCTAGCTGCAGGAGATTTATATCGGTTCCAAATTCGAGTTTCGCTGCGCTAAAGATCTTATGGATCAGCTCCTTGTGGCTTGCATAATCTTCCTGATATATAACGACCACATTATCAGCTGTAAGCACAAAGTCTTCTATACTCTTGGTCTCAGGGATATTATAGAGATCGAAATCGAAATACTCTTCCTTCAAAATTTACAGGAATTTAATTGATGTAAATCAAAATATTATTCTGTATTAACGCCATATTACATTGTACAGAAGAATAATATAAAAATAACTAATTTTGTGAGACGAAGAGGAGAGACAAGTGTGAAATAGAAACCTGATTAATCACCTATAATAAACCTTCCAAATAGAAGCCTATGATTGACACCTCTCTAAAAATCACCAAGACTCAAAATTCAAAACTCAGTACTGTAGATTTTAGTGACATTCCATTCGGGAAAACTTTTACCGATCATATGTATGTTGCGGATTATAAAGATGGCGCCTGGACCAATATGGAAATTGTGCCTTTCGACAATTTCTCAGTCCACCCCGCTAACATTGCATGGCATTATGGTCAGGCTATCTTCGAGGGTATGAAGGCCACTAAACATGAGGATGGCACACCGATGCTATTCAGACCAGAGATGCACAGTGATAGGATCAACAAGTCAGCGGAGCGATTAGCTATGCCAGCTTTTCCTAAGGAAGCATTTATGGAAGCAGTATACGAACTCGTGAAACTAGAAGGAGGATGGATCCCACCAATGGAGGGTAGTGCTCTATATCTCAGACCTTATATGGTCGCTATGGACGAGTTCATAGGAGTACAGATTTCTTCCACTTACAAATTTGTGATCTTCTGCTGTCCCGTAGGCCCTTATTATAGTAAGCCGCTAAAACTCAAAGCAGATGATCATTTCATCAGAGCTGCAGTAGGAGGGACTGGTGAGGCCAAAGCTGCTGGTAATTACGCAGGCTCTCTCTATCCTACTAAGTTAGCGAAGGAAGAAGGCTTCGATCAGATCATGTGGCTAGATGCCAGTGAGCATCATTATGTGCAGGAGGTCGGTACTATGAATATCTTCTTTGTCTTCGGCAATAAAGTGGTCACTCCAGCTACTGATGGCGCTATACTGAAAGGTATAACAAGAATATCCCTCTTAGAAATACTGAAACAAAAAGGATACGAGATAGAAGAAAGACCTGTCTCTATAAATGAGATCATGCTCGGTGCCCAGAGAGGGGAACTGACTGAGATCTTTGGTAGTGGTACTGCAGCAGTCATCGCTAACGTACAAGGCATCGGCTACAAAGGAGATTCTATAAGCATGGATATCTCTAAGTACAAAATTGCGCCTATGCTGAAAGATACTATTAATGGTATGAGAAGCGGTCGTATAGAAGATACCTTTGGCTGGACAATCAAAGTTGTCTAAGCACAATAAGCTATAAATACGAAACCTTGCGCAGCTCTTGTGCAAGGTTTTTTTTATGTCTGAATGAAATCTTGGGAAATGGAAAATATGAATGATCTGTGTATCCTTAGCGCAGGCTCTGCCCACCCATTCCTCTAAAGGGGCATCCTCGGCGCAGACTGAGGTTCTCCCTTCAGGGAGTTAGAGGGTAAGAATGGCAATGGTGTCAGCTATTGGTATCATTATGGATGATCGTTTTATGATTTTTGATTTTGAGTTCTTTGTTTCCCGCAGATATCGCAGATTATCGCAGATTTTTGATTTTGAGTTCTTTGTTTCCCGCAGATATCGCGGATTATCGCAGATTTTTGATTTTGAGTTCTTTGTTTCCCGCAGATATCGCGGATTGTCGCAGATTTTTGATTTCTTACTTTTTGTGTATCCTTAAGCACCGCTAGAAGTTCTGACAATGCTCTGCTCACCCCATTCCACTAAAGGGGCATCCTCGGCGCGGACTGAGGTTCTCACTTCAGGTACTGAGTTAATTTCCAAACATTTTTTTTACTTAAATTAGTCATTACGAAGAAGGTTCTACGACGATTGATCGTACGGAGATTCATTCTGTGTATGAATGATCATCATTCAAAAAAAACTATTGCAAGCTACCAATGTTATCTTGTATCAACTGTGGCAGTTTAACTGATATAATTCTATCTTGACCAAAAAAATTAGAACAATGAAAAAAGCAAAGTCTTTCGCAGCCTTAGGGTCTGAATCAGAAGAAGTAAAAGAATGTGTCAATCTCCTCAATGACTT
>CAKZVK010000077.1 GCA_937921825.1 uncultured Saprospiraceae bacterium
CTTGGTGTCACTATAAAAGATGTCTTTCAAGAAAACTCAACTTTAGGATTATCAATATTAGATGTAGGTATCGTAAAAAACAAAGGAGAAAAGATTACTTACCTATTTGATACTGATTTAGTGTTAGATAGTGAAAACTACAGTTCCATAGATGACCTCGATTCTTTAAAGCAACAATTGGCTCAAGATTTCGAAATAGAAGCTGGCTCCGTGCAGAATGGTTATTACACTGCCTTACCTGCTGCTATCGCAATTCAATATTCTTTCTTTGCTGCACAAAATGTATCAGTATCTAGTTATTGGGTACAGCGATTACCGTTGCCTACTGCACAGAAAAGCTTCAGAGCGAATAGCATAAATCTAACGGGACACTACGATAAAAAACACTTCTCTGCTTTTCTTCCTGTGACACTGTATGAGTACTCAGACCTACGTATCGGACTAGCTATTCGGCTAGGGCCTTTGACTATTGGATCCGATAAGGTTTTAAGTCTTTTTGGAGAACGAGACTTTAATGGCACTGACCTCTATGCCAATCTTCAGGTCTACCCGTTCCAATTGTGGGATAGAAAAAATCGGACTAGCAATAAGGGAGTGCAGTGTTATTGGTAGGTGGCTTGTCCTTGGGTGCAGAGGAAGGCAATCTAGCTCTTGCTACCACTGACCCCTAAAGGGGAAACCTTCTCGCATGGAATTTTTAAAGCAACCTGTATCATAAAAAGAGTCTTGCGATTCTCCCTTGTGGAGTTTTAGGCAATTGAGCCTGAGCTACCCCTGACCCCTAAAGGGGAAACCTTCTCGCATGGACCTGAGCTACCCCTGACCCCTAAAGGGGAAACCTTATCGCATGGAATTTTTAAAGCAACCTGTATCAAAAAAAAGAGTCTAGCGATTCTCCCCTTGTGGAGTTTTAGGCAATCGAGACTGAGCTACCCCTGACCCCTAAAGGGGAAACCTTCTCGCATGGAATTTTTAAAGCAACCTATATCAAAAAAAAGAGTCTAGCGATTCTCCCCTTGTGGAGTTTTAGGCAATCGAAACAATACGATTGCATTTACAAGAGCAGACTTATTTCAAGCAAATCCCCTTCTTTTAGCTTGAACTTAGTTCTGATCTCTGATTTAATCGGGAGTACATAGACATTTGACTTTGAATCAAACCAGATAGAAGTATTCCAACTGTGCTCTTTAATTTTTGCTACAGCTTTCATTCTTCCCCAGCCTTCTTCTTGCCATTGTAGATTAGTTCTTACTTCGTTGGATTGTTTTGCAGACAGGGAGACGAAATGCCAGCTTCCCGCTTTGTCTTTCCATAACTTGTTAGAAAAGTTGTATTCTATTTTTGGTTTCAAAATCTTAGAGCCAAGCCCTCAAAGTTATAATTTCACAATTTTTTCTGTGGAGGTCCAACCAGATTCTGATCTGACCGTCAGAAGATAAACTCCAGCTTCGAAGCCACTCATAACTATGTTACTCTCAAGATCAGCTAAGTCAGCACTAAACTCTCTATGAAGCAACTGGCCATTAAGAGTCGACAACTCTACAGTTATTTTCTGTGCTTTATCTTGTACTACTGAGAGATGCAATTGATCTGAGCATGGGTTAGGAAACACAGATAAGTTAGCATTTGCATGAACATCCTCCGTATCAGTTAGTGATCCGAATCTCATCCAATTCAAATTGAACATAGGACGATTAATGACCAATCTCAATTGATGTTTGCCCTCTGGTAGTTCTAGTTCCTTTGAGGTCGTCGTCCAATTCTGCCAGCCTCCTGTAGAAGCAAAAGACACTTGATGCAAGGATTCTAGATCATCGCCATCTACAAGAAATAATTCTATCTCTCCTATCGAGCCTTCTGAAGCCGTTCTATAATCGACCTTATATGTACCACCCACTCTTACATCTACAAAGTAGTCTGCATAATCCCCTACATCTAAGTATCCTATATTCTGACCTCCACCAGCATCTGTCGTCGCTTCTAATTGAATGCCCGACTGAGTCGTATAGTCTTCTGCTTCTATTCTTCCAGGTATAGGCAAGAAGTCTGATAAGGTATTCTTTACCACCCTCTGATTAAAAGGTGACAAGACAGAATCATCCATTGCAGAAATAGCGGTGCCATCATAACTGATATTAATAGTGTGAGAAGAAGAAAAAGTATTTTCGACAGTCACAAGAAAAGATTTACTGTTCTCTTCCACCATTACTGAGGAAATAGTAAAGGGATTCCCATTGACAGTTACCGTAAAATCATCAGAAGTAATATTGTCTGTATCTCTCAATGGTTTATTCGTAGTCACCACAATTGTATGTTCGTCTAGAGTTTCTGCACAGAGGTACCTTGTATCTACATCTGCAATTTCTCCAACCTTTATAAACTCCATACTACTGAGATTGAAACCTGACTGGTCGACATGAAAAATCAACTTGTTATCATTCTCGGTTAGTACGATATTATCCAATTCATAGGTACGCCAATTAGACCAGCCTAAGGTAGAAGCCAATCTCTTCTCTTCCATCAATATACCATTATCGGTCGCTAAGTGGAATCTTCCATTGCCAGTCCCCGCTGCATACCTTATTTTGACTTCATAGACACCTTCTTCCATGACATCAACAGTATACTGCATCCATTCTCCACCTTCCATAAATCCAACATTATAGCCATTGGAATTGACATCATCTGTAGATCTTTCTACATCTACACCATCATTTCTATAGCTCCAGCCACTATTCCATGGCGTAAACTCTCCTGTAGACAGTTCATAATTACCAGCCTCTGTGTCATAATAAGCGATGCCGTTCCTTCCCATATCGAAATCAGAAGCATAGACTACTCCTGGGATAGTTTGCAGATTAAAAGGTACTGTCTCATCAGAGTATACCTGACGAAACATTGCGTCTATTACATCTTTCTGAAAGAAGCAGTTTTCGATCTTCAAGTTTTCTGCAAACTGCATTAAGGTTTCTGTTGCTTCTTCCTCAGTAGGTTTAGGACCACTGCCCTTCCAGTAATCGAGTAGTTTGATATAGTCTGGTGTCTTTGCAATCGATAGTGGCCCAGCGATATCCTCTACTTTTTTCTCTGGCCACCATGCCCATCCCATTCCATTATCTTCAAAATTTCTAATGGCGTCTCTAAACCAAGTATTAGAATTCTCTCCACTCTCTCCAAAGAAAACAGGATGTCCTGTACTCTCTCTAATATCGAGCATCCATCTGAGGTCTTCCTTTTCGTTATTGGACCAGTACTTATGTGGAGCATAGACTAGGCGATCATCCCACGGAAAAGTCAAAGCCGTAAAGTCATTTGCAAACCAATTACCCTCTATAAATATGAGATGTCTTTCATCGACTTCTCTGATTGCATCCGTAATCTCTCCGTACAAAGCTCTGAGTGCAGCATTGCCCGGCAGATCCCAATTGGGCTCGTTCAGCAAGTCATAACCAGCAATTACTGGCTCGTCTGCATATCTTTCTGCTAGCTGCTTCCATAGCGCAATCGTCTTACGCTTATTAGCATTATCCTCCCATAGTGAAGGATAGATTGGATTATAGTCAGAGATACCTTGATTATAGCCTTGTCCGCCTGGTGCGGCATGTAGGTCTAATAAAATATACATATCATTATCTCTACACCAACTCACAAGACTATCCGTCATCACAAAACCCTTTTCTAGCCAAGTATGTTCATCTTCTATTGGTTCTTCTTGGATAGATAAAGTAAAAAGGTTGTAATGCATTGGCAGTCTTACTAGATTGAAGCCCCACTCCGCCATCGCCTCGATATCTTTACGTGTCACATGATTCTCATACCATGCCTCGTAGAAGGCTTCCTTTCTTTCAGTTCCTACAAGGTCTTCAATATGTTCTTCTATCTGCCACTGTGCCCCAGCAAATTCTGCCATCTGAAACATATAGCCCTCTTGTAGCATCCAGCCTCCTAGCCCCATACCTCTTAATGTAATGGTATCTCCTTCTTCATTAACTATACGTTCGCCATTTCTATCCAAGAAGCTCTGAGCACAAATAGAAGAAGGCAAAACGAGAACGAATAATACTAAAAAGATTAGAGCTTGTTTCATGATGTTTATTTCTTTGTATTACAAATTGAGCAGTACCTCATCGTCACCTACCATGACCTTAAACTCTCCAGGTTCAAATGTCCATTCATTTTCAATACCTACAAAGGAAAGATCCTCTTTAGAGATAGAAAAAGACAAAGTCTCAGAAGAACCACTCTCTAGAGCTACTTTATCAAAAGCTCTCAATCGCTTGACCGAAGGAGTGATACTTGCCACTAAATCAGAAACGTATACTTGTACGACTTCTTTTCCAGCTCTATCTCCAGAGTTGGTAACAGTTACTGTAACATCTATTCCACCTTTCAAGTTCTTTACTGCAGTCAGACCTGAATAATCAAAAGTGGTATATGACAGTCCATGACCAAATTCCCACTGAGGATTAAAGCCATTCATAGAAAAATCTCTGTGCACTAAATCTGTCCCTTTATGATCATAGCATATTAGATCATTGCTATACTTAGGATAAGTGATAGGAAACTTTCCAGAAGGATTAGCATCTCCAAAGAGTATATTGGTAATCGCTTCTCCACCTTCATCGCCAGGCAAGAAACCTACAATGACAGCATCAGCTAGTGGCTCTATCTCACTAATAATCCTTGGTCGCCCTTCTATCATTACTAAGACTATAGGCTTACCCGTTTCTTTAAGAGCTTTTACGAGTGCCACTTGAGCAGGGTCTAAATCTAAGTCATCAATATCCCCTGGTTTTTCAGTATATGTTTTCTCCCCTAGGCAGGCGACAATAACATCCGCTTGTCCAGCTGCAGTGACAGCCTTATCATCTGTAGCCGTTATCACTTGCTTGCCATATCTAGCTTGCAAAGCCTCCAGAATCGTTTTCTTTCCTGTCGTATTATATTGAGGGTCACTACCTTGCCATGTTCCTGTCCATCCGCCATTGAGCACATTCAGAGAATTAGCGTTAGGCCCGACAACGAGTATATTTTTATCCTTAGATAGAGGTAAGATATTATTCTCATTCTTAGCGAGGATGATACTTTCCTCTGCAGCAGTCAAGGCTTTCTGACTATGCTCCTCTGAAGCGAATGCAGTATAACTTTCTAGATCCCCTACAGGGTTATCCCAAAGTTTGAGTTCTTCTTTTAGGGTTAGAATTCTTGCAACGGACTCGTCTATTCTAGACATAGGTACAGCACCCTCTTCTACTAGCTCTTTGAGCAATACAGGGAATTTTGTATCCATAGGCACCATAGCCATATCGATACCTGCATTGATAGCGATTCTAATAGCATCTTTAAAATCAGTCGCTATTCTATGCCTTCCGACTAAGTAGCCAATATCCTCCCAGTCTGTCACAGCCAGGCCTTCAAAACCTAACTCAGTTCTGAGTAGGTCTACGAGAATCTTACTATTGGCATGTACAGGAATGCCGTTCATCTCTCCACTATTTATCATTACTGTCTTTGCCCCTGCATCTATAGCTGTCTGAAATGTGGGGACAAAATACTCTAGTAATTGTCTATGTGGAATCCAAGCTTGAGTTCTGTCTTTTCCTCTTAGGGTGACACTATAACCTAAAAAGTGCTTCATGCACGTAGCAACACTATTAGGGTCACTCACATCGTCTCCTTGCATTCCATTTATATATGCCTCACCCAAACTTCTCGCTAATAAAGGATCTTCTCCATATGTCTCCCATAGCCTAGGCCATCTTGCATCTCTACCAATATCAAGGACTGGAGAAAAAGCCCAAGGAATACCAGAGGCTTTGGTCTCATAAGCTGTCACTTCTCCGCAGGTACGAGCGAGGTCAAGATTCCAGCTAGACGCTTGACCTAACTGCTGAGGGAACAAGGTCGCTTCTCGAGTATAGTTAGTGCCATGAATGGCATCTATACCATAGAGCACTGGAATACCACTTTCCTTTTGATTCATTGCATAATCCTGAATGGTGGTCATGATATGTTTCCATTCATTTCTGGTATACGCATATCCCCCACAGTTCAAGATAGAACCGACCTTAAGGGTAACTAAGACCTCTCTAAGCTTAGCAGTATCCAGGACATTGGGTTTCTGAAGATTATATGGTGTACCTACACTGACTACATCTATTGATAGTTGTGTCATTTCACCCACCTTATCAGCAAGTGTCATCTTGGCCATTTGTTGTCTGACAAAGGGGGAGGCACTATAAGTTTTTACTATTTCACTCATTCCTTCTTCGGTCTTGACCATAGCAGTAGCATCCTTAGTGGTGTTACAGCCTACGAAAAGTAGAGCGCCCACTAAGAGGCAAAAATTAATTCTATTCATTATAGGTTAGTTGGTTTTATTTCTGAAATACTCTGATATAGTCGATGACCATCTCTTGAGGGAATACTGTAGTTGCATCTGGATAGCCAGGCCATTTTCCTCCTACCGCTACATTTAGTATCAAAAAGAAATCTTGATTGAATCTATATGTTTCTGGTGCTACAAAATTCTTTGTTAGAGTAAAGTAAGGCTCATCATCCATCAGCCAATCGATTCTATCTCTTTGCCACTCAATGGAAAAAACATGAAATTCATCAGAATACTTCTCCCCTGCTGGAAGGGACTTAGCTCTACCTTCATGTATAGAATAATTCCATCCTTGCTGACCCCAGTGAGCAGTACCATGTATCGTACCTGGCTCAAATCCTACGAGTTCCATAATATCAATTTCACCACAAGCAGGCCATCCCACTTCACTAAAGTTAGATCCTAACATCCATGTTGCAGGCCAGATACCCTGAGCTGTAGGAACTTTGGCACGGATGTCTACCCTACCGAAATTAAAACTAAACTTGTCTTTAGTGATTATTCTGGCAGAGGTGTAATTTCCAATGCCTTCTTCACGGGCTACGATATGCAACTTCCCTTCTCTTAAAAATGAGTTATCTGGACTGGCTGTATAGTTCTGTAATTCTTCATTACCCCAACCATGATCTCCTCGCTCATGTGTATAGGTGTTCGGATCCAATCCCTCATCTGTAAATTCATCGTGCCACAGCAAGGTATAGTCATCATACTCTAGAGGCGTTATATAGCCATCTCCAGCATCATCTACGATTACCTTAAAGTTCTTAATAGTTCCTATAGCATCCCCTACACTGATGGTAGCATTATCAGGATCAGACAAGGTGAGTAAAAATTGCTCATCCGCTTCATCTTCATCATCAGCATAAACAGTGATGCTTATAGTCTGAGATATTGTGCCAGCAGGGAAAACCAATCTATCACTTGCTGCTTCATAATCTGCTCCTGCTCTAGCGGTAACATCCGAGGTAGCATAAGCTACACTGACTGCATCATCCGCAGCTGTAGATAATCGCACTTCAAAATCTAAAGTTGTAGAACTATTATCATTCTCCGTAACTGTACTATTGGAAACTGAGAGCTTAGATAATACTACAGGTCTTGGTTCAGGGTCCGTGCCTTCTCCTCCACAACTTGCGAGCAATAAGGCTCCTACTAGAATTATACTTTTAAAAATTATTCTCATTACTTTTTTTGATAAACTCTTACATAATCTACTTCCATTCTTTGCGGCCAGATAGTGTCATCGACACCTAAAGCACCTCCCCAATTACCTCCTACTGCTATATTAAGTATGAGGTGAAAGGCTTGGTCAAAAGGCCATTCTTTGCTAGACTTTTCTTCGTTTGCAAAGGTGAAGTACTTTTTCTCATCTATATAAAAATCAATTTTTTCCTCTGTCCATTCTATCATATAGATATGAAACTCAGATTCCGAATCCGCTATTGCCAGCTGGCCTCCTTTCTGAGTTTTTATTCCGTGGTTATACGCTAGCGTATGTACGGTCCCATAGATTGAATCTGGAACATAACCAACATGCTCCATGATATCTATCTCTCCACTTCTAGGCCATCCACCATAGACATTCTCCGTAGGGAGCATCCATATAGCGGGCCACGTGCCTCTACCCGATGGATTCTTACTGCGGACTTCAATTTTTCCATAGGTCCAATCACCTTTGCCTTTAGAGACAAGACGAGCAGAAGAATACTTATTATATTTTACCTGCTCTTTATGGGCCTCTATAATCAAGTGTCCGTTTTCTACACGAGCATTTTCTAGTTTACTTTCGGTATAGTACTCGAGTTCGTTATTACCCCATCCACAAATATTAGGGCATCCATTGCCGATATCATAAGACCACTTATTATCATCAGGCAGTCCTTCATAATCAAACTCATCAGACCAAACAAGTTGATAGCTCTCAGAATTATTTTCACCCACTCTACTGTAGGCAAACAATAAACTCGTCAGCACTAAGGCAACTATAAAACTTACTGTCTTCACTTATTCTTCTACGTAAGTAAATTGCCAAACAGCAGCTTCACCGTTACCAGTTGTATAGAAAACCTGAATTGTCAGGAGGTCTTTACCTTCTGCATTCTGACTCATGTCACTTACTTCATAAGTTACACCTGCTACAGGAAAACCCACTTCTGAGCCATTAGCGGCCTTAGGAATCCCCATAAAAGCACCAACACCTATCAGCTCTAATTGTTGTGTAGCATCTGAAGCTGCATAATCATGTGTGCCATCACCCCATGCTTTTACAGCATCAGGCATATCTTCTGTAGGAGAACAAGCGAAGTCAAAACCAAGATAGTCTTCACCCCATATATCTCCTTTAGTATCATAAATCATTTTTCCATCTCCAGTAAACGTCCAGGTGTCATCCCAAGCACAAAATCTCTCATCTACTTCCCCTTGACCACTTTGCCACCAAATCTGAGAGAAATCTGCAGGCGCTACTAATAAGGCTCCATCTGCAGGATTCAACTTCCAAGTCTTAGAGTCACAGTTGGACAGATACTCCATTAAAGTGCCTGCTTCGCAAGGTCCTGTCATTATAAC
>CAKZVK010000078.1 GCA_937921825.1 uncultured Saprospiraceae bacterium
TTTTCTCCAGAAGGCGTTGGGGCATTTCATCATCCTAAGAAGTGGTTTAGTTTTCTTGTTTTTTGGGCTTTTTGTGTTCCTATGTTTCCTCAGTTGTTTATGCGCTTTTACATTGCCAAGGACCTCCCCACTTTGAAAAAATCAGCCATTCTATATGCTTTTATTCCTGTAGTCATTTCTCTCTTTCCTGTGATGATAGGTGTATGGGGTCATATTAGTTTTCCGGGTCTAGAAGGAAAAGCAACTGACCAGATATTGACTAAGATGCTAGTCTTACATACCACGCCAGTATTCTCCGCTATAGTGATGACCGGAGCCATAGCGGCTTTTATGTCCACCTTGGATTCTCAGCTACTGGCCTTGAGTACTATGCTTACTAGGGACTTTTATCTCCCCTTGACTAAGGCCAAAGTTTCACTAAAAAGGGAAGTACTGATAGGTAGGGTGATGGTTTTGTTATTGGCTCTAGGTGGTTTACTGATTGCATGGAATCCTTTTGATACCATTTTTGATATGGGTAAAATGGCCTTTACAGGGCTCGCTATTTTGTTCCCAGTTACCCTTGCTGTAGTGCGAGCCCCAAAACTTAATTCTAATATCGCTATTCTCGCTATTCTGTTAGGATTAGGCACTTTGTTTGGCTTTTACTACGGTTTTATTCCCGCCTCTTGGACTTTCGGGTTTGAGTATTTTATGATAGTGATACTCTTAAGCTCTGTAATTACTGGTCTAGGAATATTGACTGGTAGGCGTTAAACCCTATAGTTCTTTTCTCTATACATAGGGGCAGAGTACTGCTTATATTGTCTATTAAATGATAGAATAATATAAGGACTGGGCTTTCCATGCCCGATGAGTACAAAAGTTATGAATACCAAATCGACTTCTGGTGCACACAGCACCGACAGCACTTCTAGTACTAATTCCAATAAATTTGTCTTTAGTAGTCAGCTCAATGCAGAATTCCTAGAGAGTTCATATAGTTCAAATCTGGAATTTGGAAAGAAGATGTTTTCAATATTTCTTTCTTCTATAGATTCTGATATTGACTTTCTTAGAGGGGCTTTAGAGGCCGATGATTATACAGCCCTAGCAAATGTAGCACACAAAATTAAGAACAACTTTACTTGGGTGGGCTTGCCGAGAATGTCTAGTCTACTCTACAAGTTAGAATCCGCAGCAAAAGAAAAATCTGCTGAAGTAGCAGTCCATTTCAACGAATTTATGGAAGTCTATCACAATGAGCATTCGCTTGTACAAAGTGAGTATGAACGCATGTCAGAATTTTTGGCGTAAGTAAAAAAAAGGACATGATTGTCAGAACAATATTAGTTGAGGATAATCCAATGGAGGCTGCTGTAATAGAACAGTATTGCCAGAACTATGATCAGTTAGAATTGGTGAATAAGTTCACAACTGGAGAAGAGGTGTTTTCGTTTCTTGGACAGAATGAAATAGACCTAATGTTCTTGGATATAGAGATGCCAGATATGACTGGCATAGAGCTAATGGATAAGCTGCCTTACTTTCCTCAGATTATAATTACTACCTCTAATAAGGAATATGCCTACGATGCTTTCGAATACGAGGTAGTCGATTTTCTCAAGAAGCCTATTCCTCTTCCAAGATTTCAGAAAACTGTAGAAAAGGTTATCAGCAATCATGAATTGAGAAATAAGGTAGCCTTAGAATCTGCCGCCACGGAATTATACGTGAAAACAGATGGTAAGTATATACGAGTACCGTATTCAGATATTTTATATTTCGAAAATGTGGGGGACTATATTAAGGTCATCACTAATACTGGAATGCACATTATCTATGGTGCGCTAAAGTCGCTAGCAGAGAGACTCAGCTATCCAAGATTTCTTAAGGTGCATCGTTCTTTTATTGTCAATCTTGATAAGATAGTAGACATAGAGGATAACACCTTGGTAATAGGTAAGAAAGTAATTCCTATCAGTAGAGCGCATAAGCCCATTATCATGAATAGTATAAATATCATATAGTGTATGAGAACTTTCCAAACTGTATTTTCTAGTGGAGATAAAATTTCTGATTTCAATCTAGACTTTCAGCCTGATTTGATTTTACTTTTTATAGCTCCACATTTCGAATCTAGAAATTCATTTGTTGAGCAGCTGGCAGAGAAATATCCCTCCTGTATTATATCGGGTTGTTCTACTTCTGGGGAAATTATGGATGTAGAAGTTGTGGACAATAGCATAGTTCTAAATGCTATCTCATTCGAAAAATCTGAAGTGAGAATGGTCTCTAGAAATATTGCAGATTATACATCTAGTACGACCTTAGGAGAAGAACTCATTAGTGAGTTGTCTAATGAAGATCTGCAGCATGTTTTGATTTTCAGTGAAGGGCTATTGATTAATGGAGACGATTTGGTCTCTGGAATAGTCACTGCGATCCCGCCTTCGGTAGGGGTCACTGGTGGTCTGGCAGGGGATGGTACCGAGTTCCAAAATACCTTCGTTGTAAAAAATAGTAAGGTGTTAAAAGGAGAGGTAGTTGCGATAGGAATGTATGGTTCTTCATTGCGAGTAGGGTATAGTTCTAGAGGAGGTTGGAATAGCTTTGGTATCGAGAGACGTGTTACCAAGTCTGACAAAAATATCTTGTACGAGATAGATGGTCAGCCGGCACTTCAGCTTTATAAATCTTTCCTAGGTGATAAAGCAGAAGAGTTACCTGGTTCAGGTTTATTGTTTCCTCTCAGTCTTCGATTAGATGAGGAGAGTACACCTCTGGTAAGGACTCTGCTTACTGTGGATGAAGAAGAACAGAGCATAACCTTTGCAGGTAATATTCCTGAAGGATCCAGTGTCAGATTGATGAAAGCTAATGTCAATAGACTGATCGATGGTGCAGAAGATTCTGCACAGTCTACAAAAAATGCAATGACTGAGGATCCTGAATTTGCCTTGTTGATTAGTTGTGTAGGGAGACGAGTAGTACTAAAACAATTAGTAGAGGAAGAGGTCGAAGCAGTCCGTGAGGTATTGGGTGATAAGCCTGTTATTTCAGGTTTCTATAGTTATGGAGAGCTGGCACCCTTTGATGTAGATCATTCCTGTCAGTTACATAATCAAACAATGACAATTACAACGTTTTCAGAAATTTAGGTCGGTCACAATTTTGACAGCAGAGAACCAGCATAGATTGATGAAACGACAGCTAAAGAAATTTGGCGTCGATGATGAAACCTTAGAAAGGTATAAAGATCTTTTTGCTGCTATAAATCAAGCTTACAAAGAGTTCGACGATGATGTTCATCATTTGGAGAATGTTCTGGAGGTGAATTCTAAGGAGCTCTTTGTTGCCAATAAAAAACTAAAAGAGGAGAACCTTTCCAAGTCTAGAGAGGCTTTAGTCTTGAGTGATAAATTAGATAAGGTAATGGATAACGTTACCGACATAATATTTGAGCTAGATGGCGAAGGTAATTTTACCTATCTGAATACTGCCTGGGAAAAATATGGGGAAGAATCCCCTGAAGAGAGTATAGGCAAGAACTATATGTCCTTTGCCGATAGGATAGAGTATTTCGATAGCAAGGCGTTTCAGAAGATTGATCAGAGAAACTTTACTTCTTTCAAGACGGTCTATAGCAGAAGAAATTCTCAAGGAAAATTGCTGTGGTGGGAAATGTCTGTAAAGCTCCTCACCAAAGCATCTGGAAAAGTCGATGGAGCTATTGGTTCTCTTGTAGATGTCACCTCTCTGAAAGAAACACAAGAGCAACTTATAAAAGCAAGTGAAGTCAAAGGGAGATTCCTTTCTACCATGTCTCACGAAATCAGAACACCTCTTAATGCGGTGATAGCTATTAGTAATATCCTGCTGATGCAGAATCCTAAGGAATCTCAGATGGAGAATCTTCAAGCTTTGAAGTTTTCATCCAAGCATCTTCTGAACCTGATAAATGATATTCTTGATTACAATAAGATGTTATCAGGGAATCTGACGTTTTCTAATGTCCCGTTTAATTTCAGATTTACTATAGATGGCATAATTAAGGCTTTTACTTATACCGCTAAGGAAAAGGGATTGGAGCTAGAAGTGAATATTTCTGATAGTGTTCCGGAAGGATTAATCGGGGATCATACCAGATTGTCTCAGGTGCTTTCTAATCTTATAGGTAATGCCATCAAATTTACGAATACGGGTAGGGTTACCTTAGCTATAGCTTGCATCCATAAAGGACAAGATAACTGCCAGCTTAGTTTTGAAGTCGCAGATACGGGGATAGGTATTGCTGAAGATAAGTTAGAGTATATTTTCGAAAGATTTACTCAAGCTGAAGAAGATACTAGTTTGCGTTTCGGGGGTACAGGTTTAGGCTTAGCGATAAGTAAGAAGATAGTCAATCTGTTGAATTCAGAAATTAATGTAGAAAGTCAGCAAGGCATTGGGACTCGTTTTTGGTTTGATTTAAATTATGAAATTGTCCAGAAGCAATCTTTAGTAGAGTTAGATAGCAGTGTAGAAAAAACTTTTGATTTGACAGGTATCAAATTATTAGTAGTAGACGATAACGAAATGAATATCGCTGTGATCGAACAGTTTTTTCGTAAATGGAATATTGAATATGATACGGCCTCGAATGGTAAGGAAGCCTTAGATATGATACAAGCGAGTGAGTATAGTCTCGTCTTGATGGATCTTCGGATGCCTATCATGGATGGCTATACTGCCGTCAGAAAATTGAGAGCCCTCGGTGGTGAGTATATGGAACTTCCAGTAATTGCATTGTCCGCTTCTGTTTCCATAGATGTTATGCAGAAAGTGAAAGATGTAGGAATGAATGATTACTTGTGTAAGCCCTTTGACCCTGAAGACCTATATGCCAAGATAAGTGCACAAGCATTACGACCTGCACTAATGCGGGTGGCTCAGAAAGCTAAATCTTAGAAAGGCTACCAAAAAAAGAATGAAAGCGTTCATTCATCTAAAAGCCAAACTTTATTACTCTTACTTTTTCAATTTCGTACTAAAGTTATCTAAGTTGAAAACAACACTTTGTTTCTTATTAGTTTTTATAGCCTTGCGGGGAATGGCACAAGATCCTTTGCAAGAGGGGTATGATATGCTAGAAGTTGGAAATTTCACTAACGCAGAATTATTTTTTAGTAAGCACCTAAATTCGAATGGGAAAACAGTCAGAATTTGTCATGCACGTGCTGTAGGCTTAGGCGGTAGGAAAGAAGAAGCTTTAGACTTATTCATAGACCTAGCAGATGATTACCAACAAGATGTAGAGGTAGAACTGAATCTAGCCGAGGCCTATTTATGGAACAGTGAAGCTCCTCCCGCTATAAGTCTCTATGAAGAAATTCTGAAAGAGGATCCCAACAATTTTGTGGCTAACTTAGGCTTAGGCAATGCGCTTGCATTAAAGAAGCAATATGGTCCTGCACTAGAATCCATAGAGAGAGCTTTTAGTTTGGATGCAACTAATCCTAGTGTCCTTGCGTCATATACTTCTATCTCTACCGCAATGGCCTATGATTTATACAAAAGAGGCAGATATAGCCAAGCAAAATTATTTATCGATAAAGTCATCGCAATAGATCCTAATAATACGGAGGCAATAAATATTAGTTCTTTGATCAGTGAAGATGCTAAGACAACAATCCAGGCCAATTATTTAAGATCTACTGATCAGGGTGATAACAATGTCGAGGATAAGCAGTTTTTTCTGTCGTATCAATTATTAGAGAGACATAGGCTTGGTGTTTCTGCATCTGTCAGAAATACTAGCGAATCATCAGGAGCTAGTGCCTCACAACAAGGTATAACCTTGAGTGATAAGATTAAACTAGGCCGCAAATTGATGATGAACCTTGGTGTAGGTATTACGGCCAGTAGGACTATGGACTCAGTAGTGGAAAGACTAAGATATAGTGCAAGTATGGAGTATCAACCTAATGATCGCCTTTACTCTAGAATAGGCTATGGTAATGAAATACATAACTATACTGTAGGCCTCATAGAGAGTAATATTCTTATGAACCACTATTCATGGGCTGTAAACTATATGTTTACGCCTAAGTTGGGCACCTACTTTAATGTTGTCTATACAGATCAGTCTGACGACAATCAGCGTCAGCTACTTTACGGTTCTATTTACTATAGTCCTATGACAAAACCGCTAGTGAGGGTAGGGATTAATTATAACATTCTTGGGTTTAGTGCGCAAAAGGATAATTATTTCAGTCCAGATAAATATCAGTTTGGTGAGACTTTTGTTTTGCTGAGCAATGAAGAATCACCTCACATGTTCAAATACAAATTTCAAATAGGATATGGCGTCCAGCAAGTAGGTCATCAAGAGTATCAAGCTATTTCTAGGGTGGAAGCCCTCTTTGGATTGGACTTTAAAAATGGCTTAGCTCTTAGAGTAAAGTATCTTAAGAATAATACTGCTGCAGCCACTGCAGTAGGGGAGTATAACTTTCAGCAAGGGATGCTCTCTTTAGGCTATAAGTTCTAGAAACCAAAAATCGGAGAGTTCTGCCAAAAATCGTATAGGACTTTCCACATTCCTAATATCTCCTTTTCGAGCTTTCAATCACCCTTAAATTTGAATTATAATTAAACAAAAAAATTAAGGGTCATGAAAAATTTACAAGTACAATTTCAAAATGTTTATACTGACAAACCACTTTCTATAAAGTTAGACGGACGTCTTACTTCTTTGAGTGCTATGGATTTTAAAAGAGATCTTGTCAATCTTATCGAAGAGATTAACCAAGATTGTCACCTAGATATTTCTTCATTAAGTCAGATGGATGCCACTGGTGTCAATGCGCTGGCTGTAGCACATAAAACAGCTGAAAGAAAGGGAACGAAATTAGTGCTACTGAGCAATGAGGAAAATCCAGCGAGTGAGTTTTTGCATCTGACGAAGTTTACAAACTACTTTAATTTTCAAAGAGCCTAATTAGCGAGGAGAGAAAGAAACGAAACTGATGTCACTGCTTAAGAAACTATATAACGATCTAGGAGAAGGAGCATTTCTTATGCTTGCGACTTTCTTAGTCAATCTTTCTAACTACGGTCTGAATTTATTTGTAGGGAGATGGTTAGGTCCAGAAGGATTTGCAGAAGCTAATCTTATAGCGACACTGGTTATGGTCCTATCGTTTTTAGCAATGGGCTTACAATTGACCATAGCAAAACTGACTGCTGCGGGCCAACTAGACATAGCGATAAAGCTTCGCAGATTGATTTTAAAGTACAGCATTGCTCTAGTTGTCTTGCTTTGTCTTTTTTCAGGGTTGATACAGCAGTTTCTAAATTTCCAAAGGCCATTTAGTTTTTACATACTCTTTTTAGGAATACCTTTTTATTTTCTGATGAGTATTCAAAGAGGTTTCTATCAAGGGCAGACAGCTTTTAAGAAACTGGCGTACACTTATCTTTTGGAAATGGTGACGCGTGCATCGCTAACCATCCTTCTTTTAGTTGTTGCTAAAGGTTTTCACCTTAGCACAGAAATTGTAGCGTTGGGTTTCTTAGCTTCTTTTATTATCACTTACTCTTGTAACAAAGTTGATCTTGTAGCTGATGAAAAGAGTATGGTATCTCTCAGATCTATTATTCCATTTTTAGTAATTATAGCTTTCTATGAACTGAGCCAAATAGTAATCAATAATAGTGATGTCATACTTGTCCAACATTACTTCCCGGGAGTCGAAGCAGGACTCTATGCCTCTATGGCTTTACTAGGACGTGCAGTATTTTTTGCGACTTGGACAGTAGTTACTATTTTATTTCCTAAAGTCATCGAGAAAGAAAAAAATGGAGAACCTCATCAAGGTCTCTTTTGGACAGCACTTGTTATAGTCGCTGTAGTAGGTCTGATTATGGTGGTGGCAGCTTTTTGGTTAGGAGAGGAGATTATGTTCTATGCTTTTGGAGCAGCTTATAATGAGATAGCCCAGTACTTATGGATATATACTTTATTGACGAGTTTGTTTGCCTGTGCTAATGTATTTGTCTATTACAATATGTCACTGGAAAAATATATTCCTGTTTTTATTTCTATTGTTTTTGGTCTTTTGCAAGTCGTGCTGATGATGGTTTATAATGAAAGCATTGTACAGATTCTTTATGTTCAGCTTGCTACCATGGGTACTATGCTGATTGCAATGTGTACTTATCAAATTTTACAATCAAATTTAAAATTCGAAAGAGAGGAAAAATCAATGCTCTCCAATTATTCAATACTTAAATAGTTTTAAAAAAAATCGCAATTATGAAAATCGCTATAATAAGTCCGTACCCACCGAGCAAAGGAACTCTAAATGAGTATGCCTACCATTTGGTACAAAATCTTAAATTAAAAGAAGAAGTAACAGAGCTGATTATTCTAACAGATAAAATAGAGGCAGCTTATCCTGAAGAAGAAAGCATAGTTTCATGTAAAGTTACAATAGTACCTTGTTGGACTTTCAATAGCATGAAGAATCTCTTCACAATAACAAAATACATTAGAAAGTATAAAGCAGATCTGGCTTTGTTCAATATTCAGTTCTTGTCATTTGGAGATAAGAAAGTACCAGGCGCTTTAGGTTTATTTGCTCCAGTTCTAACTAGGATGCTAGGAATACCAGCAGTAACTCTCTTACATAATATAACAGAGACAGTAGATTATGAATCGGCAGGTATCACTACCAGTGCTGTGATGAAAATGATTTATAATACCATAGGCACTGTGCTCACTAAGATATTGTTGATGTCTAACTTGATGGCAGTAACTATGCCTAAGTATGTAAGGATCTTAGAGAAAAAGTATGCCGCTAAGAATGTAGCTCTTATACCTCATGGTTCATTTAGTACACCTGAGTATCAGGAAGAAGTGTCGTCGGGCAAGAAGCAGATTATGACTTTCGGTAAGTTTGGTACTTATAAGAAAGTAGAAGAAATGATAGAAGCAGTCGAGCTGGTTAGAGAGAGAACAGGTGAAGATTTAGAAATAGTCATAGCTGGTACTGATAACCCGAATGTAAAAGGCTACTTAGAAAAAGTAAGACAGAAATATGCTCATGTGAGTGATAT
>CAKZVK010000079.1 GCA_937921825.1 uncultured Saprospiraceae bacterium
TTGTAGTGCCTGATTAGGACATGGACCCGCACCAGTATTCGGGCCATCTGTTGGATCGCCTGGTATTAGATATTCACCGTTGTTATCATAAAAGTCGGAAGGAAATATCATGTATCCATTACATGCTGTACCCTCTACTACACGACTATCTGCCGTATATCTTCCTGGCACAACTTTATCAAGAGTCCAGTACCAACTGGTATCTCCATCACTCACCACAGTCCATTCTCCTAGACCATTAGAGAAATCTCCTTGCCCTTGTTGGTCACCCCATATGACATCCTCTACTACAATTCCATCGCAGCTATAGCTGATCAAAACATCAAAGGGGTCTGAACCTATTTCACTTTTGATTTCTATGCATTCTTGATAGGACATATTAAAAACAGGAACATTCAGACCTTTCATACCAATTACCTCTTCAGTAAGAGGTGGAATTCCTTGGCTTTCTTTAGAATGACAAATGAGAATTCCAATTGCATCAGTATCCAAGATATTCTGAACCTGCTCCAATAGACTACATTCACTACTTTCTGCAATACCTACTATTATTCCATCCATATCATCACCTATCGGCTCACAGGCATCTACAAACTGGGCCATGCCACTTAGGTTATCAACGACCACAGCTATAGTATCCGAAGGTTGTGAGACACGATAAGAACCTGCAATTCTAGCAGGAGAAGAAATATCTAAGGTATTGGCTTCTTGTGAGCTCAGTATTGATACCAATGAAACAAAGCCTGAGATTAGAAGAAACCTAAAAGTCAGAAAGTATAAGTTGGTCATAATGAATGTTTGCACCCTTAAGCTAAGAATTAATTATTGTCCTGCTAAATATTTTAGCTTTTTCGATTTTCAAGTGTCTATGACGACATCTGGAATCTGATACTTCCTGTCAAACTATCAACACAATTATAATCTTAGAAACTCAGCAACAATATCTCTCTGCCCAGTAGCTGAAAATTTCTCCCTCGCACCTCAATCGTAATAGAAAAAAAGTCAACCCAATTTCTAATCAGAACTACTTTTACTACAAAGTTGGCCGCTCATTGAAAAATATTTCTAATTCCTTCCAACCCTTTTCTTGCTATATGCGTCTCTATAGTAACTGGCAGCTTTAATGCATATAATTTATTTTTTGTCGCGGCTGTCACATGCGAGTGGTTTCATGGTTTATATAAGTACTCTATCTTATTATAAATAAAAAAGTAAAAAATCAGTCAACTCTAGGAAACGTTTTCGCATCTTAAGAGATATATAATAGTAACAGACACATTACCAAAAGTGGGGAACATAGAAAAAAGCAGTTGGTCTTAGAACAGCCAATTCTTTTTACACCAGACATTCATTAGTAACCATTAGTAAATCGGAGTGAAAGGATCACTCCACAAAATCATTGTCTATGAAACGAACAATTTCCGTATGGGCTTGCCTTGCAATAGTTGCACTAAGCCCGCTAAGAGCAAAAGAGTTAGATACACTATCTAGCGCCCCATCTAAAAGCACAGAAGTAGATACCTCTGAGCCGGCAGAAAAGCCAACAGAGCTACATTTAATTCCAGATATCCAATTGGATCTAAAGCAAGATGTGAGGAATGAGGTACTGGATGTCACACTGAAAGGTTCTGATTCAGCACAATTAGAGTGGGTAATTTTCCAACCTAAAGGGGCAGTGATCAGCAGAATCAAAACTTCTTCTAAAATCAACGAAATCAAAATCGGCAACCTTACAGCAGGTGATTATGTATTGATGATAAAGGATGAGGAAGGAAGAGCGCTGTTTCAGACTTTTACAAAAGCATAAAAGACTGTATCGATCAATTTTTATATACAGATCAAAACAGCGAAAATTAGTAAGTAAGTTTAGTAGATTACAAGTTAGTAGTAAGTGAAGTGGCAGTCGAGCAATCGGCTGTCATTTTCATTTAGTACAGGCATTTAGTCTAAAGACGAGCATCGGTTAGATAAGGCTTTCTTATATTGCGATAGAATTCTTAATAATCGTATGCTCAGCACAAAAAATCTTTCCCACTCTTACAAAGGGACTCAAGCTTTTAATTTTCCTGACCTCCTCTGTCAGCCTTCAGAGACGTTATTAGTCATAGGCCAATCAGGAGTTGGAAAATCAACCCTTCTGCACATTCTTGCGGGAATCTTAATACCGACCAAAGGAGAAGTACTTATCAATGATACATCGCTCTACAAGCAAAAGACCAATGCCCTAGATACCTTCCGTGGACAGAATATCGGAATGATATTCCAGAAGCCCCATTTTGTACAAGCTGTCAGTGCCGTAGAAAATTTATTCCTTGCACAGACGATGGCCAATAAAGCGAAGGATACAAAACGTGTGCATACACTGCTAGACCAACTCAATATCTCTAACCGTGCCACTGCAAAAACTTATCAAATGAGCCAAGGGGAACAGCAACGACTTTCGATAGCTAGAGCCTTAGTCAATAATCCTAAACTCATCCTAGCAGATGAACCAACTTCTGCTCTAGATGATAGCAACTGCAATGAAGTGATACAGTTGCTAAAGCACCAAGCTGAAGCGGTCAATGCCGCCTTAGTCATCGTCACTCATGACAGCAGACTGAAAGATATATTTCCTAACCAGCTAGAACTGAACTAAGATGAATCTGATAAAACTGGCTTGGAGAAATATAATCCACGATCCGCTAACCCTGTTTCTAAATATCATCCTACTCACTCTGGGTATCGGACTTATCAATTTTATACTTCTACTAAATACACAGCTGAAGGATAAGTTTGAAAAAAATCTTGCGGACATACATATGGTCGTAGGCGCCAAAGGTAGTCCACTACAAATGATACTGAACTCCATGTATCATATAGATGCACCCACTGGAAATATATCTATCCAAGAAGCCAAACCTTTTCTCAGAGAAAAACATCCCTTGATAGACAAATCTGTTCCACTTTCTATGGGAGATAGTCACAAAGGGTATAGAATTATAGGCACTGATCATACGATACTAGAATTCTACAATGCTGAAATCCATGCTGGAGAACTATGGAACAATCTGTACGATGTAACTATAGGAGCAGAGGTTGCGAAAGCATTAGATCTGAAGCTAGGATCGCAATTCAAAAGTTCGCATGGCTTTACCGATGATGTAGATCTAGAACACGACCATGGGACACTTACGGTAGTAGGTGTACTGAAACCGACAGGAAGCGTCATAGACCAGCTTATTCTCGTCAGTACTGAATCTGTATGGGCGGTGCATGATCATGATCATGAAGCCCACGATCATGAAGGACATGAGCATGGAGATCACGACCATGAAGAACATGAAAATGGTCATGCACATAACGATAATGAGGAACACGATCATGCACATGACCATGAAGGTCACGACCAACACGAGCATGACCACAGCCATGATGACCATGAGCACGATCATGAGCACGATCACAGTGATCCGAACCACCATCATTATGGAGAAATCGCTCCTAGAAGAAAAGTAAATGACCTAAGCAGAGAACATCTGCTCAGCCAAACAGAAAAAGATATTACCTCTGTACTAGTTAGATTCAAAAGCAAGACAAACTTTCAGGCACTTAATATGCCGAGAAACATTAATGAAAATACGGACCTACAAGCCGCTTCACCTGCTTATGAAATAAACAGACTCTATGACATGATGGGAACAGGCACTAAGGCCTTGCAACTATTAGCCCTACTAATAGCGATAGTCTCTGCCATTTCTATTTTTGTCTCTTTGCTTAATTCTCTCAAAAGAAGAAAGTACGAATTATCACTACTCAGAGTCATGGGTGGAAAACCAGCAAAACTATTATCGCTCATTCTTCTAGAAGGCCTTATCTTGAGTCTACTAGGATTTTTCATAGGGATGATCGTCAGTCATCTTTGTATGTCAGCGATGGGAGACAGTCTATATGAGAGATATAACTATCCGTTCAAAGCGTGGATAGCGCATGGAAAAGAAGGCCTACTATTTACAGGGACTATCTTACTGGGTCTTACTGCTGCCTTATTGCCTGCGATCATGGCTTATAAGACTGACATCCATTCTAACTTATCTGAAGGATAAAAGAAAGTATAAAAAGAGAACTATGGCTAAAGTAAAAATAGATGGGTTTATAGAGGAGCTAGAAGCAGAACTAAAAAAAGCACTGGTCTCTACCTTGCGTAAGCACTTTGAAGAAAATACTTATGTGGATAAAGCTGTCTTCAAGACTTTCAGAAAAGAGTTTATAGAAAAATGTAACTCTTGGGAACAACTGCCTAACAAGTACATTAAAAACAACTAAGATGCTGAGGTCGGACCCGCCTATTATTATAGAGCAAGAAATCAATGTACCAGTCTCAGAGATATGGTCTGCGCTTACTGAGCTCGAAGAAATGAGACAGTGGTTTTTTGATATCATTCCAGATTTCAAAGCAGAGGCTGGATTCGAAACACAATTCCACCTCACGAATGAAGGAAGAGACTTTCCACATCTATGGAAAGTCGTAGAAGTCATTCCTCAAGAAAAAATAGTAGTCAATTGGAAATTCGGTGGGTATTCTGGCAGCTCCAATGTGGCTTTTGAAATCATTAGGACTGACGATAAAAATATAATCAGACTGACTACCGAAGTCATAGAAGACCACCCACAGGATATTCCAGAATTCAGAAGAGAAAGCTCAGTCGGTGGCTGGAATTATTTCATGAAAGATCGATTATATAACTATCTCACCAAGAAGGTCTGACTAAGTGAGAAATTATTCGATCTACTGCTTTGTCCTTCTCACCTTACTCTATGCCTGCAATAAACCTAAAGGCATAACTGTCAATCAAATTACAAGTAACAGCAAAGGAAATCTTCTTGTAGTAGGCAGCAAAACCGGCATCTCAAAAACGCCATATATTCAGTCTCCTTTCATTTACACTTTTGATTCAGATCTTACACAGCTTGACAGCAAAACCATAGAAACAAATACAACTGCACTCAATCCACAATTAACCCCAGTAAGCAAAACCAATTCTATCTTAAGTTTCTACAAAGCGGAAGCACTAGATATCGCTACTGAAAAATCCCACATCATCTCCTTAGATGAAAACTTAAATACCCTAGCCTCTACAAACTATGGCCATAGATCAAGAATCGAGGCCCTATCTGCTTCAGCAGGTAAGTTATATGCGTTGAATTATGAAAGAGCCGATAGAAACTCTAGCATCTCTATGCTAAAAGATCTTAAGCTCACTCAGCAGCTAAAAGTATCAGAGGGTCAGGAAACTACCATTCCCACAGACCTTATAGTTGACAATAATGAAGCCCTCATCATGAGCAGCATTGCTAATGGCTTTCATTATAAAGATGGGCACAGCTATGAATCAGAGAAG
>CAKZVK010000080.1 GCA_937921825.1 uncultured Saprospiraceae bacterium
TGATTGTAAGAGCTGCTAAGATTGTGATTAGATTTTTCATAATGTTTGCGTTTGTACTTATAAGACCATTTTTGAAGGCTGTACACTGACCTGCGGCTACTACAGGAAGTAGTGGATAGACCTACAAGGGCCCTACAGAAACGGGAATGGGGCAATAAAGTGACGGTTACTTTGCAGTTACAGAGTGAAAAGAGAAATGGGTATAGGGGTAGTTGAGAAGAGAGGGTGGTATATTTTGTAGTCTAAAGTTTTATTACCCTAGGTCGTAATTGCCTTCTATTTATTAGAGACCTGTACTTAGCTAGTCGAATGTAAGGGTTGAGATGAGTAGATAATGCTAAGGCTGAGTTTGTAAATGTCTTTTTTTTTCTAGTCGTTATTCCATAACTTAGGATATCGACAAGTGGGTCTCAAATATTAAGTATCTCGGCCAGAGCCTGGTCCATCTTATCTATCCAGAATACTGTGTAGGCTGTCAAGATAAGATAGTCTCTCAGAAATGTGAGTTCTGTATAGACTGTGCATCATTAGTCGCCCCTTCAGATCATTTCGAGATAAAGCAGAATGACCTCATGTTTAGACTCAGTGGTAGAGTCGAACTCCTACATGCTGCGGCATTATATAATTTTATAAAAGGTGGCAGTATTCAGAATGCAGTACATCTATTGAAATACGGCAATAGACCAGATTTAGGCATACAGTTTGGTAGAGAATTTGGTGAGAAGTTGCTTGGGTCTGAGCACTTTATACTACCAGATCTAATTATGCCTATTCCCCTACATTATCGGCGACTCCAAGAGAGGGGCTATAATCAAAGCTTGCAATTTGCTAAAGGCATCTCAGAATTGACTAAGGTTCCTATCGCCCGACACCACTTAGTAAAAACTAAAGAAATTAATTCCCAGACCAAGAAAAATAGGGAAGATAGATTTGAGAATGTTTTGGATAGTTTTTCAGTCATAAAGCCGAAACAGATCAACAATAAACGGATATTGCTAGTAGACGATGTATTGACTACAGGAGCAACTATAGAAGCCGCATATCGTTGGCTAAAGGATATTCCAGGTATACAAATTCAATTAGGATTAATAGCACTAGCAGATGGGTAAAAACGTATTAGATATCATCAAAGCAGAATTTCACCTTAGGGTTATCGAAGAATCATTGGCAAGGATAGAGCAGTGCTTAGATAGTTTAAGTCTAGAAGAGATCTGGTATAAACATAATGTCAATACTAACAGTGTAGGTAATTTGGTATTACATCTCTCGGGCAACATCAGACAATATATTATAGCTGGTGTAGGTGGAGCAGCAGATACTAGGGTTAGAGATAAAGAATTCCAGAATGGGTATAGCTTTAGTTCAGACGAACTGGTGACTAAGCTCACGACAACACTTTATGATGCCAATGAAACAGTAAGTAGGGTTACTCTCGAGCAACTAACGGAAGAGGTAACTATACAAGGGTTTCCACATACTCGAATCAGTGCTATTTTGCATGTCATAGAACATCTCTCTTATCACGTGGGGCAAATTACTTTTTATACCAAGTACGTTAAAGACATTGACACCGCCTACTATGGAGGAATGGACTTAGATATTACGAGTTAGTCAATAGTGGTCTACACAGTTACCCGTTTGATCTTAGCGCCTAACGCATTAAGTCGCTCATCTATCCTCTCATATCCTCTATCTATCTGCTGGATATTTTCTATGACACTTTCTCCCTTAGCAGAAAGCGCAGCGATGAGAAGTGAGACACCGGCTCTGATATCTGGAGAACTCATTCTTATACCACGTAGTTTGCTTTTTCTATCTAGTCCGATGACAGTGGCTCTATGCGGATCACAAAGTATAATCTGTGCACCCATATCTATAAGCTTGTCCACGAAGAACAAGCGACTCTCAAACATCTTCTGATGAATAAGGACACTACCTTTTGCTTGGATAGCAGTGACTAAAAATATACTCAACAGGTCAGGCGTAAATCCTGGCCACGGTGCATCATAGACTGTAAGTATAGAGCCATCTATGAAGTTCTGGATTTCGTATTTCTTTTGTTTAGGAATATAGATATCATCTCCTCGGAATTCCATCTTGATCCCTAGCTTCTGAAAGGTAGAAGGAATGACGCCAAGCATCTTCAGATTTACATTCTTGATAGTCAGTTCTGATTGTGTAATGGCCGCAAGACCTATCAGAGAGCCGATCTCTATCATGTCTGGTAGAATCTTGTGTGAGGTACCTTTTAGTTTTTTGACGCCTCTTATCTTGAGTAGATTAGAACCGACGCCTTCTATCTTGGCACCCATTTTATTAAGCATAGTACAGAGCTGCTGCAGGTAAGGCTCACAGGCAGCATTATAGATCGTCGTAGTACCTTTAGCCAGAACTGCAGCCATGACAACATTGGCAGTTCCTGTCACAGAGATTTCCTCCATGTGGAGATAGGTACCTTTGAGTTGTTTTGCTGCAAGGAAGAATTCGTCAGTTTCTTCTTTATAGTTGAATTTAGCTCCTAGAGTGATAAAGCCATGGAAGTGAGTATCTAATCTACGGCGCCCGATTTTATCTCCTCCAGGTTTTGGAAGATATGCTTTGCCAAATCTTGCCAGCAAGGGTCCCATGAGCATAACACTTCCTCTTATCTTTTTAGCTTCGTTCAGGTAGTCCTTGGAAGCAAAGTATTTCAGATTTATTTCGTCTGCTTGGAAGGAGTATTTGTTTCTATTGATACGCTTCACCTTTACCCCTAGACCATCTAGCAAGGAGATGAGTCTTCGTATGTCTAAGATGTCTGGGATGTTAGAAATAGTGACCTTTTCTTTAGTCATAAGGACTGCTGAAAGAATCTGTAAGGCTTCATTTTTTGCACCTTGAGGTGTTATTTCTCCTGAGAGCTTTGCATTTCCTTGGACTATAAAAGCTTCTTTAGACATAGTGACGGCTTGTTATAAAATAGCCGCCAAGATAGTTTATTATATCTTTGGGATTAAAGTTTTAAGATGCAAACATTAGTTATTTCTTATATATGTCTATTGAAGTAGGCTGTGTCAAGTAGTTTATCTTACGAAGTATGGTTATTCATCCTGCCGTGCTGCTAGTGACTTAGAAAGTCCGGGGCATAAAAAAAGGCCCGATTAGTATCGAGCCTTTCTAGTTTATCTTCTGCCTCCTCGGCGCCTATTGTTATTATTTCTTCCTCTGTTGTTATTGCTTCTTCCGCGCTTATTGTTGTTTCTGTCATTGCTCGGCCTTCTTTTAGTATGCCTGACAGCTTTAGCTAGGGTATCTAGAGAAGCGTTTTCACTTACTTCTAGTTGACCATTGGAGAGTACTTTTAGATCTTCTAGAACTATTTCATCACTCACATAGTGTTCTCTATTCCAGTTCTTGTAGGCCATCTTCATAAAGCCAGCGATGGTATCTACAAAACCTTCTTTTACAGGTCCTTCCTCCATGGCAATAGCCTTTTCGATTAGGGACTTTATGTTATGCCCATAATGACGAAACTTAGAATCGAACTTAGGATACTCTACATTAAGAGGAGTCTTTTCCTTTGTGTCTGGTTCTATAACTAGTCCTTCTGGAGCTTTGACATCTATTTCATAATTAGCAATAAAGAAGAAGTGCTTCCACAACCTGTTCTTGTACTCTAATACATTTTTATTCTGAGGATTCATCTGGTGCATAAGTCCAACGACTTGTTCAGCGAAGGTTTGTTGTTTTTCAGCGTCCTCTATTGTTTTACAATAATAGATCAGGTTCTGTACGTGCCTACCGTATTCTGGTATGCGAAGTAATTCTGATGCAGAGTTATATTCTAATTCGTACTCCATAAGTTTTTTTATTCTACTGTTACAGACTTAGCTAGATTTCTAGGTTGGTCTACGTGACATCCTCTCATGACAGCTATATGATAAGCTAATAATTGTAGAGGGATGACTGATAGTAATGGTGTTAAAGGTTCCTCGGTTTCAGGAATTTCTATGATGAAGTCTGCTACTTCTTTGATCATGGTATCACCTTCAGTGACGATTGCGATAACGATACCTTTTCGAGCTTTTACTTCTTGGATATTACTAAATATCTTTTCATAGGCACTCTTATTAGTCGCCAATACTATTACCGGCATATACATGTCTATAAGAGCGATAGGACCATGCTTCATCTCAGCTGCAGGATATCCTTCAGCGTGAATATAGCTTATCTCTTTTAATTTTAGAGCACCTTCTAGTGCTACGGGGAAATTATACCCTCTTCCTAGGTACAAAGCATTAGACGCATTACGAATTTCTCCTGCTATATACTTAATCTGATCATCCTTCTTCAGGATTTTAGCAATCTTATTAGGTATAGATTCTAGCTCGGCTAGAAGCTTTCTAAAGTAGTTTTCTGGGATCAAACCTTTGTGATGCCCTAGATATAAAGCCATTAGGGTCAGAACGGTAAGCTGACTCGTAAAGGCCTTAGTAGAGGCGACCCCTATCTCTGGTCCTGCATGTATGTAAGAGCCACAATGTGTCTCTCGAGCGATAGAAGATCCTACTACATTGACGAGTCCATATATTAGTGCGCCTTTACTCTTGGCATGCTTGATAGCGGCAAGGGTATCCGCAGTCTCTCCAGATTGCGATAAGGCTACTATAAAATCATTTTCTCTTATGATTGGGTTCCTGTATCGGAATTCACTCGCATATTCTACTTCTGTAGGAATTCTAGCTAGATCCTCGAAGAGATACTCCGCGATCATCGCTGCTACCCAAGAAGTCCCGCATGCTGTCAGGATAATTCTATCAGACTTAGCGATTCTATTGATATGCTCGCTCATTCCTCCTAGGACAGCCCAGCCTTCGGAGGCATTGACTCTACCTCTCATACTCTCTGCGACCGTCACAGGTTGCTGATATATTTCTTTGAGCATGTAATGAGGGTAGCCACCTTTTTCTATTTCGTCCATCTGGAGATCTATCTCTAGCACCTCATGATCTTGACGTTTATTGGCTAGATTTCTAATGTCATAGTCACCATTTTTATTCAGTGATATGACTTCTCCGTCTTCTAGGTAGATTACCTTATTAGTGTACTTAATGATCGGAGTAGCATCCGAAGCTAGGAAATATTCATCATCTGCGATGCCGAATACTAATGGGCTAGAAAGCTTTGCCCCTACCAGCTGATCTGGATGATTCTTATCCATTACAACAATTGCATAAGCACCCACTACTTGATTGAGTGCCAGCCTTACAGCTTCTGCAAGAGGAAGTTTCTTTTGCTCTTGTACTTCCTCTATAAGATGGATCAGGACTTCGGTATCTGTTTCAGATTCGAAGGTATGACCCCTAGATTCTAGTGCTTTCTTTAGTGTATTATAGTTTTCTATGATTCCATTGTGGATAATAGCCAGACGGCCATTTCCAGATTTATGTGGATGTGCATTGAGATCATCGGGCTTACCATGTGTAGCCCATCTTGTATGCGCCATCCCTATAGTGCTCTTTAAGTTTGGGTCTAGACTAGCGACGTGGTTTTCGAGTTCTTTGACTTTACCTTTCTTTTTGTAGATAGCTAGATCACCATCTAGTAGAGCTACACCTGAACTGTCATAGCCTCGGTACTCTAATCTCTTGAGTCCTTCTATAAGGATTGGGTAAGCCTCTTTTTCTCCTAGGTATGCTACAATACCGCACATAACTTTTGTTTTATGGTTTAGTAAGAGTAAGGTTCAACTTCATGGGGTGATCTGGATCATCAGGACCATAGATCAGGGATCTATTGGCTCTTTGTGCTTTCGATACAGCGATTAAAGTTAACTGGTCTGCATCGATTTCACCTTTTTTTACCTGATTAATAAAAGCAGTAATATCGATTTTGTATGTATAAAGTTGTTCTCCTTGTGGATAAGTTTCTTCTACCCTAGCAATCTCATCAGATCTATCTGCCCTGACGAATTCTCCATCCTCATTGCGATACCATGCACTTATAGCCTCTATGGGAGGGTACAAATTTTCATCAAAAGATTTCACTGAGACTTCTAGCTCAGCAAAGTTGAGAATGCGATCACTAATACTCTTTGCACTAGAGATATCTACTTCTACATTGGTTCCTTGCTGTGACTGTAGATAAAAACAATCAGCGGTAGTTTTGTCTAAGTTAGCTTCTAAGGCGCTACCAGCATAGTCATTTTCAAGATAGCTATGTCTATACCTACCTAGAGGAAGAATAAATACTGTTCTGGTAGAATCGTTGATCTGATAGTAGACGTTTATTGTAGAATTTGATTGTTGTGGACTGTTGCCGTTATAAAATAAATTTACTCCTAACATCGAATTATTAGCAGTGGCAGATCTTAATTCATAACCGGGCACAAATTGATTAAACTCTTCTAATTCTAAAAAATCACCGCCAGACTGAGATAAATCTATCCAATACTGATTATCCAGCCTAAATCTAAGTTGAGCGGGTACTAAAACCGTTGAATCTGGATTCGTGAAAATATAACCGCCTACCTCTAGGGAATCAGTATAATTAATGCCTTGAGAACGTGTAACTATAGGTGCAGATTCGACTTCATATGTTTCGTTAGAGAAAAAAGTGTCTCTACCTGTATTATCAAGTCTATCTACTAAGTTATACAGCTCCAAATCATGAACGGCTTCTTTATCTCCATACTGTCCCGTAGAATCTAATTCCATCACCATAACCACAGAATCTAAAGTAAATACGCTGAGTCTAGGAAATGTGTCTCTTAGTAAAGTAGGAGTGAAAAAAGTTGTAGCACTCGACTTTCCAAATTCAGGGTCATCGATGTTTCCAACAAGATAAGTCCCATTAGCAAAATTGTCTGACTCGAACTTGAGAAAGGTGATGATAGAATCAGAAAGAACAGTCTTTGCTGATAGTGCTAAATCATCTATGTATTCTACATCAGCGGACTGGTCTCCTAACAGATCAGAGCCAACAAGCTGAGAGTCATTACACGAAGTAACAACCATCATTGCTGACATCAATAGAAAGAAAAAATATTTCATCTGATCTTTATGCTACGGGTTCTAAAAGACCTTTGTAGAATTCCATCATATTATCACTAAGTTCTTCCTCAGGAAATGCTTCCAAAACAGGAACCTCTAGGGACTCTATCAGAGAATTGCTTTCTGCAGAAAGGTCTTCGTGTCCTTTAACGATAGCGTCGGCATATTTAATACCTCCTAGTACTAGTTTTACTTTGTCCTTATCATTAAAAGCACCTAAGTCTTCTGGCTCCAGTTGATTGATAGCAGCAATCTCGAAGAACTTCTCAGTGAACTTTTGCTCATACTCATTTTCATAAGCAGAGTAAATCAAGGTAGAATTTTCGAATATTGGCTCATTTTCGTAGACTGTCTTAAGGTAGAAGGGGACCAAACTAGTCATCCATCCATGGCAGTGGATGATGTCAGGCGGCCATCCGAACTTCTTTACAGTTTCTATTACTCCCTTGCAGAAAAACACCATTCTTTCTTGGTTATCCTCGAATGGCTTCTCGTCTTCTCCGTCGAAAATGAATTTTCTCTTGAAGAACTCTTCATTATCTAAGAAATATACTTGTAATCTCGCTCCTGGTAGCGAAGCCACTTTAATAATTAATGGATAATCATCATCGTCTACGATGATATTCATTCCAGATAGTCTCACTACTTCATGTAGTCTGTGGCGTCTCTCGTTTATGCTACCAAATTTTGGCATCAAAACACGAACTTCCATACCTTTTCCCTGTGTGAAAGGTGCAAGTTGTTTAACAATGTTGGAAATTTCTGAGATGGTTGTATAAGGATTCATCTCTTGAGTCACAAACAATACTCTCTTCTTACTCATTCTTGATTTTTGTACTTCTGAAGGAGAGATTTAAATTTTGGGGGTAAAACTCTATGTCTCAGATTCAAAAGCTAGATAGATTTAAAACTTACCTATTCCTAAAAATTGGAGCGCAAAGATACTATAAATAATGAATAAAAACCCTCCGCTAGTATTCATATAGTAGTGATTATCAATATGATAGAACTTTTTAAGAGAACTTTAAGAGGCTCTTACGAGACTTTAAATGAGCGCTAAATCAGAAAAGGCAGATCTAGTATTACCCAGACCTGCCCTCACATTATAGACTTTTATCGAATATATTACTCGCTATGAGCCATTTTAGGTTTTAGATTATGTGCTTTTCTGTCTTTATCGCCTGATGTCAATGAAACCACGTTATTAGTGACACAAAAATCGATGTAGTCATAGTATCCAAAATTACCATCAGAATAGCCTACTTCAGTACCGCTATTAGCTAGTAATGAAAAGGATCCATCCCCATATGTACAGCAGATCCCGTCTCCATAAGAATCATCTACATAGAGAGTATAGCAACCATCGGGTATATTAAAGGTCTCAGTGATCAACTGACCTGAAACACCATTGTTATAAGGTCCTCCAGCTTCTACGACTTGATTAGCATCATTGATCAATTCAAAAGAGGTTTCTGAGCCATAGTTGTCTAGAATCAGTTCGAAGGTCACCGTATTAGTTGAGCTCCCAGATCCTCCACCAGTACCGTTGCTCTGCTCAAAAGTCTGGATTGCTGTATAACCAGTCCATCCTGAAGGACATTTCGTTCTTATTTTGTACTCATAGGTTGCTCCGTTCTGTAAATTTCTAAGCGTCTTCTGTGCAGCAGTACTAGACTTAGTTATCCATGATCCTGTCCCTTGCACTCTGTATCTTATCTGGTATCTAATAGCCTGCGGCATTGCTTCCCAGGTCACCTTCGTCACCTTTGTATTGACATATGTTGCGTCGCTAGAACCTGGAACATCACAGCTTGCACCTGATCCACCCCCAGTACTACCTGTAGTTGTAAATGACTGAGTAGTTGTAAATCCAGTCCATCCACTAGGGCAGTTCGTTCTGACTCTATAGTCATAAGTAGTGCCTGCTGCTAGTCCTGTTAGTGTATATTCTGCAGTAGTAGTACTAACTGAATTCCATGCTGTCGTTCCATTTACTCTATAGCTAAGCTGGTAAGAGCTCGCCTCTGCTTGAGCTTCAAAAGTGATTCGGGCACTAGTATTACTCAGTACTGAAGCACTGATTGTAGCTGGTGTAGCACAAGTAGACCCTGTGTTTCCTCCGCCACCTCCACCAGTAGAGCTTCCTGATATAACGCTTGATACATTGTTAGTCAGAATGGATAGACTAGAGGCTACATAGTTTTCTGTTACAGTAGCTTGACCAGAAGTAAACATGTACATGCAAGCATCATTTACGTAGTCCATATAGTTCATATGTAGGTCTGTAGATCCGCAACTACTCACACCTATGTTAGGGCAGTCATAGTACTCTGATTCTTGGTTAGGGGTATCCGCTACGCCATCATCTTGTCCGCAGCCATTACCCCAGATATGATCTAGTAAGAGGTAGTGACCCACTTCATGTGTCAGTGTTCTCCCTAGATTGAATGGAGCAGAAGCCCCTACATTGCCACAAGCAGCGCCGATACCAAAGTAATTTTTATCTATCATCACACCATCTCCAGTTCCAGCACCTCCTAAGGGTGCATATCCAAGACTGCCTTGTGCATCCCCTACGAAGATATTTAGGTAGCCAGACCAGTCACTATCAGAGTCACCATTGGTTGCATTTCTAGTAACCGCTAGGTCGCCATTACTTAGTCCATAACCACTAGGGTGATTCTGATTAGCAAGAGTAAACTGTAGACAAGCTTCACCATGACTTATACCCGCATATGAACTAGCGGCATTGCCTGTCCAGTTAGTGATATCTCCATTGGTGCCTTGGAAATCTGCATTTAGAGCGGCGACAGCTTGCTCTGCAAGAGATACAAGGCAACTAAGATCTCCAGTAGCTCCTTGGAAGTGTACCGCTACAGGAATAACCTCTGGTGAGCTGCATAGGGCTCTACTTCCTACATGTTGTTTTACATAGTTGAGGTGATTATTTATCCTCTTATTGTAAGATTCTTTAAAGGCTGGGTTAGATAAGAGATCATTCATGTGATGTGTATGCCCACAGGTTCTCTTGGTTGCAGAAGTCGTTGCCACATTGTTTTCTTCGATACTTTCTGCTGTATTCATTACCTCATCTTCTGAGCAAGAACAAAAGGCAAGCATTAGAACCAAGAAGGAGCACAGTGCTAACATTAAATTTTTCATAAGTCTAAAATTTTTAGTGAATAAATGATTTCAAAGGGTGATTGACATATTCAAAACTATAGCTAGAAAGGCTATGAAAATGGGCACTTCATACTTCCCCTAGGGTAATATTATACTTAGGCTGGGTTTTATTATACTTCCAGTATTCCATTAACTTGCAGTTATGGATAGGTTTGCGGCAGACAAAGAAAATTCCATGGAAATACCTAAGTGGTTACACGAAGGACTATTCAATAATCAATATAGAGTTGTAAGACACATTCTATTTTGGACCTTCATATATGCAGATGAGCTGCTTAGTCTAACGGGAGTGACAGAACCTATAGATGCTTCTCACTTACAGAACGTATTGAGTTTAATTGCAGATTTGACAATGGTTTACATTAATATATATGTATTGTTGCCACAGTTCTTTCTGAAGGGCAAAGTATTAATGTACTGTCTAATGACAGCTCTTTCAATAATCTTAGTTGTTTTTCTAGGCTATTTAGTTTGGATTGATCCTTATGGATTGTTCTTTGATAATTCTCTGCTAGAAGAAGACCCATATACACTACAAGATATTTTTGGATATTTCATTGGGAACATATGGCCCAATGCTGGTATCATAGGAATGGCGGTGGCCTTTAAACTCTTTCAAGAATCCTATAGAACTTCCAGGAAGCTACAATTGCTGAGAGAAGATCAGTTAAACACCGAACTAGCCTATCTCAAGACTCAGGTCAATCCACACTTCTTATTCAATACCCTGAATAATATGTATGTGATGTCCAAGAAGAAGCACGAGAACCTGCCTAATACTATTATGCAGCTTTCAGATCTTCTGAGATATCAACTCTATGAGACTGAAGACGATACGGTACTCTTGAGTAAGGAAATTACGTATCTCAATAATTATCTGGAGCTAGAACTTCTCAGACGTCAACATCTTAAGCTAGAGTTTAATGTAACGGGTATGACCAGTAGTAAGAAGATACGACCTCTGATACTGCTGCCGTATATAGAAAATGCGTTTAAGTATAGCAACTCAGGATCGGGCAGTGATTTTATCCGGATCAATTTATCAGCCAATGAAACTGAAATTCATTTCTCTGTAGAAAATACCAAGGGTACTTTGCATCATAGAGATGTGGGAGGCATCGGTCATGTCAATGCACTGAGAAGATTAGAACTAGCTTATCCGGACAAGCATGAACTGACCATCAGCGAAACCGATAAATCATATATCGTCAACCTAATTATACAGACCTCATGATCAATTACATCATTGTAGATGACGAGCCTTTAGCAAGAGAAGGGATGGAACTTAATTGTGAGCAAGTACCTTTCCTCCATAAGTTAGCAGAATTTGACAATGCTATTTCTGCCACAGAATTTCTAAGTAAGAATGAGGTAGATCTCATTTTTTTAGACATTGAGATGCCGGGCTTGAGTGGCCTAGATTTTATTAAATCTCTAAAGACGAAACCCAATATCATCTTGTGCACGGCTTACCCTCAGTATGCCCTTGAGTCTTATGAGTTAGACGTTATAGATTACTTAGTCAAGCCGATAAAGTTTGAGCGGTTCTACAAAGCTGTCGTCAAGGTCCAGGAGTATATGGAACTCAATGAAAAACCCAAAGCAGATATAGATGTCTATCAAGAGTCATTCATGTACATCAAATCAGATAGGCAGTATATCAAAGTGTTCTATGACGAGGTCATCTATATAAAAGGCATGAAAGATTATGTGGTCATACATACTAAAGAAAAAAAGTACATGACCTCTATGAATGTCAAGACCATCTTGTCACAATTACCACAAGATAGATTTGCAAGAATATCAAAGTCTTATATCATCCAGGTAAAAAATATCTTGAGCATCGGAACAGACACGATCTTTACTGCAGACCAAGAACTGCCTCTGGGGCCGAGTTACAAAGAAGATTTTATAGACAAGTTTGTAAAGACTAATTTGGTAAGCCGATAATTAGAGTTTGTCCTTTTCAATTGAGTTTTTAACAATTTCAAAGGGAGAATCTTCAAGAGAATTTATATCATGCATTAGCTCCGCAAATTCCTTATTTCTATTTATTCGAGTAACGTTTTGTTTGGTTATAGCTTTCAAATCTTGTACGCTATTTATTTTGCCGTCTTTTTTTAGTAGCCTTTTCTTTTTTGCGATGTCAAAAATCCAGGTTTCAAAGTCTGGTTTATGAACAATTAGTATACTGTTGTTTTGCTTATTTTGAAATATTTCTAAATTACCGTCAGAGGAAGATTGTGTTTTCGTATACTTCTTAAATTCTTTAGGCATAGAAGCATCTCCATCGACTATTCCAATGGTTGGGACATTGGCATTTTTTTCAAGTTGCTTGAAGACTCTACCTGTTCCCCTACAATGTGAAGGTTTATTATATCCAAGTAAGTTCACTAAGTAGGTTTCAGCAAAACATTCTTGGTATATTTTCCTAACCATTCATTTGGGATTCAATATTGAAAAAAACATCTGTCTCATATTCTTTCAGGTTATCTAAAACGGATGAGTTAACCTCAGTAATTTCTGTTTTATGATTTTTGTAATCAACAAAGAATATGCTTAAGTCTTTCGGATCACATTCTTTGACAAATACTTCATAGAGATATGGACTATGTGTAGTTATGAAATATTGGTTATTGCTAGCAACTATGTTTTGTGCAAGCTGATAGACATAAGGAGGGTATGAATGAGACTCTGGTTCTTCAAATAATAGAGTTTGTTCTTTGTTTGTATTAATGGCAGCATAGTGAAAAAGATAACGCTTTAAAGTATCTGCCAGAAGGTAATAGGGCACTAATTTGTTTCTATTTCTAACCTTTCTATGCATGTAATACCCTTCTTTAGTGTGATCGAACTGAAAAATTTCATAGTCATACTCTTTTACTAGGGCTGACAGTTCATCGTATATGTTTTCTCTTGCAGAAAAGACATCGAAAATATTTCTTCCATTAGGACACGAAAGCCTTAATGGAGAAAACTGAAAACTTTTAGTCAATATATGACTTGGATCATAAAAGTAGGGTTTGATTACATTGTCTTTAGAAATTTCTTTTAGCAAGTTTTGATCGTAGCCAGTGCTGCCGTCTTGTCTAAATTCGAAATTTAATACAGTCGAACTATTATTGCCTACCCCATCTGAGGCTTTTTTGTTTAAAAACAAACTGTAGTTATCTAATAGAATTAATTCATCAAAATTCGATCTTATAGAAATAGGAATTGCCAAACTTCTATATAAGTCTTTTAAGTCATCACATCTAATCCCAACTTCCGACAGTTTTCTCTGCTCTTCAAATAAGTTTGGTAAGCCAAGTAGTGATATGGCCTCCAAAATATTAGATTTCCCGACATTGGGCCTACCTATCAATAAATTGAATTTCTTCGGCTTGATCGATATTTTTTCAATCGATTTATAATTTTCTATGGATAACGTTGTTATCATGAATCAAAGATATTACAAAAACCAGTCCTTAGTGTATGAAATACAGCACTATGTTATCTATCCAGTAAAACAGAACCCCAATTGTCAATTATAAATTATCCATTGTCAATTTAAAAAAATCACCCTCCACTCACGATTTGCATCAGCGTCGCACAGATGATAGCTCCATAAGTTCCAAGTGCATAGCCTAGGACTGCCATCAGAACACCTACAGGAGCCAGTGAAGTACTAAAAGCAGAAGCAACCACAGGTGCAGAAGCAGCACCTCCGACATTGGCTTGACTTCCTACGGCCACAAAAAAGAATGGCGCCTTTATAAGTTTAGCGACTACTAGTAGCAAAGTGACATGGACGAGCATCCACGTTATACCGATTGCAAAGAGACCTAGATTCTGAAAGACCTCTCCTAGATTCATTTTCATACCTATAGTAGCCACCAGTATATAAATAAAAATAGAGCCCCATCTAGAAGCACCGACCCCTTCTAACTTTCTAAATTTAGTAAGCGAAAGCAACATGCCAAAGGTCGTAGAGATAACGATCAGCCAAAAGAAATGAGACATTAATGAATTTAATCTTAGACTGTTTAGCGTTTCTTTAAAGCCCTTCATGAAAGGTGTTAGGACATCTGCTCCCCAGTGTGAAAGGGCGACTCCACCGAAGCCTAAAGCCATCAACATGAATAGGGTTCTTGTGGTGGGCATTTCAGCGATGCTTGCACGGTAGCTGGCTACTCGTTCTTTGAGATCTTCTATAGCAGAGTTATCTGCTTTTAACCAACCATCGACTTTGTCTGAGATATTAGCACCATAAAGTAAGAAGCCCATCCAGATATTAGCCACTACAACATCTACGACGATCATAGTGCCGAAGAGATTATCTTTGACTTCATAGATTTCTTTCATGGCGGTCTGATTAGCGCCTCCGCCTATCCAGCTTCCTGCTACTGTAGAAAGTCCTCTCCATACTTCATCTGGATTGCCACCTATGACATCAGGTGCGACATAAGAAATGAAAAGTAAAGCTATAGGCCCACCGATTATTATACCTAAGGTCGCTGTAAGGAACATGATGATGGCCTTTGGTCCGAGCCTCTTGATACCTGCAAAATCTATCCCTATGCAGAAGAAAACCAAACTGGCAGGTAATAGATAACGTGAAGCGACATAATATAAACTGGAATGCCCTTGCACTGCTTTGTATTCGGCACCAGGCACGTTATTATCTTCTAGAAAATTGGTAATTCCATCATAGCTAAGGCCAGAAGGCATAGACAAATTATACTTACCCAATAACTCTAATAACCCGTCTGTATACCAATGCGGAGAAATTATCCCTAAGGGCCAATTAAGCAGCGCAGGAATAAAGTAAGCCAATAATAAGCCAGGCACAAACTTGTAAAATTTGCTCCAAAAAGGCGTTTTCAGATGTTCAGTATGGAAGATTAAAGCCAATACCGTAATCAGAATACCAAGAGTGATGGCATCATTAGTGAACAGGGGTGCTATAGCGAGATAGGGCATAAACGTTGGATTAGTGAATCAAAATAGGAAATTAAAGCGAAACTCAATTAAAAACTTTAATTTGAAACAAGTTCTTGGGCTAGGTATCTCTTGAGAAGTAATCCTCAAATTGATTCCCAGTGACCTAACAAGTGTCTGTTATGGGCTTATCTCCAAAGCTCATTAATAGTAATTTGACCGAAATTCTTAAAGTTAGAATTTAAGGTTTTAGACCCTAAAATGAAAAAAGCCAAATTATAAAATACTGCCTAAATAAATCAGATCTCTAGTGCTACCTAAGTAGCCATTCGGACAATAAATTTGGTTATAAGCACCAAGACATCTACTCCTCATCTACTACCTCTTCTATACTCTTTATCGTGCCGCTAATTGGGGAGACTTGAACCTTAGGTCGATCTTCAGTAAGATAGAAAAGGTAAGAGCTGTTTTTACCCACTATCTCTACTTGGGTAGTTTCGCCGGTCAGGAATTGGACAGTATCGTTATAGACCACTTTATTTTCTTTGATTTCTGTTGCTATTTTGTGGCCACCACCAATGCCAGTTCCGATAAAAAACCCGAAGATGCCGATAGCGAAATTTACAAGCAGCGATTTTATAATTCGATTCTTAGTTTCAGCTTCTGGAAGATTGGGATCTACCTTGAAGGCTTTTTTCAGCCAATTATTGCCCTTCTTTTTTAGGTAATAGTTGGGAAGAATATAGGTTGCAAAGACTAGAAAGCTAGAGAAGAGTAATCCTTTTGTGGTGGTTAGTTTGGAGATGGGACTGAGTAAGACGTCAAGGATATTAGAATATTTGAGTATTTCGATATCCAGTCTATTGTAATAGAGAGATTCGTTCAGTATCCCCATAAGGATGAGATAAATGTAACCTAGAGAAAGTAAGCCTTGGGAAATCTGAAAGGAATTATTCTTATCCATAGGTAGTCAAATGTTGGTTTTCAAAAATACGAAAAGAAAAACAATACAACTAACGCTATACAATAGGCGTATAAATATAGAAACAAAAGAGAACTAAGTTGCCAAAGTAATTTTTATCTTGTTACACATGTAAGCAATAAATCATAGAGTAAAGTTCCAGAAATGCGTACAAAATTATTTTTTCATCGTCTCAGTTATATTCAATATCCCTTGATGCTCATAGGATTCTATTTTATGGTATCTACTGCCATAGTGACTACAGGTAACCCCGATGATGCAGTCAGTTTGTTACTGGCGAACTTGAATAAAGCGCTGATATTTATAGGCCTTGCAGTGAGTTTTCTACTTTCCAAGATACGACTAAGACACAAAACAAGCTCTCTAAGAGGGTATGGGAAAGTCCTCGTAAAGGAAAAATGATGTTGGCTCTCATGTTAGTTCTATCTCTGTTTTTTATTGGAATCGGGCTCTATGGCTTATTGACGAAAAGTAACAGTAAGATCAAAGAAGTTTCACTAGGTATTATCGTCTTGGGTATAGGTTACTTGGGAGTATTGAAATCAGGAATAGAAATGTTTGAGAACCATAGGCTAGACAAGAATCCACACTTAGAAGATCTAGCCAGAGATAGCCTCCGAGCATATGATAAAGTAATTGCACCCAGCAGCAAGCAAAATAAACCTTAAGCTATCCCTATCGAAGAGGAAGAGAAAACTTCTCAAAGTTCTTCCCATTGTACTTTAAAACCCCAGCATTATGAGTTCCTAGCCACAGTGTTCCTTGCTGATCTTTATAGATGGTAAAGAGCAGAACCTTCTTACCTTGATCTGTAATAGGATAGTGTATAAATTCGGCACCATCATATCTCCATACACCATCACCATAAGTGGCCATCCATAGGTCCCCGTCATCGTCTTCTATGATAGAGAGGTAGAACGGATATTCTATACCCTCCTCAGTGGAGTACCCAATGCCCTTTTCTTTTTTGTCGATCAGCTGATCAGAATCATTAGGTTCGAATTTATATTTATAGCGAGAATTATTGATCCAATAGTAGTCCTCTCTATCTTGGAGGATGGAACGTGTGCCAAAACTTCCTCCATTAGGTGTAGTCTGTAACTGGTCTTCATAATACCAACTAAAATTATGGCCATCATACCTACAGACACCTAATTCTGCAGTACCGAACCACATATGGCCTTCCCTGTCTTTATAGATATAATAGAGGCCATAAGGAGAATGACCAATGTTAGGCCATTTCATTCTAAAGATTTCTTCTTGTGGTGTAGGAGGTAGTTCCAAATAATGCAGATACTCACCGTCATACCTATAGGGGCCATTATTATTAAAGCCCATTCTGAACCAAAGATCTGTAGGATTTAGATGCCAGTTGTCTTTGGTGAGGTCATTCTCTTTTACTTCAAGAGTCTGAAATTGCTGACCATCATACTTGCTGACGCCTTCTGTAGTTTCAAAAAATAGATTCCCCGCAGCATCTTCTTGGATGCCACGAATCTCATTACTGATAAGGCCATCCTCTACTGTGAAAGGAGTAAGTACCTTACCATTATATTTATAGACACCATTTTCTTTACTGCCAAACCAATAATTCATGGCTCTGTCCTGATAGATACTCCATATGATGGTATCTAACTCAGGATTAGATGATTTAGAATCAGCATAGGATTTCTGTACGCTAGACAAACCCGATTGTGTATTGGTCTTGCAAGTGGTAACAGCGGAGACGAGACTTATTATGAGGACTAGTAGCTTATTCACATTCTAAGCCTATAGAAATAAAAAAAGCGACAGCCTCAGGGAGAGTATTCATAGATACTTTAAGAATCGTTGGTGATGTTATTTGTTCGTATGATATTTCCATCATTATCACAAACTTATAAAAAACTGTATTGCAGAGACCACAAAAAAAAGAAGGAGAATTTCTTCTCCTTCTAATAAGTTATAATCTTTATAGCTTGCTTTTATAAGCAAACCTCTTAGTCGATCTATCTACCATATCTTATAGCTTAATGCAAGGTTTACACCTGCCTCTCTATATATTTCAAAGGTGACAATTTCAAAGTGAGAATTAGGCCGGTATTCTCCATCTCCACCTGCAATGGATCTGAATTTTAAATACGGTTGAATGGATAGCGCTAGATCTTTGCTGAGATGAATATCGGCATTTAACCTAGAAAAGACCCCCCAACCTTTAATCGGTATGTAAGTAAATTTGGTAGGGTGACTCAATTCGAAAGATCTCTCTCCTCCCAGACTTATTTTAAGAAAATCAGCTAAAAATCTTCCTCCAAGTCCAAAATATAAAGTCGTGAATTTTATCTTCATGTCTCCACTGGAGTTATACAATGAAGCTAAATTTCCCTGATTATAATCTAGCCCATAATAGATAGCTGTATTATTATACCAGTGGTGTTTGCGCTCTAAACCTATTCTTAATATAGTGGGTTTATTTTTTGTTTTTCCAATCGCTGTTCTCTTTATTTTTCCATACCCAGAATAAACTGTCCATCTGGAATCATCTTGTGCAGATATACTGCCTATGAACAATATCCCTAGAAATAAAATCATTGTCTTTTTCATCGCATGGCTATATTGTGTAATTGTGTTAGGTCAATTACCATGTTAGAAATTTTTGGTCTCTTCATGCCTTGAAACTTCTGACAAGGAAGTATCATTCTGTTGCCTTTTACTTTTATCATGGAAGGATAAAACATATAATTGTTTGTATCAGCCACTTTCTTTTTGATAAGCTGACTGCCCTCTTTTGTTGCAAAAACTAGAGCGGTCTTTTTTGTTTTCAGAACTTTAGCTTTTTCGAATTGCTTTAATTCATCAGGATCATGAGTTACCATATTTTCCAAGGTCATGTATGCAATATGCATTTTATTATTTAGCATTAAGAGTGAAGTAGTTACATACCCATCTTTAGCTAGCTCCATAAGTTTAGGTATGAAAATATCATCTAATAACTCACCATCGTTACTAATGGATAATGCAATAACAGCTTTCTTTCCATTCACTTGTTGCTGGCCACCTGCCATATGTATCCAATAGTAATAGTCTCTCTCTAATAGAATATGTATCTGATCTTTATCTATGAGGTAATCTGTCCTATAGACATAGAAGTTGTTCATTTTCTCTTTTTCCTTCTTTGTATTTATGCCCCAAGAATCTAGTTTTTTATCATCGAAGGCATGGTATTTTTTTGTGAATTTATTGTTTGATTCATCAATGGTATAGACTGCTATTCCTTCTAGAGGACTGGATGGTTCATGGTTTTCATGATGGGTGAGGAAGACCATTGGCTTACCACTATCATCTATATATAATGTATGGGAATGAGAGTTTAGGCTTTTTTGGTCTAAGTCATATATCGTTTCGCCGCCGTCTTGATCTATTCTTAGAACTTGATACTTGTAGTTTTGCTTCTTTTTTTTGTACCTATCATCCCCTTCTCTAAGTTCGTATAGAAGGTATACTATACCGTCATTAGTCACTCTTGCTTCATAGTATATTTCGTCTTTTCTTTTTTTGCCTTCTATCCTGTTTTCTGATTTATTCGTTATACTCAGATCGCTATTGACTACAAGGATCTTTCGTTCCGAGTAGTTTTTAGTGTAAGCATGTTGTACAGAAACGAGTTTTGATGAATCAGGAGAATATCTTTGAAAATGTCCAGGGAATTCTGATTTATTTGAATAGTCCATTTCATCGACAGCCATAGCACCTAAAACTTCGCCAGTTGTAGGTGAGTATTCAACTATTTTTCGTTCAACAGTTTCTGAATTTTTTTTGGTAGTTACCATCCATCTGAATAGCCTATCGTCAAATGAAAAATACTCATAAGTATATGAGTTTTTAAATGGACTTTTTAGTTCTTTCTGATCGACTTTGCCACCTCTGCTAAGGATGTTAAGGAAAGATTTTTGTGATTTTAGAGTTACTCCATCATTCAAATAGATTAATCTACCCTCAATTTCCATGGCTTCCCGAAGATCTCCCATTGCATAACCTTTTATTTCGTGGGTAACTTTAGAAGGAATTTCTTGGCAATAAGAAATGTTGTAAGAGCTGAATAAGCAGAAGAAGAGTAGAACAAATTTGTTGTTCATAATGATTGTTTTTAATTGTTAATAATGTTTGTACTAGCAAAACTAGCTTACCGGATGGACGAAGGAAAAATGGAAGAATTGGGGGAATTCAAACTTGATCTGTTATATGGTAGTATCTATAAAACAAGAATAATGCCTAAATATTAGGCTGCTTCGTAGTGGAGAATTTACCAGCACTATGGTCCTTAATCTCTCTTGATCTCTTTTCTGAATTCTTCGTCAGCTGATAAATCCAAACAATAAACTCTAGTTACAAGATTTTAATTTTATATCTATAACCTTAATGCAAGAGCTCTTTTTAATTTGTATTTCCTAGTTAAGAAATATTCTTTTGGTTCTTGACTTCCAAAAAGTTATGTCTCATATAATACTTAGAAATAGATCATGGATTAATTTATTAGGTTCTGTTATGAGGGACTATAATTTTGTGGGAGGTATATATAATTGAACCAAAATCGCTATTCCAGTAAAACTTTGTTTTCACAATAGGACATATTGCACTTTTATACCATACATTTGTACCATATTTAAAGTCTTTTATACTAATATTTTCATTAACTATTTTTAAATAAACTAAGCAAATTATGGCTGCTAAGAAAAGAAAAACGATAGACGCTAGATACACGAAAACTCAGATCGTCAGTCAAATCGCTGAGGAAACTGAACTTTCTAAAAAGCAGGTTGACAGCGTAATAGAATCTCTAACTGAGATTATCCAGCTGCACATTAATAAGAAATCTGTAGGGGAGTTTGTACTACCTGGTTTGATGAAAATTCAGACTGTTAAGAAGCCGGCTACAAAAGCTAGAAAAGGAATCAACCCTTTCACTAAGGAAGAAGTAATGTTCAAGGCTAAGCCTGCATCAGTTACAGTAAAAGTACGTGCTCTAAAGAAATTAAAAGAGATGGCTAACTAATTACAGTTTAGTCTATCAAGTAAGAAGGAAACTAATCCATCAGGCTAATTTGGTCTTTAGGGTTATTTTTTATTCCTTCTTACCTTTGTTTATTTCACATGATACTTAAGTACTTTTCCTTTCCTTCCCCCATTCGTCTGGGCTTGTAACCTAGATGCAATATGATCGAAAAAGAAAGAAGCCCTTGCAGAGATGCGAGGGTTTTTTTGTCAGCCTCGCGTACGGTGTAGACTGGAGACGAGCACAAGTATAGTCGCTTATATAGTGGTAACAACAAATATCACCTATGGCTGAGATCATTTATAATCTCAGCTGATTTTAACCGGACACTAATGGTCTCTGCATACCTCGACGATCGAGTTCTGATACGTCGTAGGTTGCTTTTGCCCATCGTATGCACTGAAGCCAACACAGTAAAAGGTTGCTTGTTATTTGGTACAAGACAGAGTCTTGATTAGTAGCTGCGACGTAGTTGGCTTTACTCAGGCTGTACTACAAACTACGCCGAACGGGGGGCAATGGAAATGGCAACGGAAATAATGGGAATGGCAACGGTAATGGTAACAATGGCAACGGCAATAACGGAAACAACAATGGCAACTCTAACGGTAATGTTGTTGAAGGTTGTGGTGTTCCATTTAATTTTTCAGCTACTACAATAAGCGACACTGAGGTTGCTTTTTCTTGGACAGGCTATGAAGACGCTAACAAGTATAGACTTCATTATAGAGCAGTAGATAGCTCCAATGGCTGGACGAAG
>CAKZVK010000081.1 GCA_937921825.1 uncultured Saprospiraceae bacterium
TTCTGTAGTGTCTTTGCCATTATGAATCGCTCAGGTAATTCAATTGAATCACTTTCACTTCCTTCTAAAATCTGCAAAGCATTCATTATTGAAAATGAACTTCCTTTATCTTTATGATAGGTCGTAAGCTGCAAAGGACATTATTCGTGTACTTACGAATCCATAGGTTCTGAATATAGGCAGCTTTACTTCCTAAACTCAGGCTTCCTTTTCTCAAGAAATGCATTGACCCCTTCCTTGCTTTCATCGGAGCCCATTGCTTCTCCAAAGAAATTAATCTCTTTTACAAAACCATTGACAGTGTTATCAAAGTATGCATTGACGGTCTTAATGATTCCTGCTACTGCTCGAGGACCTTTAGAGGCAATCTTAGAAAGAATTTTCAAGGCAGTAGGAATGAGTTCTTCCTGCGGCGTGACATGGGTCACAAGACCATACTCAAGGGCCTTGACAGCATCTATCATATCTCCAGTAAGGAGCAGTTCCATCGCTCTACCCTTCCCTATATACTGTATCATACGTTGCGTACCTCCATAACCTGGGATCAAACCAAGATTGACTTCCGGCTGCCCGAATCGTGCATTATCTGAGCAGATACGCATATGGCAAGCCATCGCTAATTCATTACCGCCTCCTAAGGAGTAACCATTTATGGCCGCTATCACTGGCACTGGACAGTTTTCTATACTGTCAAATACTTTATGCCCAAAAGCAGACTTCTTAGTACCGCCATCGACATCTAATTCCATGAATTCCTTAATGTCAGCACCTGCAATAAAGGCTTTCTCTCCTGAGCCTGTAATGATGATTCCTTTGAGACTCGCCATATCTAGGCCCTCAGAAAATAAATAGCCAAACTCTTCCATTACAGTATCATTGATAGCATTCATAGCCTTGGGTCTATTCAAGGTGATAATTGCAATGCCCTCTTTTTCTTCGACAAGTAAGGTTTCTAATTTCTTCATTTTATAATTCTTAGTCTCTTTAAAATATACAGTCCCATCTCATTGGCATCATCTGATATCCGCCAAAAGTAGGCGAGGCTAAGATAGGTGATTCCGATCAGTACCGATTTATATATCAAGTTAATAAATGGCCACCCAGTATCAAACATAAAAGGATACAGCAGCAAAAAAGCCCCGAGTAGCAATAGTGTCTTAAGTATAGATCCCGTAAACGGTTGTAAGCCAAAACGAAAATATATAAATACTGTCTTAGCAAAATTGTACAAACAAAATGAAATGGCAGTGGCATAGGCTGCTCCTACAATTCCATGGAGAGGAATCAACTTCAGATTCAAAAATATATTTGCGCCTCCTAGAACCAATAAGAAAATCAGGTTCCATTTATAGTCCTTAGAGTAGATGAGTATATGGGTATTCATACTTGTCAGCATATCTACCAATTTCGTAATCGCTAATACCAAGAAAATAGCTCGGACCTTGGGGAAGGTCGATGGATCTAGGGATAGCTGAACAAGATCATCTAACACAAACCATATCATCAAAAAAACTAAGACACCTATTAGAAATAGGTTATTCGCTGCTTTCTTGTAGATCATATTTATTTCTTCTTTATTATCATCTTCCCAAGCCTTAGAAATAATGGGTGCCGCAATCTGGGTCAGCGACCGAGACGGTACATCTAAGACATTAGCGATGAATAGCGCTTTAGTGTAGAAGCTATTACTACTGACATGTAAGAAGAGAGGTATCATCACCCCGTCTAGTCTTGTCGCCAGATTACCTCCTAGATGATTGAGATTACTAAACAAAGCATACTTAGACATCTCACCATAACTATCTCCACCCTCTGGCTTACGTATTTTCCCAAAATTCAGTATACCTAAATACTTAAGGTAGATTACCATCAATAGGACGGCCGCTAAAAAGAAACCTAACAATGCATAAGCAAATACCGTCTGAGAAAACTCAAAGTATACATAGGCCAGTATAAGCAGAGGCAAGTATATCTTAAAGCCCAACTTTTCTATAATATCAGGGACCACTATCCGCAAGCCATTCCATGAATGACTTACTAGAAAGCGCAACAAAATCATCAAGCCCAAGAGGCCTAAGATAAAGATCTCATTCTCCTCTATGATATCCACATTGGGCACTTGAGCCCAGGCCAGTAGCTTCAAGAAGAATGGCTTAAATAAAAACCACAACACCAAGAATGCTGAAAAAGCCAACACTAGACCCGAAAAGATCAAAGTCAACAGACCATTATAATTCTGCTTATCTGCCTTACTGTAACTAGGAAAATACTTTACTATAAGTGAGAGCAGTCCTACACTACCGATAGGCAGCAGGATACTCGCTGTGTTATAAATCCACTGAGCATAGCCATGCATCTCGGGATTGAGAGAATAGACGGTAAGCATCGCTATAGCTCCTATAACTACCCCTACAAAGTTGACTATTGTAGATTTTAAGCCTTGTCTCTTGATTATACCCATCTGATAGATAAGCTACCAAAGGTCGGATATATAATTAAGATTCTTACTAGAAATAATTCAAGTCTTCAATCCTAAATTTCACTATAGTAATACTTACTCTTTTATAAAAGACTCTTGATATACCGATTCTTCTTTCGACAAGGTTAGAAGGTAATATCCAGACTCCAGAGTAGAACAATCTAAATTCTGTGATTTCATTAAGCCTTTAGTCACTATATATCCATGACTATTTCTTATCTCGTAAAAAGTAGGGCTGTCTCTAATTTCTTGCTTTATGTTCAATATCCCTGCAGTAGGATTAGGGTAGCATTCTATTCTTTTAGTTTCAGAGTTCAAGGTATTACTGCCTAAGTTGCTGAATCTAATTAATTGGTTACCATCACCATGATTTATTGATACATACACGTATTTCTCAAATGAATAGGTACTTAGTCGGATATAATCATCTTCTATCACTGACAAATTCATCATTCCATTTTCTCCAAACTGCTCGTGCAGAGAAAGATCAATATTCAAAAGGTAGGCATCTATTCTAAAGCCATTATCAGTTGAAGACATACCTATAACTAGAAATGAACCATTGTTGAATTTCTCTACAGTTTCAGGAATGAAGTTTTCAGAAAACATGCTCTGATCAAGTTCTTCTACCGAACCATTACTCAGATTTAGTTTACAAAGGATAGGCTTTTGTGCTATTGAAGCTAACCCTCCATTATCACGAAATACTAAAATATGTTCGTCATCATACTGAACTAATTTCTCAGGAATGCGTAAATAACCTTCAGTTTGTACAAAGGTAGAAACATCCAAATCTTCGATTTTATTAATCAATCCGAGATAATCAAAGGATTCAGAATTTTTACTACTAATCACCAAAGTTCTTTCTCGTGACAAGCTGAAATACTTTACAGGCGCACCTTGTTCAAAAGAATAATCTATATAAGTTGGACTGCTGAAAGTTTTTGAACTACTAGCATATCGGATCGGCTATATCGGGAGTGCTGACGAAGGAGGCATTCCCTGATCATAGCATGTTACATGCTGGTGATCTTATTGCAATTAGGTTTATTTCTGTTTTAAGACCTCAATTTGGAAAAGATATTTTCCTGTTAAAACTGCTTCTAATAAAAATGAGGTCGCCTCTGATGAGGCGACCTCAAAATATTTACTCTCAATACTTTTACTCAACCACTTCAAATCCAAATACTCCTGACCATTCGGTATTGATACGACATGCACTACCAGAAAGCACCTCATCAAGTTCTTCGTCAAAGCTGCACATTTTATCTAATTTCACCTCCTTATTCAAGAATCTTAGCTCGGTATAATATCTATCATAGTGGGGGTCACCCTGCAGAATATAACATACACCATAGCTATGAGGTTCTGGACAACCGCTATCGTTAGATACAGCTGCATATTCTGGAATTTTTCCCTCGCTAATGAGATGACCATCTATTGTCTCTATGACATCACGGACTAAATGAACGTATCGACCAGGCTCTCTGAAGACAACCTGATGCTCCATGAAATAAATACCCTCTTCATAGGTGGGTCGTCCTCTTATACTTCCTGACCATCCTAAAGATGGGTTTACTAAGCTAGGACTATAGATGCTATCTATATAAAGCTCATTACCATTATAGCCTGTTACCCACCCACTAGTGTCTATTCTATATAATTCGTGAGAAGGCTTAAAAGGGAAATCCTTAATCTTAAAGACTTCATCTCTACTAAGGTCATTCATGTCATCTGAAACTAAAACCTTAAAATTGACGGTATCGCCAACTTTATAGCTTGGTTTATGTGGTTCTATAAATAAGGGTGCTTCCAAATAAAAGGACCAGCCTCCATACTTTCTTTCATAGGGACATAACTCATTGTATTCCTCGGTGGAGAGTTGTTCTATACAGCCATTTAATGAAAAACATGCTACACAACATACTAGTGATAGTCTAATTAAATACATCATAAGCGTCTACAAAATTATTGAAGTCATTAAGATTATTTGGTGTATTAGGCAGATGGTCCACCGCTAGCCTATCTCTGAAGTCTCTGATACTTTCTACATCTGGATCCAATACATTATAGTACATCTCAGGAGTAAACCCTGCTATATTATCAACAAAGTCAATCTCTGGAATGACATCAAAAGCTGTTTGGATGTTTTCTGCGAGATTAACCACGAGAAGTAGCAGTAGAAGATTTTTCATAATGATTGTTTTCTCTAAGCTATAGAGAAATCCTCAACTTCGGGTACTGCTAATATGTTTACAGCGACATTTCTAAAGTTTCTACTTCTTCTGTTTTTTCGCCCAGCTGTCTCTTAGTGCTACCGTTCTATTGAAGACTAACTTACCATCTGATGAGTCCTGGTCTTTAATAAAATAGCCTTTTCGCATAAACTGCAACGGTTCTGTAGCCCCTACTTCTGCTAAGTGCTTCTCCCCTAGTGCTTGAGTATTAGTAACCAGAGATTCCTTATTATAAAACTCTAAGAAATCCTTATCCTCGTGAGAAGTCGGTGTAGGATCTGTAAACAAACGATCATAAAGTCTTAGCTCCAATGGTATCGCAGAAGTGCTATCTACCCAGTGCATAGTTCCTTTCACTTTTATACCCGAGTTATCACTGCCACTCTTACTCTCTGGAAAATAAGTACAATGGACTTCTGTTACTTCTCCCTTATCATCAGTGATATATTTATCTGCCTTGATGATGTATGCGCCTTTTAGTCGCACATGCTTATCTGGAGCTAGTCGGAAATATTTCTTTGGTGGATCTAGCATGAAGTCTCCTTTCTCGATCCATATCTCTCTAGACAGAGTCATCATATGATGTCCTGCGGATTCATCTTGCGGATTATTCTGAGAAGGTAATTCTTCTGTCTGACCTTCAGGATAGTTAGTAATGACCAGCTTTAGAGGATCCATCACTACCATCACTCTAGTCGCTACTGCATTCAGATCATCTCTGATGACAGATTCTAGCAGTGCCATCTCTTGGAGATTATCTCTTTTCTGTACTCCTGTCAAAGCACAGAACCTTCTGATACTTTCTGGAAGGTAGCCTCTTCTTCTGAGCCCAGACAAGGTAGACATCCTAGGATCATCCCAACCGCTTACTAGCCCTTCCTCTACTAACTTGAGCAGTCTTCTCTTAGAAGTGATCATATAAGCTACATTCATTCTTGCGAACTCATACTGCTTAGACGGAAAGATGCCGAGCTGCTCTATGAACCAGTTGTATAAAGGTCGGTGATGCATAAACTCTAATGAGCAACAACTATGGGTGATATTCTCGATAGAATCAGACTGCCCATGAGCAAAGTCATACATCGGATAGATACACCAAGCGTCGCCAGTATTATGATGATGTGCATGCTTGATACGATAGATCAGAGGATCTCTCATCAGCATGTTAGGCGCTGCCATATCTATTTTAGCACGAAGGACCATGGCGCCATCAGGATGGTCTCCAGCTCTCATCGCTCTGAATTTCTCTAGATTTTCTTCTACAGACCTATCTCTGAACGGACTATTAGTACCCGGCTTAGTAGGTGTGCCTTTCTGTGTAGCGATGTCCTCAGCTGATTGCTCATCTATATAAGCGACTCCTTTTTTTATTAGGTCTTCAGCGTATTGGTACAATTGCTCAAAATAGTCAGAGGTATAGAGAGCATCTCCTTCCCATTCATAACCTAACCAACTGATATCTTTCTTTATAGAATTGACATATTCTACATCTTCTTTTACTGGATTCGTATCATCGAATCTAAGATTGGTCTTACCGCCGTACATTTTGGCGGTTTCGAAATTAATCCAGATGGCCTTAGCATGTCCTATATGAAGATATCCATTAGGCTCAGGAGGGAATCGCATATGCACCCTACCTTCATGAGTACCCATCTCTAGGTCCTTCTCTATAATTTCTTGTATGAAATTCTTGCTTTCATTTTCTGTATTCTCACTCATAATATCTTACATATATGCAGGCATCTCTATGCCTAGTAAACTCATAGCTTTCTTTAGATTCACTCCTACCGCCTGAGAAAGCGCCAGACGTAATTGTTTAGTCGCTTCATTCTCTGCTCCTAATATTCTACAGTCATGGTAGAAACGATGAAAGGTCTTGGCCAGATTGTAACAATAGTTGGCCACATGACTCGGATCATATTTTCCGAATGCTTCACTGATGACCTCTGGATATGTTTGCAACTGTAGCAGCAATTCCTTTTCTAGAGGATGAACCGCCTCGTCTAACTTAGCGGGTACCTGGAAGCTTTCTTGTTCTGATTTTCTAAATATAGATTGTATTCTCACGTAGGCATTCTGGATATATGGACCCGTCTGGCCTTGCATATCCACTGACTCTTTAGGATCAAAGGTCATACGCTTTTTAGGATTCACCTTGATGATGAAATACTTAAGGGCAGCGAGACCTACCTTTCTAAATATATCTTCTCTTTCTTCTTCACTTAAGCCTTCTAGTCCCCCTCTTTCTGCAGCGCCTTGTCTGGCTTCATCGATGACTTCTTTGACGAGGTCATCGGCATCGACCACCGTACCTTCTCTAGACTTCATCTTGCCTGAAGGAAGATCTACCATTCCATACGATAGGTGGTGCAGGTTCTCAGCGTACGGTTCTCCTAATCGCTTTAATATTTCGAATAGAACCTTGAAGTGATAATCTTGCTCATCAGCAACGACATAAACCAAATGGTCCATGTTGTAGTTCTCATATCTTAGGTGTGCTGTACCCAAGTCCTGGGTGACATAGACAGAGGTGCCATCAGATCTTAGGACAATCTTATGATCCATCTTAGCATCTTCCAGGTCAGCCCATACACTACCATCTTCTTTCTGATAGAAGACGCCATCTTTGAGCCCCTGCTGCACAAAATCTTTACCTAATAGATAGGTCTCTGATTCGTAATTGTTATAGTCAAAGTCTACGCCTAGAGCTGCATAAGTTTTATCAAAACCTTCATAGACCCAACCATTCATCTTCTTCCACAGCGCAACCGTTTCTTCATCACCAGCTTCCCATCTTAGAAGCATCTCCTTGGTCTCCTTTCCTATCTTGCTATACTCGTTAAAGTATTTATTCTTGAAGCTCTTGAAGAAGCTCAGTTCGTCTTTATCCTTACCGTGTTCTTTATAAACTGAAGCGGCTTCTGGAGTCGCTTGCCATACTTTATATTCTTTCTGAAATTCTTGCTCAAAGGCAACATAGAACTTTCCTACAAAGTGATCGCCTTTTACATTTTCGGAGGAAGGCGTCTTGCCTTCTCCCATTTGTTGCCAGGCCCACATGGATTTACAGACTGCTATCCCTCTATCATTAATGACTTGTGTCTTGATGAGTTCATAGCCGTTCGCTGCTGCGATTTGTCCCATGGACCAGCCTAACAGGATATTACGGATATGGCCTAAGTGTAAAGGCTTATTCGTATTAGGGGAGGCATACTCTACCATGAATTTCTTACCCTTATTGGGTAGTTGTCCATGACTTTCATTGCGCACCTCATCCAGTACTGCCCTCCAGAAAGAATCTGAGAGAGAGAGATTAAGGAAACCTTTGACGACATTAAAGTCGGTGATGATATCAGATTGTTCTTTGAGATGTGCTCCCAAGCTATTCCCTATTTCTACGGGATTGCTTTTAAGCGCTTTCACTAGTGGAAAGACGACGAAGGTATAAGCCCCCTCAAATTCCTTCTTAGTAGGACTTATAATCACCTGATTATCAGGTATACTATAGTCATATACTGTCTGGACTGCCGATTTGATATCCTGCTGCAATTGGGCAAGCATGCTCATAAAAAATAATTAGACTGCGAAAATAGGGTTTATTGAATCATCAAGCCTTGAAGAACGAAAAAATGGTCTGTCCATAATTTCGTTTATCTACCAAATTGAGATGAGATGAAAGGTCTACATTGGGATTATGCTCTAAGACTAGCAGCCCATCAGCAGTAAGCATGTCTTTCTCAAGTATGAGATCAGGAATCTCTGGTATGTTCTTCAGTGGATAAGGAGGTCCTGCAAAGATATAGTCATATTGCTGCTCACAGCTTTTTATGAAGCTGAAGACATTCATCTTTCTGATATCTAGGTACTCTTCTATATCCAGCTTGGCTGCCATAGTCTTGACGAAGGCCACACAGCCCGGAAACTTATCTACATAGGTCGCATCTTCACAGCCTCGTGAGATACATTCATAGCAGTGATTACCGGTTCCGCCAAAGAGATCTAGAAACTTGATCTCTGAGAAATCTATCTTATTGGCCAAGATATTATAGAGACCTTCTTTAGAGATATCTGTGGTAGGTCTCGTAGGCCAGTTCTTAGCTGGTGGGGTAAACCGATGTCCTCTGAATTCTCCTCCTATGATACGCATGTCTTACAGAGATAGAGGTCATAGTAATCAGGTAGCTTATCCATAGCTGAAGCATCCATTTTTATTCCTGTGTCAAAATAAGAGACATTGCCAAAGTACTTTCTAAGCATTTTTTTGAGCTTAGGATTATCATTTAGCTCACCTCCTAATAATAGAGGCGTAGACTCCCGATCCTTCTCAAAACGATCAGCAATCAAACTCAGATAATAGATGTAATCCGACTCATAGAAACAATCGAACTGATTATACAATCTGAAGCCGCCTTCATAATGCAGACAGACATGGAGAATATTATTAGCGATGTATCCTACCCAGTTAATTTTTGACTCAGTAGCATATCTTGATAAGGCTGTAGAGATATGGGAGGATTGATAGCCAAATTCTAAAGTCTTGATATTATCAATCACCTGCTTATTGAGATAATGCAGTGTAGTAATATCGAAGGCTTTGAAGTTATCTGTAGCTTGCTCATGATTATCTAATCGCTCTAAGTTGTAGAGCCCTTTGAAATAGAACTCAAAGTGTTCTTTTTCAAAATCTTCATTGGCCAGATGTACATAAGGCTTTATAGCCGACAGGATATTAATTTTCTTGAGGTCATAGTAATAAGACCACAACTTGACAGAAGCATTAAGACTTTCTAAGGGGTGATAGCCGGATTTGAGCAGAAGATTATCTGCTCCCCATAACCCATAAAAAAAACTGTCTGTGTAAAGGACCACAGACAGCTCAATGATTACATTTTTATCTTTTATATGGTCAAATGCCAGATTTACCTTTCCCAATTTCCTGCAAGGTTAGGTGCATTCATATCACCAAACTTCAACATCTTATTTGGATCATAAGAGTTGTCATACTTTGAATAATTCGGTGAAGCGTATTTACCCATAAAGTTTTTCCATCTTGTGCCCACCTCTACGATATTTACCAGAGTAGATTGGTAGGTCATCGTATCAGCATCGATATTGAAAGTCATACCGTCAGTGAATGGTACATATCTCAATGAATCAAGATTGATGTTAGATTTATTTCTAAGAGAATCCATGGCACTTTTATAAGTGATGACCTCTCTGAATTCCTCAGTACTCTTCTTATCATCCTTATCACCAAAGATTGTAACTATTCTAATGCTATCGCTTTTGATTACCTGAGCAAGTGTATCAAAGGTAGGAGCATATCCGCCTGTTACTGCCTTATAGATTTCTTGAGCAGTTCTGATGTCCTTGAGTTTAGTAACCACTGCATCTTTTCTGAGATTCTTCTCTTCTTGGAAAGCGATTGGTTCTTTGATATTTAGGTACAAGACGTACGCTAAAAAAACCACCAAAATTCCTAGTACTAAGCTGATTAAAGTCTTCATTTTATTCTTTTCGTCTTATTCAGTAGAATAATAGTCTGATCATACAATGACCAACTGTGAAATAAGCAAATTTTCTTAACAAATCAGATATCAGAGGCGTCAAATTAACTTAATACTTGGGCATAATGAGCTATTATTTTGCCTAGCTATCCATGATAAAAGATGCTTTGAGGAGCAAAAATGGTGCATATTGACCTAATTTTGTGCTGATTATACACTATGAACAATATATATATACTCGCTATAGAGTCTTCTTGTGATGATACCTCTGCTGCAGTAATCTGTGATGGAGAAGTGCTAAGTAATGTCGTTTCTGTACAGACTGCACATGCTGAATATGGTGGCGTCGTTCCAGAACTAGCCTCTAGAGAGCATCAGCTGCATATCGTGCCTGTTGTAGATAGTGCACTAAAAAAGGCTGGAATCAAACCAGAACAGCTCGGGGCTATTGCCTTTACTAAGGGTCCGGGCTTACTCGGCAGCCTTATCGTAGGGGTCACTTTTGCCAAGTCAATGGCACTGAGTCTAGATATCCCTCTCATAGATGTACATCATATGCATGCACATGTCTTAGCCCATATGGCAGAAAAACCACATCCTAGCCTGCCCTTTTTATGCCTGACAGTCTCTGGAGGACATACACAGATCATCAAGGTGACTGCTCCACTCGAGATGGAGATTCTAGGCGAGACCATCGATGATGCCGCTGGAGAAGCTTTTGATAAGACAGGTAAGATGCTCGGTCTACCCTATCCTGCAGGCCCTCTCGTAGATAAGCATGCGCGAGAAGGAGAAGCTATCTATCCTTTTACAAGATCAAAAGTAGGTGAGCTAAATTTTAGTTTCTCTGGTCTCAAAACGTCCATACTCTATTTCCTCAGAGATAAAATGAAGGAAGACGATCAGTTTATAAAAAAAGAACTAAATAACATCTGTGCCTCCGTACAGACCGCCATCATAGATATGCTGATGCACAAATTAACTCTTGCTGCTCAGCAAACAGGTATCACAGAAATAGCTATAGCCGGTGGTGTCTCTGCCAACTCTGGACTGCGAGAAGCCCTCAAGGCTAAATCAGAAGAGATGGGTTGGACCCCTCATATTCCTGCTTTCCAATATTGTAGAGATAATGCTGCTATGATCGGCGTCGCTGGATACTATAAATATCTGAGCAAGCAATTTGTAGGACAAGATGTGGCTGCAGCGGCTAGGTTGGAGTTTTGATAATGGATAATGGATAATTGATAATTGATAATTGAAGCTAATTGTCAACTATCCATTGTCAATTGACTTTTTGTGCATCAAATATTTTCTTTTTTAGGATCTCAAATTCTTGTTCCGTCAGCATTCCATCGTTCTTCATCTGAGTGATAGACTCTAACTGCTTGACAAAGTCCTTCACCTTAGGAGCTGCTTTGGTTTCAGTCATGTTATCGACGACTTCTTCAGCGACATCATGTTTGACCTTTTCTTTCTTCTCCATTTCTTTAGCCATCTGCTTACCCTTCTCAAACTTCTCATCGTAGAACTTTTTCAGCCTTTCTGGATCGAAATCTAGAAAAGTACCTCCTGTCTCAAAATGGGTCTTGAATACTTCTCCGATAGCATAAGTAGAAGCTCCAGATAGCACAGCCAAGGTTACACCTCCGATAGCAGTACCTATAACTGGGATAAACTTTATTGCACGAGCCCCTAGTCTCGCAAAGCCAGAACCTACTAAAGCCGTGATGACAGCCTTGCCTTCTGTCTCTTTAAAATCCACTTCATAGACCTTGCAGAGTTGTCTAATCATGTCTAATTGGATAGCACCTACAGCAAATAGATCAGCAACTGGCACAGGTATAAAACCTGCACCCATCGACCAGATCATGTGATTCTTAATGACTGAATTAGCATGTGCTGTTTTCCCTTTATCTGAATTTTTCTTATCTGACATTATTTAGACTTTACTATTACAAATGCTGAAATGAAATAACTAGTTCTCAAATTAGACTATAATCGATAAATGCAGCTCAAATATCCATAAAAAGTCCCTTAGCTTCTCTTTGTAGGCTCCCATATACTACTGTTCACCCCTGAGATGAAAGCAAAAAAACCGTGCAGCAGTGCTAGGTTCATTTTATTGAAATAGGTGATATGCTTGGTTAGGGTTCTATTCACCTTCAGGAGACTTAGTAGTTTATCTAGAAGTGGAACGCCAAGATACCAGACCACCTGCAGAGCTGTAACTATCGTAAAAAAACGATCACCAGCCCATGCCAGATATCCTGAGCTCAAGAATGTACCTGTCATCAGAAAAGGCCCTAACCAACGGATGACTTTATGTGATATAAAGGCAAAGCCTAAACTGCTGAATGGATTCAGTTGATGCTTGAAAGTCCATAGATTCTGAAAGTTGCCTGTAGAGATTCTCTTCTTTCTTCTGTACTCTTCCTCTACGGCATGAGAAACTTGTTCTGCACATACGGCTTCTAGGTCATTAATAGCCAGGTAGCCTTGTTCCAGTGTCTTCATAGCTATATAGAAGTCATCAACAAGAAAGTTCTCTGGGACCTTAGTAAATAGATTACTCCTCATAGCAAAGCAACCTCCAAAAGGCCCTATCATTTTACCCCATAATCGCGACTCACTTTGCTTAAGCATAACTTCTGAGCCTAGATAAGTATTCTCGGATTTCGAGATTCCGTCTTCTTGCATTCCTGTATAGGTCATATGGGCATCGACCATACCTATCTCCTTATTTTTAAAATGTCTGACCAGCTTTTTCGCGACATCCTTACGCAGCATGACACTGGCATCCGTCATTAAGAAAATATGGTTTCCTGTAGATGGAGTATGTTCTGCAGCTAGGTCAGAAAGTTGATTGATGATTCTTATTTTTCCTTGTCTCTGATCAAAACAGACGATTGATAGATGCTCTACCCGGCTTTCGTATGCCTTTAAGATTTCATTTGTCCGATCTGAGGAGTTATCAGAGCCGATATAGATTCGTAGTCTATCTTGAGGATAATCCAAATTAAGAAGACTCTCTAATTTTTCTTTTAGGACAAGTTCCTCATTGTAAGCTGCCATCAGAATGGATACCATAGGCCATTCAGCTTCATTCTCAAAATGGAGACTATTTAAGGTCTTGTCTTTTGCGAGCCACGTCACCAGTCTTGGATAGACCAGATAGGTGTAAAGCAGCAAAGCTGTACAGGACAAAAAAATAATCTGTGAAACCAGAATCATAGCTGGCAAAGGTACTAATTGCCTAGATGATGATACCTAATCCAAAGAAGAGAACGAAAATCAAGGTACTAATCGCCATCTGCTTAAGGTAAGGGTCTAGAGATTGGGCTGTAAGTTTAGTTTTTACTGCTCTGGCATTTATAAATAGTAAAGGAAGCACCAGTAGGAAAAGCCATTCTTTTATACTAGTATAATGAAGGAAGGTGTACCACACAGCACAAATAAACCCTACGGCAAGCAAAGAAAAATGATAAAGCGTTGCCCTAGTTCTTCCTAGTCTAGCAGGGATAGAATGCTTACCCGCTAATAGATCTGACTCTATGTCTCTAATATTATTGACATTAAGCACTGCTACTGTAAATAGACCACAAGCCGCTCCAGGCAACAACAAATCAGCTCTATAGCCACCCGTCATCAAATAATAAGTACCGATAATTCCCAACCAGCCGAAAAACAAAAAGACAGATAAATCCCCTAGGCCTATATAGCCATAAGGTCTAGCTCCATTGGTGTAATAGATGGCCGCAAGTATAGCCACAAGGCCTAAACCCAAAAAGATAAAAAAGACTTTCAATGAGATAGCAGATTGCCATAACAATCCAAGACCTAGAACTAAGGAAATTACAATGCTTACTCCCATTGCCACTTTCATTTGCTTCTGGGTAATCTGTCCTGACTGAACGGCTCTAGCAGGACCCTCTCTATGTGCACTGTCCGCCCCATGGATAGAGTCCCCATAATCATTAGCCAGATTAGAGAGAATCTGAAGACTTATAGTCGTCAACAGTGCTAACACAAAGATGGTCAGATTGAATCCATGATCAGCTGCTGCAAGAAAGGACCCCATGCCTATACTGGCTATTGCCAGAGGCAGAGTTCTTAATCGCATTGCTGATAACCACTGTTTCATAGAAATAGATATGATACTTCTAACAGCGAAATTATCATTTTGTTACCTCAATCTGTATTCCTTTGCTATGGCTGCTAAATTCTGGTGCATACATGGATTGAATCTCAGTGATTCCATTGCTGAACTTCCCGACATGGGCCGCCTTGACATCATACTCAAATACCCAGTTGCCCTTAGGCAGAAAATCAAAGTAGAAGTAGCTGGCTCTATCCTTAGTACTCTCATAGTAAGACAAGCCATCTTGCCATCTATACTGACTGAGTACATTCATAGGTTCTAGTCCACTGCTACGCATATCTTTCATTTCTATAAATTCCATCGGTCTATCTACTTGCAGTTCTATTCTGATGCGCAACTTATCTCCTGGAGCTACAGTATTCTCAGTGGTTATTTTTTCCAAAAGTTCACCAGATTCATCCACTGCGACTTTATAAACCGCTTTATTTATAGTAAGCGGCGTATCATTAAACTGCTCTATCTTATCTAGGTCTTCAAAATATTGCCAGTAGGCCGCTCCCCAACTTACATTCTTATTTGGATTAGAAACTTTAATCTCGCTCATCTCTGGCTGCACCTTCTCCTTACTCCAATCCTTTCTGAAATAACCCGTCGCCAACTCAGCTTTAGGAATAGTCACCGCTTCATTCATTAGAGGAAAAGAAATATCTAGAGTCCCATCAGTGCTTAACCATTTTGCATTGTCTAGAATAAAGGCATAACAGGCGAGCGCTGTGGCCTTTGAGGATTTCCAACTGTTGGTCTGTTTATTCTTGAGTAACCATAATTTCAATCCATCTATTTGCTCCTGAGACTCTCCTAATTCATGGAAGAGCTCTATCATAATAGCCTGCTTATCTACATTATTGTTGTACCAATAATAGCCTGCCTGATCATTCCAGTAAGATCCTAGGATCTCATTGACTGTCATTTTTTCTTTCAATGATTCTAAGATCTTTTTTGCCAAATTTTCTTCTTGAAATCGTTGAGCAGCAAGAGCTATAAGGGCTTCCTGAAAGTTGCTCTTATTCATCCACTCTTCTTGACAAAGTTTTAGATACTTGCCGATCAGGTTGGAGGTTTTCGATTCTAACTTTTGGTCTGTAAAGAAACTTCGGACGTAGAGATAATGGATTGCTATAGGATCTAAATGCTCATTTTTTCTTTTAGTTCTTTTTCTATCATATTCCGCAAAGGCATTGTCTATATAACTCAGAGCAGGATTTACCACGGCATTAAGTGCACTTACTTCTATACCTAACTTACTGAGATGCCCGATCTTCTCTAAGATATTTTGAGTCACATACCAATTATCTCTTCCGCCTGGCATCCAAGAGAACCCACCATTGACAGTTTGTCTTTGCTTGAGGCGACCTACCATATCTCTAACCAGTGCCTGCTGATAATTTTCGTCAAGATGGAGCTTAAGTTGTCTGCGCTGCTCTTCTTCTTGGATTGCTGATCTAACCCATGGCGTATTATTCAGATCATTTATTTTCAGATCTTCATTCTTGCTAAGGTTGCTTTTCAGGTCTTCTTCAGTCCATCCTGCAATGACCTTCTTTATACTAGGCTGCTTAGTCAGGATATCCTGCATCAGTAGATTTCCATACACTGCATTTATGAGTTCTGTAGAAGAAGGGTTACTACTGGCCGTTAGTTGCGGAATAGCTTTCACGACTATCCATGCAGGGTTGACATTAAACTCCAGACTATAGTTATGATTTACTAGGCTAGAACTGCTGTTCATTTTAGCCATTGCGTCTAGGCTGATCGTCTTCACTGATTCTGCAGATACATGTATAGGTAAGGTCTCCGTTACCAGCTTACGATTGGTAAGTACAGGGATTAGATTTTGCTCACCATCAGAATGACCACCTCCTTCTGTCCACATTTTTATAGCAATCGGTTCTAGATAGTCTTCAGGAATATAGAACTGCCACTCGATCGTCGTACTTTCCTGGCTAGCTAAGCTAGCGGATAGCTTTCCTGAGTCCTTCAGAAATAGTGCTGTAATATCTTTTCCTGATAGGGCATCAACTATTTCTATATGGCTTACAGTTTCTAGTGTATTATCAGACAGGTTAGACACTTTCCCATTGATAGTTATCAGATCGCCTTGTCTAACAAATCTAGGCATGTGTGGCTCTATCATCAGCGGCTTCTGAGTAAGAATAGACTTAGAATCAAAAGTGTATTGTAGCTCTTTATTATGAGCAAATAGTAATAAATTCCATTTGGTTAGAGCCTCATTCATTTTGAATTTCAAGGTGGCCTTACCATCTATGATACTAAGAGAAGGATAAAAGAAAACAGTTTCATTTAGATTTTCTCTGAGAGAAAAATTATCCTTTGCTACTTCATTACTGGTTCCATTGTTTTCTTTAGAATTGTTTGCCCATTCTGAAGTCCCACCTTGTTCCTCTGCCACTTCAAAATCAGCACTTGCCGTATCAGCCATAGCTGCTTCAGGAGCCCCTGCTGAGGCCTGCATTGTTTTAGCTCTTTTCATAATGGGCGCCGATGATTCCATAGCCATCTCATCCATGTAGCGTCCTCTCCTGTTCAGATATAGGCCGAAAGTATTGAGTTGTGGAGAGTATCCAAAAATGTGGAAGGTATTATAACGTGTACGGCTCAGATATACCTGACCATTCACTTTGCCAAAGCCTTTCGCTCTTATTTGGCCAGCTAGGGCATTTGTAGGGAAGAAATTTCTTTTCCAGTTATGACTGACAAACTGATCTAAACTGGCATCGTACATCGTCGCTAGAAGCTCTCCCGAAATAGCCTTGCCATTCATATCCTTTATGACAAGTTCCCACTCCTCTTTGGCACCAGGTTCTAACTCATCCCTGAAAGTGTTATACTCTATCTTTAATTCCTTATTAGTCCAGGGTACGACGATAGGTATACGCTGAGAGTAAGTGCGCCCCTCCTTGATCATCATGAAATCGAGGTTAATGTTACCTCGATCTGCTTCTTTTACTACATAGCGTACTTGCCTTGATTGAGGAAGAGATTTCCACTCAGTCTGCGCCTTACCATTCTTATCGGTAATAGTATACAATACTTCAGCCTCCTTAAAGTCTGTGACAAGAGCTAAAATGACCTCATCACCTGGCTGATACGATTCTTTCGGAGTAGAGATCCAAAAGTGTAATCCAGCAGGCGCAGAACTACTCCTATCAAACAAGCTGATATATCTCACCAACTGAGACTCTCTGCCCTTCTCATCTGTAGCCTTGATATCCAACTTATAAACACCTGGAGGTAAATCACTCAACTCCTCTAATGGAAGAGTGCTAACCATTTCTTCTTTTAGAATTAATGCTACCCCTCTTTCTACCCACTTGGATTTATCAGTCTCGTCCACGTAAGCATCATAAGGAAATAAACTTTTAAACTCTGACTCTGGCAGGTACTGCAACTCAGGATAGTCCCAATATCTTTTACGCTTTACCTTAGAAGGACTTTCTATGGCCGTAACCTCCATTTCTACATTTACCTCTACCCGTTCATTTTCAGAATTAAGCACCTCAATTTCTGAGGGATTGTAAGTATTAAGCTCTGCGTACTCCGGTAGTTCTACTTTCAGATAAAAAGGTGTCGGCGATAGCACAAAAGACTTCTTCGAGTTTACCGATTCGCCAGTGGCATCCACGGCATCTATATGTACTACATAGTTATACGGATAAGTGTCGGATCCCGATTTGGTTAGAAAATCTACAGTAAAGCTACCGTCTGCGTTCGTGCGGACTGAGCCAGAAGCCACTTGTTCATTACTCTGGTTACGACCGCCATAATAGCCATAGCGGAACCAACTCCTCATAGATCGTTCCACTCGATAATTAACCACAGCATCATCTACTATGGACCCACTAAAATTCTTCAGTGTACCTAAAACAGTAACTGAATCCCCTAAAGAATAAGCTTTACTTAATTTATCTAGTTCAAGGAAAAGTTTCGGTCTTTTGTATTCCTCTACTCTTATTCTTTTCTGATTGGTTTGACGACCGACTCTGGCTTCTATAGTCATAGCTCCAGTCAGTCCATTTTCAGGCGCTGTCATAGCTGTATGAAATGTACCGTACTCATTAGCTTCAAGATCTAGGGTTTTGATTTCCTGATAATTGGCATCTCGAAAGACCAACTGTACTTTTTGTCCTGCAACTATAGAGGGTATGCGCTCTTCGCTATATTCTACAACTAGTCCTTTTACATATACGAGTTGTCCAGGCCTATATATAGCTCTATCTGTAAAGAGTACAACTTCCTGATACTTATTTTTCAGTCTATGACGACCACTGTAGTGACCCTCTCGCAAGTCTAGATAATCTTTCCCCTTGGTCAGCTTATAAAAGACATTTCTTTCCTTGGACTTGTATTCAAATCTTCCTTGTCTATCTGATTTTAATTCTGCTACTCTATTCCATTTGTTAGCCCTGGTCTGATGATCGTATTGCTCTGTATATACTTCGACATTCACATCGGACAGCGGTTCTCCAGATATCCTATCAGTGACATAGCCCAAAGCCATTCCCCCCTCATAATTATCTAGTGAGATATATGCCAAATTAGAAACATGAAAAACGGAGATGACACCTTCACTCTTACCTGCTTTATGTTGCAGTAGCATTGCATACCGTCCTGCTGACAAGCCTTGGATAGGAAACTCAATGCTATGCCATTTATGGTCTTCAGCTTGTTTCAGCTCTAAACGTCCATTAGTAACTGTAGGTAAATTTGAGACAAAAGCTATTTTCTCTTCTGATTTATAAGTTCGTTGATATTTGGAAAAGGCATCATCTTCCAGTCTTGTGATCTTATATTCTAAGGCGCTAGAATTTCTATAATTTAGCTTGGCTAAAAATGCCTTGTCGAGAAAGTTGACCTGCTCTACTTCTACTGCGTACTCTTCTTTTTCTAATCGATCTCTGAGAGAAGAGATAAACTGAGTATAATAGTTACTGCTGCCTTCTTCTAAAAGTTCATCCAGAAGTGTAGCCGCTTGCGTATAACTGTCTTTGTAGGATTCACTAGTCTTTGACTGTTGTCCTTCATTCAGATAGAGGTTTATAAGTTTGATATATGGAGCCTCGTATCCCTGCTGACCATGATGTTTTTGCCCTAAACTGAGAAGAGCTGTTTTGTACCTATCCTTTTTATCACTAATCGTCGCATGCTGATTAACGAAATCCAAACGATTGACCTCTAACCATATGCTTTGTTCTAGTGAGAGACCTGACAATCTTTTAGTGTCCCCAAAAACCCTTAATGCAGTCAAGCCAAAGTCGTTATAAACCTTATCTGGGTCCCCTGCCTTTAATTCAAATGCTTCATCGTAAATCTCCTCTTGATTAAACAAGTAAGCATTAGTCGGTAAGGAGATCGTAGAGGTAGAAGTAGTAAAATGCTGTAAAGCTCTAAAGTGTAGAAACTGCTCGATATTCTGAGCTCTGACTTTAGGCTGGGCTTGATCACTTTTCTGGAGCAGGATATCGACTTCCAATAGTTTGGCAGAGCCATCATAAGTAAGTGAAGCTATATAATAGTCAAAGGCTTTCTTTTGGATCTCTGCCAGAGAATTAAAAGGCAGCTCACCTTCAGGATCAGGCTCTGCAATATTAGTCCTCTGACTGAAGCGGTAGGCATTGGCCATAGCATAACTGGCATACATCTCTCCGAGAAGTGAACTGAATACTGCTTTAGTAGAAGGTGCATTTATATGAGTAAGTTCAGACTCGAGCTCCAAAATGAAAGTTGCAGGATCTTTATCCTCAAAGGTTTGTGATAACTTAACCTTATAGATGATTGCTTTTATAAGTTGATCTTCGTCGCCCTTATCCTTGGCAAGATCATAGATTTGCTCTACGATTTTATAAGCGGACTTGGGCATTTGGCGCTCCTCTTTCGCCACCTGCTTCCATAGTTTGTCATAGTCGTTGGATTCCGAATCCGATAAAAACAAACTACCAAATAGGCTGAAGACTACAAGCATTAAATATTTCATTGAAGTGGTTTACTAAAAAGATGCTTATCCAGTATGTATTACATAGAAACTAACTAATTAATTTCTCATTGATTTGTTACGAACCTGTTAAGGTCTACCTCATCGGAGATTGCTTGTCCATTTAATAACAGTTCCACAAACGATTTTGCCCAATAAGGCGCTAGAGAAGTGCCCTTTGTTCCAAAGCCATTGAAGAGGTACACATTCTTGTTTTGGTGATGCTGCCCGATTAAGGGTCGACGTCCTTTGACACTAGGTCTTACTCCAGCCTTATGCTTTACTATTTCAAAATCGGTTATCAGCAGTTCATTTAATTTTTCCTGCCATTGCGCACGAAATGCCACTGTGGGCTGTTCATCTAGCTCATCCCATTGATACCCGCCACCCGTCCAGAAAGAATGAGCACTCAACGGCGCGATATAGATCTTATCTCTTAAGAGTTGTGATGGTAATTGTTCTTTGATCTTAACTTCAAAGGATTCCCCTTTGGCTGGCTGAAATGGTAAATTAGAAAAAAGAGGATTGGTCGTAGATTTATAGCCATCGCAAAAAATAATGGAATCAAAAGTATGGCCCTCATACGTATACTCTGAGCTCTCATAATTAAGTTCTGAGTAATCAAATCGCTTAGTAATCAGCATCTCTTTCTGGATAAGAAAATCTCTATATCCAGAAATGAAAGAACTCACATCTACTTGAAAGCTCTGACTTATCGTCCCATAAGAAAATCTAGTTTGGACAATCTTATCATAGTTCTCTAAGTCTACAGGTGCCAGATAATCTTTATACCCTACCCGACTCGTTGCTTCGTTCCATTGATTCTCTTGGCTCAAGTTATCCAATGCACGTATGATATTGGCTTTGGTAATTAATGCTAACCCTAACAAACTCTCAAGCTCTGAATAAGTGTTCTGGGCTACAGGAATCAAGTCCTCTATCATCCAGCTTTTGACGTAGCGTCTACCAGTAATAGGATTGACTATTCCTGCTGCTGCTTTAGTAGCTGCAGAGTTATGATGATCATCTACTAACTTATGAGGGATCCCTCTTCTGTATAGCTCAAATGATAAGATACTACCAGCCAAGCCTTGTCCAATAATGAGGCAATTCTTTGCAGCCATCTATAGTGCTTCTAATTCGGCCTTTAACTTCTTAGTCAGTTTAGATACGACCAAGTCATAAGAATGCTTTACCATCTCTGCTATCAGGTTATCTTCTAGGCCATCTTCAAGATACACGGTGTTCCAGTGCTTCTTATTCATATGCCAGCCAGGTATGATTTGATGGTGGTTCTCTCTCAAGGATTCTGACCATTCTGGGTCTGCCTTCAGGTTCGCTCTCGGGGGTACATCATCTAGGGGTAACAAAGCAAACATCTTTCCCATAACCTTGAATACCAAAGTGACTTCATCAAAAGGGAAAGTTTCTTCCGCTCCTTTCATGGACAAACACAATTCCCTGAAGACTTCAATGTTCATCTGATATACCTCTTGTAATGTTCCTTTTTGTAAGACTCGAATAAAGTCTGCTTAGCACCTTGCTCTGGTAGCTCCTCACTATACATTTGGGCTTTAGATCTCTGTCTTGCCGCTTCATAAAGTGAGACTGCACAGGCAACAGAAATGTTAAGTGAATTGACCATGCCGAATTGCGGTATGGTAAAATTACCATCAGCGTAAGATAATGACGTTTCACTCAGACCTGCATGTTCATTGCCGAACAGCAAGGCGACATCTTCTGTAAGGTCTAGTTCATAGAGGTCTTTGCTTTCGGCATTTAAATGTGTCGCTAATATTTTAGAATAGCGCTTTCTGACTTCTTGGAAGCAAGCATGTGGATCAGTAAAAAAGTGGACATCTAACCATTTTCTTACTCCTGTAGAACTTCCTTTGACATCATCAAATCGCTCTGGTGAAAGATGGTTCTCCGTATACAAAACGAATAGTTCTTGTATTCCTACTGAGTCGCAGGTTCTCATGACTGCCCCTATATTATGTGGGTCATGTACATTTTCTATAACCACTGTCATACTCTGCCTAAGGGCTGCAACTCGTGCAAACTTAGCCAAGCGCTTCTCTGTTATGACTTGTTCCAAAACTTAGTTCTTGATAAAGTGGTTGTCCTCAAATTCTAGAATGTATAGATGATCATTCTGAAAATACTGAATATCTTCAAAGGCATCTCCTTTCTTTTTATCGAAGACTTTCAGTACTTCATATTCTGTCTGGAAGAGACTAGCCTCATAGGTATCGAGGAAATACTGGAATTTCTTACCGTAATTCTTGAGGCTCCGACCGATGAACATCATCATATCAAAACCCTTAAAGACTTCCTCTGATGGAAAATCATTATAGAGTCTAAAGTATTCTTGTCGGAATTCTTTCACCTCTGGGGCATTTCGATCTAGGTAAGAAGTCCTGCAGATACGCATTTTCAAATTATTGTAGAGATCAAATTGAATCTTATCTGATTCTAAAAGTATAGGCATACCGTATAAGACTACATCATTGAGGCCTTTCTCTCCACTCATCTTTCGGACCGCATTATAAACGAACTTTTCATCTTCTACAAAGGACCAATTAGGTAGTATAAAAACAGAGGTCTTGTCTGTGTAAAAGATACTATCATAAGCCGTCTCCCCTATTATCAGAGAATCTTCCTCTAGAAAATATTCTTTGAAGGGCTTAGTTTCTGATCCTCGTGTCTTGGCATCTGCAACTTGCTGTATATATTTCATCATTCCCAGATCTTTCTTAGTCTTTCTTCCTAGCAGAAAAACTTGCTCGTCACTAAAGTTCTCTTTGACATGATCTACGATTTTGATCATATGCTTCTTCAGGCTGGGCTTCAGTTGGATATAATAAGGATTGTCTTTGGCGACTTTGGTGCTTGATAACCAGGGCGAAACTACTGGTATTTCATTGGCCTTGCCGTACTGTGCAGTAGTAGAAAGCTGCCCTCTTTCTTTGGGCCCGATGATTACATCAGCATTTTTGCATTGTTGTAGTTTCGAATCAAAATTGTCAGACTCAGAATCTAAGGTCAGTACATCTAAGACAATGTCTTCCTCCTTTAGTCTGTCCAATGCTAATTTGGTTCCTGCATAGAAATGTACCATTCTACCTAACTTAGAATCTGGATCACTAGCATCCTCTAGGCTATTATTATCAAGCCCAAAAGGATATAACAAAGCCACTTGATAAGCGCTACGTTTGTCTAATTCCAAATCTTCAATCTTGGTCTCGTATTCTTTAGTTCTATCTATCTCTGTCCAATAGATAGTATCTACCGTTCCACTCGTTCTTGTAGTTTTGTCTGATTTGTTTCTATCAGTCGGTGGTCTGGTCTGTGTAGCGTCAGAAATCGTTTTCTTACTGCCTCCACAAGAAGCAAGAAAAAAACCTAGCGCTACTAGTATACCGAATTGTATGAACTTATTCCCATTCAATTGTCGCAGGAGGTTTGGTACTGATATCATATACAACTCGATTTATACCTTTTACTTGATTGATAATTTCATTTGAGATTTCTCCTAATAATTCATACGGCAGGTTAGTCCACTCTGCGGTCATACCATCGTTGCTATTTACAGCCCTGAGTGCAATCGTATATTCATAGGTTCTTTCGTCTCCCATTACACCAACGGATTTGACAGGTAGCAGTATTGTGCCTGCCTGCCATACTTTATCATACCACCCAGAAGACTTTAATTTTGAGATATAGATATGGTCAGCTTCTTGGTTGAGTTGAATTTTTTCTTTGGTTAGCTCTCCGAGAACTCTGATGGCCATACCAGGTCCAGGAAATGGATGACGTCCCACAAAGGAATGAGGCAGCCCTAAGGTGTTACCTACCCTACGAACTTCATCTTTAAACAAGGTTCTCAGTGGCTCTACTAATTCTAAATCAAGTTTATCAGGTAGCCCTCCTACATTATGGTGGGACTTGATCGTAGCTGAGGGCCCTTTGACAGAAACGGACTCTATTACATCAGGGTAGATCGTTCCTTGAGCGAGCCACTTGACGTCTTTCATTTTCTTAGACTCAGCTTCGAAAACTTCTATGAATACACGGCCTATGATCTTTCGCTTTTGCTCTGGGTCAGAGATGCCACTGAGTTCTGATAGAAAATCTTCTGAGGCATCTACTCCGACTACTTGCAGACCTAGTTCTTTATATGATTCTAGAACTTCGCTAAATTCATTTTTTCTTAGGAGACCATTGTTTACAAAGATACCTGTGAGGTTCTTGCCGATAGCTTTATTGAGCAACATCGCCGCTACTGTAGAGTCTACGCCTCCTGATAACCCGAGTATAACTTTATCATCCTTGAGCTGGGTTCTAAGAGCGGCAACCGTACTATCTATAAACGAGTCTGGTGTCCAATCTTTAGTACAGCCAGCAATCTTAGTAATAAAATTATCCAAGATCTGCTCACCCTCTAGAGTATGTGTTACCTCTGGGTGGAACTGAAGGCATCTTATATCATGCTTAAATCTACCGGGGTTAGACTTGAATACAGCAACAGGAATGGAACTGGTATTCGCAAGGATAGTAAATCCTTCAGGTACTGCAGTGATACTATCTCCATGTGACATCCATACCTGACTAGAGGCAGAGACACCTTCTAGGATTACATCATTTTCTAGAGTAGTGATGGAAGCTTTACCATACTCTCTCTTATCTGACTTTTCTACCTTGCCACCGAACTGACTGGCAGTAAGCTGTGCCCCATAGCAGATTCCCAAGACAGGTTTCTTTTCCAGTATGGGTTCTATATCAAGGATGAGTCTGTTCTCATCATTCACAGAGAATGGGCTACCACTAAGAATTACTCCTTTTATCAGAGGATCATCAAAATCAATATTTTTATTGTAGGGATGAATCTCTGAGAAGACATTGAGTTCTCTCAACCTTCTGGCTATAAGCTGGGTATATTGAGATCCAAAATCGAATATTATTATCTTCTCCATTTGGCTGCAAATATAAGAAATGCCAGCCCTGTAGCCTATGATGGACTAGGTATAAAAGTAAAGGTGGACTAATTTCTTAACCCACCCTGCATTATACCTTTATAATAAGCTTATCTTATTGTGATAGAGACCTTTGGTGATTCCTTATCGTTGGGATACATATTGGTTATGATCACATTAGACGGAACACCATTTACTTCAAAGTAATTTTTACAAGCCTCTAGTCTATTCTTAGTCAGCTCAATGCTTTTCTTATCATTGGCTGCGTGAAAAGATTCCAACAGAATAGATTTTGCTTTCTGCGCCTTAAAGTTTGTAGACAAAGACTTTATGGTAGCTATAGATGGATCGCTAAGAATCGCAGAATCATCGCCAAATTTGAGATATTCTCCAGAGAGAATAGGCGAGTTATTTGCTTTTGACTTAGTAATAATCTTGTCTTTCCTTGGCGGCAAAGGCGTTTTGGCCTCAGCTAATACAGGTTGACTTGCTTCTTTTCTGAATGGTACATATTGAAAATTATCTGAAGGAACAGAACTATCAAAACCACCTAAGTGATTAGTTACTTCTCCTTGTACAGAAATTATCTCGCTACCATCTAACTGTACCTTGGTAGGTACTCCATTAATCAGGATCACTGACTGAGCTGATAAATGAATAAAAACAAAAGAAAGCAATATGGTCAATATTAAATTTTGAACATACTTCATGGGTAATATTTGGATTATAAGTTGCCTACAATAACTAATCATCATCAGTCACTGGTTTTACTCTTACTTAAAGTTCTTTATAAATTTCGTGCTTTTTATGAGTGGAAACACGGATTTTGAAAATTTAACTCCCGAAAGGCTCGTTTTTGTTGATTAGAGGGCAGAAACTGAGGAATTTGTCCATATTTTTACATGGATTTAACGTTAAAAACCTCGCTGAAATAGATATTTGGGATTTTTATTCCTCTAGACCTCTCCCTTCCTTAACGATATCGCCTGATTTTATGAGTTCTGTCGATAATTTATCTAGGATTCCATTGATAAATTCCTTGCTTTTAACTGTGCTGTAATGTTTTGCTAGTTCGACATATTCATTCATGGTAACCTTCGTCGGAATAGTTGGAAAATCCTTGAGTTCGCAAAGGGCCATTTGTAGTAAGATTGTATCTACCAGTGCTAATCGTTCATGATCCCAATTTTCTAAAACAGGAATAATATGTTGCATTAATTGCTCCTTAGAACTGACTGTCTTCTTCAATAAGTTGAGACCAAATTCCTTGACCGTTTCATCTTCTGGTAAGAATTCTTTAAAGCTATTCTTACTATCTGTCGGTAATAATTTTAGGTATTTCTTTACTGTTCCGACTACCAAGGATTTGTCATCTACCCAATTATAAAAATTGTCCTCTAACATTTCGTTGTAGTACTCATTCTGACGACAGAACCTGAAGAGCTCAAGAAGAAGCTCTAAGACATCTGCATCAGTAGTCTCCTTACTGATAAATTCTTGATAGCTCTCAGTCTTCGCAAAAGCATCATAGATCTTACTGATGTAGTCTTTATTTATCTTGGATTCGAATTCTAGTGCCTCCCATTTCTTTGCCAAGACTGTGTTCTCAGCGATGTCTTGCATCAATGGATTCTTGACGAGCTTATCTGTAAAAGATTTATCTATCTCGGTGGGAAGATGCTTAGACTTCCTCTTGGCCATATCATTTGTGGAGACCTGAGTGATATTATAGATGACATATACCGAAAACAAAAAGAGTTCAAAGCTAAGCTCTATATTACTACTGTAGGACTTTATGATGTCCTTTGGCTTTAATGATTCGTCTCTGTCGAGAGAGTAAATCAACTGCATTACCTTTATTCGTACACTTCGCCTACTAAGCATCTAAGACAGAATTTTATTATAACACCTTTGTTATAAAGTTAGTCAACAAATGTACAGATAATAGGCTTGTAATAAAAAATATATTAAAAAAAATAATAATATATAAAAACTACGCCAAGATTCTCTTTTCTCGATACCTCGTAATGACATCCATAATGTTCTTAAACATGGGACCTGAGAGCTGTTCCACTTCACTGAGTTTCACCCATCTAGCTTCAGTGATTTCCTCCTCAGCTTGAGGAATGAGCTCTTGATTAGGAGCTTCCATCTTATACCAATAAGTTTTCTTTAGTGCCCTTTTACCTTTGTGCTTGAAGGCATGTCGTGTAGTGATCACTCTAGAGTGCAGCTTAATATGACCTATTCCAGTCTCCTCGGCTACTTCTCTTATGGCTGCTACTTTCTTACTTTCTCCTACTTCTATCTTTCCCTTAGGCAGATCCCAATGTCCCCTTCTGAATATAAAAAGTATGTTATCATCGCCATCATTGACAACTCCTCCTGAGGCTTTGACCACCTTGTACAAGGATTCTAAGTCTTTGACTAGCAACTTGGGAGTACTAGAGTGGATAAGGACTTCATCGAATCGATCCGTCTTCTCTAGCATATCTATATAAGAGAGAAGCATTTTGGTTTTGCCAGTATATGGGGCTATTAATACTTTTTTGGAAGTCTTACGATCTCTAACTAATTGAGAATCAGCAATAGTTAGCGTATTCCCGTTTATGTATATTTTGTACATTTGGCATTCTTAATAAAAAAGATGAGCACATTATCCTCTAACGTCGCTTCTAAACTTCTGGAAATCAAGGCAATCAAACTAAGTCCTAATGACCCTTTTACTTGGGCATCAGGCTTGAGGTCTCCGATATACTGTGACAACAGAATCATTCTATCTTATCCCAAAATTAGAAATTTTATTAAGGATAGTTTCAAAAGTAAAGTTTGGGCATTTGGAGAACCAGATGTGATAGCTGGTGTAGCTACGGCTGGCATTGCTCATGGCGCATTATTAGCCGATGCTGTAGAGAAACCTTTCATCTATGTGAGATCAAAATCAAAAGCACATGGAAGACAAAATCTCATAGAAGGTGAATTCAAAGAAGGGGATAAAATTTTAGTGATAGAAGACCTCATCTCTACCGGCATGAGTAGCATAGCTGCTTGTGATGCTCTTACAGAGGCAGGAGGCAATGTGATAGGCGCAATGGCTATATTTACTTATGGCTTTCAGGGCTCTAAGAACGTATTTGATGAGAAAAAAATACCATTAGATACTTTGACCAATTATAGATCATTGCTCAGTGAAGCACTAGAAACTAACTATATTACGCAATCAGAAAAAGACCTGCTAGAAAGTTGGAATAAAGATCCGAAAGCATGGTCTGATACCATATCTACCTGATCAAATACTATGAAAGTAATAACAAAGGAATCCGAAAAATTTCTCTATAAATATCTGAACTCTACCTCACCTACCGGTTTTGAATGGGAAGGCCAGAAGGTATGGATGGACTATATCAAAAAGTATGTAGATGAAACACATCTGGATACCTACGGAACCGCTTATGGCATCATTAATCCAGGTCAACCATACAAAGTAGTTATAGAAGCCCATGCGGATGAAATAGCTTGGTATGTAAACTATATCAGTGATGACGGCTATATCAATGTCATCAGAAATGGAGGGAGCGATCACATTATCGCACCATCCAAAAGAGTCAACATTCATACTCCAAAAGGTATAGTAAAAGGAGTCTTCGGATGGCCAGCGATACATGTCAGAAGAGGAAAAGATGCCAATCTATCTCCTAAACTGGAAAACATATTCATTGATGTCGGCGCCAAAGACAAAGCAGAGGTAGAAAAGATGGGGGTTCATGTTGGTTGTGTAATAACCTTCGAGGATGAGCTCATGAAGCTAAACGACCGATACTATGCTGGCAAAGCCCTCGATAACAAGATGGGCGGTTTCTGTATAGCGGAAGTGGCACGCTTGATCAAGAAAAACAAAAAGAAACTTCCTTATTCACTTTATGTAGTAAATGCGGTACAAGAGGAGATAGGACTAAGAGGTGCAGAAATGATCGCTCACAGAATCAATCCAGATGTAGCTATCGTCACTGACGTTACCCATGATACTTCATCTCCTATGATGAAAGCTAAGGAACAAGGAGACCAAAGAGCAGGAAAAGGACCAGTCCTTACTTATGCGCCAGCTGTACACAATAAACTACTGAAGCTAATAGAGAAGGCCGCTGACAAAAACAAGATTCCATTCCAAAGATCTGCCTCTAGCAGGACTACTGGAACGGACACGGATGCATTTGCCTATTCCAATGCTGGTGTGGCTTCAGCGCTGATTTCTCTACCGCTTAAGTATATGCATACTACTGTAGAGATGGCTCATACGTCAGATATAGAAAGTGTCACTTTACTTATCTACCAGACTCTGTTGTCTATCAAAAAGAATCACGATTTTAAATACTTCAAATACTAAAAGTACCCTCGATCCTGATTCATATGAATCCGATAGCTTATTCAAAAAGCTATTCAACTTTTATATTTATAGTAGTCTGCATATTGCCTTAGGGGCAACGCTATTTACCGCAGAAGCCTATTGGACATTTAATCTTGAAGTGGATTATTACTATTTGCTGCTGGTATTCTCAGGTACTTTGCTTATTTATTCCCTACACAGGATTATAGGCATCCGCAAGCTTAACCATATCCAAGACAGTGGACGGTTCAGAGTGATCAGAGAATACAGAAGTCATATGATATTCTACAGCTTGCTTTCAGTCATCGCACTGTTATGGGCTCTATGGCATCTGGGCATGGATACTCTTTGGAAATTATCTGCAGCAGGCATTATCTCACTGGCTTATGTAATCCCCTTCTTTGGAGAAGGTAAAAGACTGAGAGATTTTAACTACATAAAGATTATTCTAATTGCGGTGGTATGGGCCTATATCTCTATCTTACCCTTACTGGGAGAAGTAAGCATACACATACTTGGAATGATTACGTTAGAAAGATTCCTATTCATTTTTGCCATTACCCTTCCGTTTGATATTCGAGACTTAGCTATAGATAACACTTCTAGATTGATTACTATACCCAAGATGATCGGCAACAAAAACACCTATAGGCTTTGTACTGCATGCATGGTTGTAGGGCTGCTCGCTTTAGCCTTAGCGAGTAAGCTATCAGGGGCTGAGAACTTTTACAAGCACAGTTATTTAATCTTCATCATCTACTTAATGACCTTTGGGATCATACGACTCACGAAAGGGAAATCATCAGACTATTACTATAGTGGTTTACTTGATGGCACTTTAGTACTGAGGGGAATTATGCTATGGTGCTATATCTCAGTCCTCTAGCAGATCTGGACGCAGGGCTTCAGTCTTCTGCACAGCTTGCTCTTCTCTCCACTCTTCTATCTTCTTGTCATGACCAGATAGCAATACCTCTGGGACTTGCCTGCCGTTATAGTCTGCTGGTCTAGTGTACACTGGCGGAGCTAGGAGGTTATCTTGATGGCTGTCTGTCAAAGCAGAAGTCCCATCATTGAGGACACCTGGTATCAGTCTAGATATAGAATCTACTATTACTGCTGCAGGTAATTCTCCTCCTGATAAAACATAATCACCTATCGATAATTCTAGAGTCACATGCATATCTCTGATGCGCTGATCTATGCCTTTGTAATGACCTAGGATGATCATTATTCTGTTCTTAAGAGAAAGTTCATTGGCCTTACTCTGATTAAAAGTCTTACCATCTGGGGTGACAAAAATTACCTCGTCATACTTATGAGCAGCTTTCAGTTCTGAGATACACTTATCTAGAGGCTCTACCATCATGACCATTCCAGCACCACCACCATACTGATAGTCGTCTATCTGGTTATGCGGACCAAGGCCATACTTACGGAGCTCTATGATATTTATCTCCAGGAGCTGCTTGTCTACCGCTCGCTTAAGTATAGAATGTTGAAATGGACTTTGGAGCAGATCTGGAACTGCTGATATTATATCAAAGACCATAAATTATAATTTTTAGATCCTTAGAAATTACTCTATCGCTAATAAAGTAACATCAAATACTAAGGCAGAATACGGCGCTATAGTTGGACCAGCTGCTCTCTCTCCATAAGCTAAGTCATAAGGTATAAAGAGTCTGTACTTAGATCCTACAGGCATAAGCTGCAGTCCTTCTTGCCATCCAGTGATAACACCATTCAATGGGAAAGATATAGGCTGGCCTCTATCTACAGACGAATCGAAAACAGTACCGTCTATTAATGTTCCATGATAGTGTACTTTGACTTTATCTGTAAGCGTCGGCTTAGTAGTATCAGTAGAAGGCTCTAATACTTTATACTGAAGGCCAGATGCAGTAGTGACGACATCTTTATCGGCTGCATTTGCTTTTAGAAATTGCTCTCCTGCTATTCTATTTTTAGCATGTGCCTTAGCTTGCATTTCGGACAGATAGGTTCTGAAATTTGCTTGAGCTTCTGCTGCTGGAATCTTCAAGTCTTTACCTGCAAGCACATCACTAATTGCTTCGAAGAAAGCTGCTTGATCTAATTCTGATAAGCCCTGGGCAATTAAATCCTGACCTATCATAACTCCTGCACTGTAACTATTCTTATCCATTTGGGCTGTAATATTAAACGTAATCAATAAACACAAAGAAAAAAACAAAGACTTCATTGTATACTTTTATTAAAATTAACTGACTAGGACTTAGCCTTCAGCTTAGAATAATTTTCAAAAAATAAAGGTATTGTTTCTATGCCTTTGTAGAAGTTAAATAATCCATAATGCTCATTAGGAGAATGGATGTCATCGGAGTCTAAGCCAAAGCCCATCAGGACTGACTTCACACCAAATACTTTTTCGAACATAGCGACAATAGGAATACTACCGCCTCCCCTTACAGGAATAGGCTCCTTGCCATAGGTTGTTTTCATAGCCATAGACGCCGCCTTATACTCTATCGTATTCGTTGGAGTTACAGCTGGAAAACCTCCATGATGGGGTCTCACTACTACAGTAACTCCCGGTGGAGCGATTTTCTTGAAATGATCAGTAAACAGTTTAGTGATCTTATCAGGGTGCTGATTAGGCACCAATCTCATACTGATTTTGGCGAAAGCCTTAGAGGGCAAAACAGTTTTTGCTCCCTCACCGATATATCCTCCCCATATTCCATTAACGTCAAGGGTAGGTCTCGTCGAAGTCCTTTCTAAGGTAGAGTACCCTCTCTCTCCACTGATATCCTTTATACCAAGAGATTTCTTGTAAGCTGCTTCACTGAAAGGAGCCTTATTGACAAATTTTCTTTCATCACTACTTAGCTCTACGACCTCATTATAGAAACCAGGGATCGTAATGTGTCCATTCAGGTCATGCATGGAAGCGATCATCTGACAGAGGGCATTCACAGGATTGGTGACACCTCCACCATATACTCCTGAGTGCAAGTCCTTGTTAGGTCCTGTCACTTCCACCTCTACATAAGACAAGCCTCTCAGTCCTACTGTGACACTTGGAGTCTTATTATCTATCACAGAAGTATCAGATAATAAGACCACATCCGAGCTGAGCATCTTAGAGTATTTCTTGCAGAAAATCTCTAGGTTATCAGATCCTACCTCTTCCTCTCCTTCTATCATGAACTTCACATTACAAGGAACGCCACCATTCTTTTGCATAGCTTCAAAAGCTTTGACATGCATGTATAGCTGCCCTTTATCATCGCAGGCCCCTCTTGCAAAAATAGCTCCCTGTGGATGGATCTTGGTTTTCTTGATTACTGGCTCGAAAGGTGGACTATCCCATAGTTCTACGGGATCAGGGGGTTGCACATCGTAATGACCATATACTAAGACAGTCGGCAATTTAGGGTCTATGATTTTCTCTCCGTATACGATAGGATGACCTTTAGTAGGATAGATTTTAGTCTTGTCTAAGCCAGCTTCATCCATTCTTGCCTTCAGGAACTGAGCGGCTTTCTTTACATCCTTGGCAAATTTAGGATCTGCACTTACAGATGGGATCCTTAAGAAATCTAGTAATTCATTAAGGAATCGCCTCTTGTTCTTGCTAATATAGGTCTGTACGTTTTTCATCGATAATTATATTGAAGGCACAAAGGTAATAGTAATGTGCATTAAATAAGATTTCAAACTCATAATCCGTTTATTATAATATATTAGCCGAGAATCAGACATTCATTCTGTTCTGCATGGAGAATCTATTTGTAGTATGTGGGGTTTTTTCTGCGCTTTTTGTGCTTTTACTTTTTACTAGAAAGTCGAAGCAACTTGAGCACATCTTCCTAGGTACTATCTTCCTCTTGATTACGATTAACTGTGTATTTGTATTTCTTTTTGCGAAAAGTCCTACGGTATACTATCAAGCTTTTTTCTCAGAGCTGAATTATGCCATTCCATTATTATATGGCCCGCTGCTCTGGTTCTACAACAAGGCTCTTACCATAGAAAACTTCAAGCTCAAGAGCTGGGACTATTGGCATTTTGTGCCCTTTTTATTATTCCTCTTGATCATATTGATACCAGTCTTTACAGCCTATAACTTACCTACTGACTCACAATTAGGGTATCCCCTCATTAAGTTAGTCACGGCACCCTTCTATCTTATTATGGTCATAAGGATCATTAGAAACTATCATAAAAAGTTTCTAGAAGCCTACTCCTATGAGCAAGAAGTGAATTTGCTATGGATGAACTGGATAGTGGTGGGAGCCATAATATTATGGGTCATAGGCTCCGTGAGCTATATCTATAATCTCTTCAATGAACATGATAGCATCTTGCTCTATGATTATTATACGCTTGGGTTTCTAGGCCTGTACATCTTTGGATTAGCCTTTATAGCGGTCAGGAAGACAGATCTATTCTCTGCTCAAAAACCACAGTTGCTAAAAATAGAATCAGAAGAATCTATTGCCGAGACGGATAGGCCAGAGGAAAGCCTCAGAGCGCAAGAATACACAGATGAGGACAAAGCGAAACTTCTACAATTAATGGAAACGGAGGAGCCCTATCTCGATCCCCTACTGACTCTCAATAAACTATCAAGACAATCTGATATACCCAGTTATAGATTGACCAAAGTGCTCAAGCTTTCCTTTGAGTCTAATTTCTATGACTTTATAAATAAGTATCGCGTAGAGAAAGTAAAAAAGCTTCTAGCTGATGGCAAAGCAGATAACTACAGCATCTTAGGAATAGCAGAGGAAAGTGGTTTTAATTCTAAGGCTTCATTCAATAGAGTCTTTAAAAAAACTACTGGGATAACGCCAACAGCTTATCTAAAAAACTTGAAGTCCTAATCGAATCCTGAGAAGTACTGAGTGACTTTCAGTCTCAATTCATCCTCAGAAACATTTTGGTAGATTCTTCCTTCTGAAGCATAAGAGACTTCCCCATTTTCTTCAGACACCATAACGGCAAGATGATTAGTGCTTTCCGTAGCTCCTAGGCCTGCTCTATGCCTGAGCCCCAGATCATCAGGTAAGTTGGTGTTTTCTGATACTGGTAAGATACAACTGGCCGCTACAACTTTATCATAGAGTATAACGACAGCACCATCATGCAGAGGGGCATTCTTAAAGAATAAATTTTCCAGGAGTATGGAACTGACTTTAGCATCTATGACCTTGCCTGTCTTTACGAGTTGGAAGGCATCTGACTTAGTGAGTATCATGAGTCCTCCTGTCTTAGTCCGACTTAGTGCCACAGTTGCTTTTAGTATTTCATTGGTCAATGCAGTGGCTTGATCTGTATTATCCAAGCCCGTCTGCTTGAAGAACTTTTCGAAGAAGTCGTATCGGGTCTTCAAGGTATTATCTCCTACCATCAGTAAGAACCTCCTTATCTCTGGCTGGAAAATCACCATCAGTCCTATCAAACCAATTCCGGCTACAGAACCCAACATAAGGCTGAGAAATCGCATTTGTAGATTGGTCACTACTGTAAGCAACAAGAAAAAGATAGTAATACCTATAAAGATATTAACTGCTACTGTTCCTTTGACATACTTATATACGAGGTATATTAAGTAAGCGGCAATGAGCACGTCTAGAATATCCAGTATCCTAATGGTAAAACCTCCTATTTCGAAAAGATAAATAAGCCTCTTTTTTTGTAGTCCAAAGTTATCAAATTCAATGTCTCCATGTCAGTTTAACCTTCCAAGTATTTTACTGGACTGTTTGTATTATAGAAGAAGAACGACCAACGATCAGCCTGCTCCTCTATAATCTTAGAAGTAGGCTTGCCAGCTCCGTGCCCAGCATCCACATCGATTCTTAGGAGTACAGGTGCTTCTCCTGAATGGGCTTCTTGTAACCTAGCTCCAAACTTAAAGGAATGCGCCGGCACTACTCTATCATCATGATCTGCGGTATTAATCATAGTCGCTGGATATTCTACACCATCCCTGAGGTTATGTAATGGAGAATAGCTCATAAGATTTGCAAAATGTTCTTTCTCATCACTAGAGCCGTATTCTGGCACCCATCCCCACCCTACGGTGAACTTATGGTATCTCAACATATCCATAACTCCGACTGCTGGAAAAGCCACCGAAAACAAGTCTGGCCTCTGCGTCATAACTGCCCCTACTAGGAGTCCTCCATTAGAGCCCCCCGCTAGAGCCAGTTTATCAGAAGAGGTATATTTATTAGATATCAGATATTCTGCCGCACTTATAAAGTCATCAAAGACATTCTGTTTATTATGTAGCATTCCGGCCTTATGCCATTCTTCACCATACTCTCCTCCTCCTCTTAGATTCGGCATAGCAAATACACCACCGTTTTCTAATAGTAACATCCTAGACGTACTAAAGCTCGGTGTCAGATTTACATTAAAGCCACCATATCCATATAGATACGCTGGGTTATCCCCATTCAATTCCAAGCCTTTTTTGTGGACTATAAACATGGGTACTTTCGTTCCATCCTTACTGGTGTAGAAAACTTGCTTTTCCACATAGTCTTCTGGGTTAAACTTTAGTTCTGTCTCAAAAAACTCAGTAGACTCATTCTTAGCAATGTCATATTTAAAGATACTACCTGGTATAGTGAAGGAGGTGAAAGAGTAAAAGAAGTGATCATCCTCTTTGTCTCCACCAAAACCCCAAGCTGTGCCTAAGCCCGGTAGTTTTACTTCGAGTGCATTAGATCCATCTTTATCAAAACGTTTAATGACAGTCTTTGCATCCTTGAGGTAGTTAGCCCATATTTTTCCACCTCCAAGATTGACATAGTCTAAGAGCTCTTCTTGCTCAGAGATGATTGTCTTCCAATTTTCTTTTTGCGGCTGAGAAAGATCTATAGACACGAGCTTATACTTTGGTGCATCGATATCTGTATGTACTAGAAATCGGCCCTCGTGATGATCCACGACGGTATTCTTATTCTCAAAACCTTGAAAGAGAGGAATGTAATCAGAACCCGGCTTGGAGAGGTCTTTATAATAAGTTTCATACCCATCAGTACCTGTGGTCGCATTTACAATATGGAATTTCTTATCCTCAGTCACGCCTCCAAAATGATAGCGCTTAGGTTCTTTAGGATTACTGTATATCAGCTTATCAGCTGTCTGTGGTTCGCCTAATTTATGGAAATATATAGAATGAAAATCATTTACAGCCGAAAGCTCGGTACCATCTTCTGGCGTTGGATACTTACTATAATAGAAGCCATTATCTAGCCATGATGCTCCTGAGAACTTTACCCATTTCAGTTCATCCTTTAGTTGCTTTTTAGTAGCTACTTCCATAACATAAATTGTGCTCCAGTCACTTCCTGCGTCGGCTTTAGAATAAGCCAGGTATTTATAATCTGGTGAGAACCCTAAGATATTCACAGAGCTGGTACCTTCTGCAGACATCGTGTTAGGATCTAGAAATACTTCTGGTTCTCCGTCTATGCCCTTCTGGTAGTAGATGACAGATTGGTTCTGCAAGCCATCGTTTTTACTAAAGAAGTAATATGGGCCTTTCTTATAAGGAGAGCTTAACTTTACGTAATTAAACAGTTCTTCATATCTCTCCTTTATTTTTTCTCTGTAAGGAATCTTAGCTAGATAATCATAGGTCACTGCATTCTGACTCTGGACCCACTGCTCTACTTTGCTAGCGGTGTCCTGCTCTAGCCATCTGTAGGGATCGGCTACCTTCGTGCCATGATAATCATCTATTACACTGTTATCTTTTGTAGTCGTTGGATATTCTATTTTCGGCATCTCATTAATTATCTTTGGGGAATCCTTATTACACGACCATAAAGATAAGAGCCCAAATAAGATAGATACTTGCAAAAATCCTCTCTTTACTAACATTAACTGTGATTTTAATTCAAGATAATATTTATAATCAGCGAGAAGAATTTTAGTGGAAAAAAGTCCAATTTTATAGACTAATGAAAAAAGCACTTTGTTTATTGATATTAATCGTAGCCCTGAGCTATGAGGTCTCTAGCCAAGCTAATCTAGAGTGGTTTGCTGCTGAGAGTATAGATGAAAACGACTATACAATATCACCTGATCTAGATTGTACACTAGTGCATGAGTCTTCAAATGAAAGTGGCATTGCAACTCATAAATTCATGCCGAGACAATTCTTTGTATACAATCACCCTCAGGTAAGAAAGTATATGAAAGATGAATATCTCATGGAGTGCACTGGCTTTATCAATAAAGTGGAGGAGAATCACTTTCTCATCCTAGAATATAAAATCAACTCTGACAAAGCTAAGGTCAATTATGGCAACCTAGAAAAAGGTGGAAAGATCAAGGTGAAGCTCATCAATAAAGATCACCTCTACCTAGAAAATATAGAACGAAGCAGAGGCAAGGTCAAAAGAAATGATAAATACACAATCTATACGGGTACTTATGCCATTAACAAAACCAATGTCGGGCTCCTAAAAAAACACTACATAGATAAGATTACTGTGCTCTGGGAAGAAGGTGTAGAGGAATATGAAGTACAGAATATCGACTTAGTAAAGAACCAACTTATCTATCTCTCAAATCTAAAATAAGTGCTAGGACTAAAACTACCTACTGATCCTAGATGGGTCAATCTTGCAGAAAAAAGTCTGGAAGAAATTCTAACTGACCATGCTTACTGTGAGCAGAAGGCAGCGACCTCTTGTATTACACTGATTCAGATGTTTCCTGATAGAGAAAGACTGGTAAAGGAACTAGCGCCTATAGTAACTGAAGAATGGGGACATTTCAGAATGGTACTCAAAGAGCTAGAAAAGCGAAACCTAAAACTAGGCTACCAGAGAAAAGATGAATATGTCAATAAGCTCATCAGCTTTCAAGAAAAAGGGGGCGGCAAGGATAAAAGTCTACTGGAAAGGCTACTCACCTTTGCACTCATAGAAGCCCGCAGTTGCGAAAGATTCCGATTACTTTCTCTACATATATCAGAGGAGGAGCTCAAGGAGTTCTACCACAAATTCATGGTGAGTGAGGCAGGCCACTATAGGTTATTTATAGATCTAGCAAAGGAATATGCTGGCGAAGAAGTCGCTAAGGCTAGATGGCAAGAATACCTCGATTATGAAGCTACCATAATGAATGAGCTGACACCTAGAGGTGACAGGATGCACTAGCCGTACAACCCTAAAGCCGTACAGCCCTAAAATTATACCGCTAGATTCTCTTTATTCTTTCTGCCCGCTACAAAATCTGCTTCAGAAGACCCTGTGATTTTTATACCCCCTCTATCGGTCCTTAGTACCCTACTGAAAAGAGATAGCTCTTTATCGAAGATCCACTGTAATAACAGTTTAGTCCATGAGGTATGATAGACAAGAGTTTCATAGTACTCAGGAGCTATAGCCTTGATCTTTGGTAAATTGTTCCACGGCACATAGGCAAAGTCATGATGCTCATTATGATAGCCTACATTAAAAGCTACTTTATTGAGAATCCCATAGTAGCTGTAGGTCTCTTGAGGTGGGGCCACTAAAAAGTGCTCTTGGATCCATCTCGCACCTAATGGGTGCAGTCCTATCGAAAAGACAAAAGAGAAGGCAAAGTATGCCAAAGCAATAGGGCCCATGAATAAATAGATACAGACATTAAAAACTATTACAGTCAGGATATTGATATAAATCCACTTACTAGCAAACTTGATCTCCTTGAGTCTTGGAGGTCTGAGAGCAGTAAAAACTGGGAAAAACATCAGCCATAGTGACTTCCCAATGAAATTAGAGCCTATTAATTTTGCTTCCCAGCTACTTGGCAGGTCTGCATCTATATCATAATGTCCCTGAAAAGCATGATGCTTCAAGTGGTACTTTCTAAATGAAACCGAGGTAGGAAAAGCATTAGGAAGGTCACAGAGGATACCTCCCCATAGGTTTGCTGTTCTATTTTTGAACACCATATTATGCGTAAACTCATGCATAAGCACAAACAAGGCATGATTAGCAAAGGCCCCTACAGCATACGCCGCAATCAATGCAACCCACCAAGCATAGCCACTAACAGCAAAAGCGACCGCTATCTGCAAGATAACTATCCCTAAAGTGTAATAAAACGTATTAGGATTTCTCCCCATAAGTTTCTTAATTTCGGGATACTTAGTGATGATCTCTTTAGTCCTCTGAATATGAGGCTCTTCTGAGTGGGAATGGTGAAAATCTGTCGTAAACTGGCTCATTTGCATGAATTATGGCGCAAAGTTAAGTAATAATTGATGTCTTCTATAAACGCAGAATACATTATGAAGTTTTCGGAATTATTCTTGTTATACGTACTCCTGAGAATGAAAGCAACAAACCATGGAATTACCTAAGATTCTTATCATAGACGATAGGGAGTTTGACAGAATTATATACAGAGAATATCTCGGAGAGGCTAATTATCAGTTCGCAGAACTGGAAGATGGCCTAGGAGTACTGGATAAACTACCAGAAATCAAGCCTGACCTTATACTCCTAGACTGGCAAATGCCACGTCAGGGAGGCCTAGAAACCTTGAAAATTATCAAAAAGAACAAGGCTTTTAGCGAAATTCCTATTATCATTATTACTGGTCTTCAAGACGAAAAAGTACTAGAAGAAGCATTTGACTATGGTAGTTTGGATTTTCTAAATAAGCCCGTCAGTAAGATAGAACTTATGGCTAGGGTACTGAATGCTATCAAACTCAATGATGCCAGCCAGACCATGCAGAAGCAGAAAAAGGAGCTGCTGGACCTCACCAAGATTATCACCGCGCAGAAGGAAGAACTAGAAAAATCCTTGGCCATAAAGACTGAACTCTTAGATACTTCTGAGGAAGAACACCAAAAAGATATCGGAGAAGTCAAGAGAAAGATGCTGACAATGGAAATGGATAACACCAAAGTCAACACTAACATGAAATCGATCCTCTCTCTAGTAGAAGATTGCTATACTCAGCTAAAAAGTGAAAACCCTGAAAGTAGTGTCCTGAGAAGACTACGACAACTAGAAAGGAGAGTAACTGAACTTACTTCTGAGGACCAATCATGGTCAGAATTTAAAGATGTATTCGAAAGTCTAGATAATCAGTTCTTTACTAAGCTAACTTCTAGAAATCCAAAACTAACAACTTTGGATCTCAAGCACTGCGCTTATATAAAAATGAATATAGATAACTACGAGTTAGCTAGAATTCTGAATGTAGAAATGAAAAGTCTTCAGATGACTAGGTACAGGCTGAAGAAAAAGTTGAACTTAACTTCTGATGAAAACCTTAGAGAGTTTATTCTCTCGTTCTAATCTTTTTCTTTTCTAGATATTCGGTTCTATGTGCTTGCAGATAGTAAAGTAAAAGGTCGCTCCTTTGCCTAGTTCAGATTCTACCCAGATGTCACCATTATGTTGTTCGACTATTTTCTTGCAGATAGATAACCCTATACCCGTACCCTTAAACTTATTTTCACTGTGAAGCTTCTTGAACATTAAGAAGATTTCCCTAAGGTACTGCGGCTCTATTCCTATTCCATGATCCTTTACTGAGAAAGTAAATTTGCTGTCTGACTCTTGATAGTCAACTGTCACAAAAGGCGTCTCCCCTTCCTTATAGAACTTCATCCCATTCATGATTAGGTTCTGGAAAATTTGTCTGATTCTGGAAGCATCTGCAACCATTGTCTCCGGCAGTTTCACGATTTCTACTTTTCCTTTGACAGCTTCTACGGGTTCGCTCACTTCTATGAGCAAATGGTTAATGAGCTTGGGCAGATCGACATTCTCAAACTCTATCGCCTGCGTATTAATTCTAGAGAACGACAGTAGATCATCAATGAGTACTTGCATGTTAGTACTAGCAGTGATAATTATATCCAAGAACCTGGCATTCTTATCCTCAAGAGAATTGCCGACATTATTCCTCAGTAACTGAGCAAAACTTATAACGGATCTAATAGGAGCCTTGAGATCATGTGAAGCGATGTATGCAAAGTTTTCCAATTGAAGATTACTCTCTATGTACTTCTTCATCTCTTCATTCTTAGCATTGAGAACTTCTAGCTGATCCTGTATAATCTGCTTTTGCTTAACCTCATCTGTAACATTTCTGTAGTTCTTAATCATGTAGACTAGATTATCGAACTGGAACATTTTCTGAGAGGCCACTACATCACAACAACCTGATTCATGCTCAAATCTATACTCTATTTTAGTATTGCCTTCCTTTATAGTATCTACTACTACTTTCCTTATGACGTCTAGACTCTTAGAGCCGTCCCTTTGGAATTCTGGCGAGATAGAAAGTAGATCATCTTCTCTATCAAATAATCTATCAGAGGTACTACCTACTATTTTTTTCATCTGCTCATTTCTTACGATGAGCTGCCCATCTACTATATAACCATCCTGGGCCTTGTATTTGATGATATCTATACCATCAAAACTATTATGAATCAGAGCCTCATAGATGGAAGATTTCTCTTCTATGAGAATATTCTTTTGTATAGATTCTGTCTCATCAGATATCATAATATATACTAAGCTAGACTCCTGAATAGCTCTAACCACATTTAGTTTAGTATATCTTTCAAAGCCGTCAGATTGCTTTACTATAAATAACTGATTTTCGATTTTTTCATCATTTTCTATGGCAGATTTAATCTTGGCTACCAATTTGTGCTGATCTACCTTAGGAAGATGATTAGTAAACTGAGGAAACAAATCTAAATCCTTGGTTTCTAACAGCTTCTCTCTAGTCTTATCAAATAGCTTTACCGCTGCATTATTACAATCATTGATTGCTCCTGTTTTGAAATCGTAGACAAGAATGGCATTTTCTGTATTGGCAAATAATGAGTTGTAATTACCCTCTGAAACGATCAATCTTTTTTCTGCTTCTCTTTCTTTTGTAACGTCCAGAAAGGATAAGAAAATTTCTTTGGGCTCACCATTTTCATCACTCAATAGAGTCGCAATACCTTCTAGGAAAATATCTTCCCCTCTCTGATTTTTTGCTTCTACACTGGCCCATGCTTCACTCTCTCTATTCATTAGTTTTTGTAGACCGTTGATTAGGGCAGCATGAGAGTCTTTATTGACGAAATCTGTAATTGGTCTACCTATGACTTCATCGGCACTTAGTCCATAGATCTGTTCTCCTCTTGGAGATACATAATTGATTATTCCTTGAGTGCTTACTCTTAATAGAGCAAAGGGAGAATGTTCTATAAGAGTCCTAAACTGATACTCTCTGAGTTCTAAATTCTCCTTTGCTTTTTTGACTTCGGTAATTTCTCTACTGACCTC